>JBOIDT010000001.1:0-58782 GCA_050740755.1 Gammaproteobacteria bacterium
TCCCAGACTCCTCGGCGCCAGGCCGAGACGGGCCGCCACCGTGCCTAGGCCCGTGGGGCCACCGAGCGGCATGTGCTCCTGGGTCTCGTTGGACCCTTTGTTCATGTAGCGGCTGGATCTCATGTGCCACTCATGACCGCCCGACTGCCAGTCCTGAAGTCCTTTGACGTACCTGACCACGTTCTCGCGGGTAGCCGGGTCCAGACCATGCTCTTCGAACAGCGGATGAAGCTCGGTGAAGAAGGTGTTTTCAAACTGGTACAGCCGGGAGGTCAGTAGGTCGTTGACGAGATTCGCGGCCCGCTGCGGGTCGCAGTGGAGGAACCGCTCGACCACCAGCACGCAGTTGTTGATCTCGCCTTCCTGTTCCGTTTCTCTCTGATAGGAGAAGATGTCGTTGCGCAGATGCACCCCATCGGCGAACGAGTCTTTCAGCACATGCATTGGCCGGGTCGGGGCGATCTCTGGCGGGATCTCTACAAACACGGCGTGCTCGACGAGGTCCGCCGACCAGGGGGCTCCGCCGACCTTGCGGCGCGTCTCGAGGTATTCGATCGGGTTGGGGACCCGATCCTGGCTGATATTGGAGAGCTCCCACAGGGACTCTTTGATGAGGTTCTGGAGGCTCTCGGAGAACCGGAGCCGCCAGTCCAGAGACTTGGTGAACACGGTGCGAGACCACAGATCGGCCAAGCCGCGTTCCACCGCGTTGGTCGGCTCTGGGAGGGTGCTGGTGGGGTCCACCGGCATGAACGCCGGCAATCTATCGAGATACTCCCTCGCACCGGCCTGATCTCGGCTGCGCTTGTAGGTCTCGAGGAAGTGATCGTCGAAGTAGAATACCCAGACATACCAGTCGGTCACGAGGTCGAGCTCTGGGCCCGGCGCATCTGGATGGGTATACGAGCACAGCAAGGCGTAGTCCATGGCGTCGAACTTGGCCTCGTCCCAGATCTTGGGGCCGGGGGCACCCCCTTCGGAGTCCAGCATCCCCATCTCCGTGGCCCACGCCTTGGAATGCACGCGCGTCGCTTCTAGGCCGGGGTTCAACCGCGCGGGCCACGGCATGTAAAACTCTGGTAGTTCAAAGGGTTGCATGGCCTGCTTCCCCTTCCCTCAGTGTCCGGGCCGAATGACCAGGCTCTCAGCGAGCGCGACGGCGTCCCTCAGGAGCGGCAGGCGCAGGAACGGGCGCCGGATCGCCTAGGGGGTGGTCATGGAACCGCGCGATCTCGACGTCCTCGAGGATGGCGAGGGCGTCGGGGACGTGGACGGCGGCGGAGTAGTAGGCGCTGACGAGGTAGTTGATGATCCCTTTTTCGTCGACGCCCATGAACCGGACATTCAGGCTCGGCTGGTACTCGTCGGGAATGCCGGTCTGGTGCAGGCCGACCACGCCCTGGTTCTCCATACCGATGCGGAGCAGCAGGATGGAGGAGGTGCGGGTGTCGGTGATGGGGATCTTGCTGCAGGGGAAGACGGGAAGGCCGCGCCAAGCCGGCACCATGCCGCCCACCACGGGGGTGCTCGGGGATACAAGGCCGCGGTGGTTGCACTCCCGGCCGAAGGCGGCGATGGCGCGGGGGTGCGCCAGGAAGAACGCCGGTTCCCTCGACACCAGGGAGAGCAGCTCGTCCATGTCGTCGGGTGTGGGCGGCCCGGTGCGAGTCGGGATGCGCTGCTTGAGGTCGGCGTTGTGCAGCAACCCGAACTCACGGTTGTTGACCAGCTCGTCCTCCTGGCGTTCGCGTAGCGCCTCGACGGTCAGCCGTAGCTGCTGCTCGATCTGGTTCATCGGGTCGTTGTAGAGATCGGCTACCCGGGTGTGCACCCGCAACGTGGTCTGGGCCACGCTCAGCTCGTACTCGCGGGGCTTGGCCTCGTAGTCGACGAAGGTGGCCGGCAGCTCAGGCTCGCCCTTGTGTCCAGCGGCCATCGCGATGGCCGCCTCCCCGTAGGGGTTCTGTGCGCGCTGCGAGCTGGCCTTGAACTGGGCGATGTGAGCCTGAAGCGCCTCGGACTGGGCGACCACCTGCTCAAAGGCCTGCTGTGACAGCACCAGCAGCGTGCCGCTGGTGACGGCCTTGACGGTGAAGTCCCACGTGTCCCCCGACTCGACCACCGCCCGGTAGGTGAAGTGGTCGCCGTCGGTCAGCACCCCCAGAACCGTCTCGTCGCCGTACTTCCCGACACCAATCTTGTTCAGCTTGCCGTGGGCGATGAGGAAAACCTGTTCGGCGGACTGGCCTCGCTCCACGATCACGTCGCCGGGCGCGAACTCCTGCTGGACGAACCGGTCGGCCAACCCCCTCAGCACCTCGCCGTCGTCGAACCCTCGCAGCAATGCCAGCTCGCGCAGCTCCTGGGGGATGACCCGCACCTCGGCCCCGTTGGTGGTGAAGGTCACCCGCCCATCGCCCACCGCATAGCTCAGCCGCCGGTTCACCCGGTACGTCCCACCCGACACCTGCACCCACGGCAGCATCTTCAACAACCACCGCGAGGTGATCTCCTGCATCTGCGGGACGGACTTGGTCGTCGTCGCCAGGTTCCGCGCCGCCGCCGTATCCAAACTCGTGTGCGGCCGCATCTGTGGCTGCCCAGGCTCACCATCCAAATTCGGCTCAACAGGCTCTGCCATAACCCACCCCCTCAATCTTAGGTTGTACCAACAAAAGGACCTGACCTCATCGGCTCGAATACCGACCCTGTATCCCCGGCGCCGGGCAACAATCCGATACGTGCAGTCGAGGCGCCCAGCCCTGTGGGGCCGATGGGCAGCCGCCTGCTGTCAGGAAACTACGCAATCCGGCCTTCCTGTAGCGGCTCGACCTCTCGCCCGCTGTCAGTAACGGAACTCCATCACGCGAACACTATCACGCCTGCTAATGAAAGCATTAAGGAATTACAACGCGAGTTGTCAGCGGGGAAGGAACTTTCTTATTGCTATCTTATTACTACAAGGTTATGACTATGATCACTCCCGCAGAGCCGTATAGCTGAGCGGCCAGGAGGGTCATCCCTGTCTCCTGAGTCTCACATGTGCTCCCCCTGTATTTCGGGACACTTGTAGGACAACGCCGCAGGCAAGTCAAGTAAACCTGCCTGCACTCTTGTAGTGCGTATCCGCACTTTTGTGGGTCGTCCTCCCTGGCTCAGACTCGACGGCGGTCTCGCTCATGGCCCCTGGATCGCGACCTCGGCACCACTGGAAAGATCCTCGGGCGGGTCGAGGACCACTCGATCCCCGCTCGCGACGCCGCGCACGACCACCACTCGATCACCGCGCCGCGCACCCGTCTCGATCGCGACCTCGGCGACCCGCCCCTCCCGCAATACGAACACGATCGCCTTGCCCTCGCGTGAGACCACCGCCCCGAGCGGTACCGAGACCCTCGCCTGACGTTCCTCCGGTGTGGGCTCTTGCGACAGAAAAGCGACCTTGGCGCTCATGTCGGGCAGGATGCGCGGATCCAAGTCGATGAATCGGATCTTGACGCCGTCCGGCGGTGCCAGCGGCCGCACTACATCGAAATCGGTGTTGTCGGGCACGCGCGCGCCGTCGCCTGCGGTCCTTCCAGCGGTGAAACACGAAGACGTGATCCGGCCAGCCTTCCGTGAAGACCGGGCCGCCGGGCGTGAGATCGTCCATCGTCTCGATCCGGATCCACCCCAGCTCCTCCTCGAGGTAAGCCGAGAGCGCGATGCGCGACACGCCTATTGCGGAACGCCCACAAGGGCCTTCCGCCTTACGCGCGTTGCTCCGGCTGCTGTGCCTAGGACGCCGCTTTCACCGGCATGCGCTCGCGGCCGTCTGCGCACCGTTCGTGCCCGCCAAGGCGGCGCAAAACCTGCTGTGAAAAATGGGGTCGGATGAATCTTATTGCGGGTCTTTCATTACCGTTAAACGTCAAAAATTGCACTCCGACGCCATTTTTCTCTCATCAGCAGGTCGCCCCGCAGCCGCGCGCGCTCTTCCAGGCGGCACTCGCACCCCAAGCACCCCACCACTAGATCAAGGGCGGGGCGAGCGCGCCGAGCAGGCGCAGCACGAGCTGTCCGGGCAGCATCAAACCCGCGGCATCCGGGCCGAGCCAAACACCGACGACGACCCCTCTCCAGGAGGTGTTCCCACCCTATGTCTGGGTCCTGAAGCGCGAGGTCACGTATCTCCGCTCGACCGGACGACACCGGCCCTCGCGAATAGCGCGAAATCGAGTGGCGAGCGTCTGGATCTACTCCCGTGACGAGCCGAAAAGGGTCTGGATCCGCTCCTGGATCCGTTCCACCGCCGCGCGCGGGTCCGGGGCATCGCGGATGGGGCGGCCGACCACGATGTAGTCGGCGCCGTTGCGAAACGCCTGCTCGACATCCACCGTGCGCTTCTGGTCGTCGGTGTTCGCCACCGGGCGGATGCCCGGGGTGACGATCAGGAACCCATCTCCGAGTGATGCGCGCAGCCGCTCGGCCTCCAGCCCCGAGGACACCACACCGTCGCAGCCGAGGGCTAGGGCGCGTCTGGCGCGGGACAGCACCAGCGCTTCCACATCGCACTTAAAGCCGAGGTCTGTGAGATCGCCCTGGTCCAGGCTGGTCAGCACGGTCACCGCGAGGATCCGGACCGAACCCTTCTCGCCGGCCGCGGCGGCCAGGATCGCGTCGTTGCCGTGTACGGTGGCGAAGGCGGGCCTGCGTTTGGCCAACTGCCGCACGGCGAGGCGTACTGTTTCGGGCACATCGAAGAACTTGAGGTCCACCATGACCTTCTTGCCCTGGTCCGCCAGCCCGTCCATGAGCTCGAAATAGCCGCCCGCCATGAACAGCTCGAGGCCGAGCTTGTAGAAGGATACGGCCCCACCCAGCGTGGCCACGACACGGATCGCGTCAACCGTGCTCGGGACATCGAGGGCGAAGATGAGGCGTTCGGAAGCTGGAATGGCTTTTGTGGACAGGTATGACGCCATCGTTCTTATCCCCCACGGGACGCCATTCTTCAATAAGGCCGCCCGCATTGCAAACGCGATAACGGCACTGCATCCGCTGCGGGGCGCTCGATGAGCGCGCTGGATGCCCGTACTGCTCCGAGGTTTCACGAGCCCCTTGTTCTAGTACGTTTCGTGGAATAAACGCCTGGCGTGGGTGGACGCCCTCATCGCTGCGGCGTCGCAAGCGCGCGGAGCGTGCCTGGTCCACCGCGACGAGCACTTGGCGGCGCATCGCGCACTCAGAGGTCGCTAGGACACTCTAAACGCAACTCTGCTGACGAGCCTACGCTGGCGTTTCGCTACCTCGCGGCCAATACCCACCCGGATCACGATACGCTCTGCGCCTTCCGCAAGCAGTTCCTCAAGGAGATTGAGGCGCTGTTCGTCCAGGTGCTTTGCCTCGCGAAGGAAATGAAGCTGTTGAAGCTCAGGACGGTGGCCTTGGACGGGACCAAGATGCACGCCAACGCGTGCTAGAGAGTCTGGATTTCATATGCAACGAGTCCCTTCCCGGAGATTGTGACCGTCGCAGGCCCTTTCAGCGGAATGCCAACCCCGCCCAACAAGTCAAATGCCACTGGGTTCCCCAGAATGCTAGTAACGGGGAAAGAATCACCGCGCTTTGTAAAGATAACGTCCACGGAATCACCGGGACGCACGGAAAGGCCTCTCAAAAGAAGTACCTCATTACGAGCTAGCCTGATTACCTTCGGTGGTGCACCTTCGGCTCGGACCAGCGTCGTAATCGTCACTTTGACGGTCGGTGTCAAAGGGTCTGCCTGAGGACCGACCGCAAAGCCCCACGGTCTCCCGGACGTCCGCTTTAGTCGGTGGTGTACGCCCGGCATGGGCATGAACTTAGGGAAAGTCCCCTGTAGGAGTACCGGTAATGTCTTCTTGTAGAACAAATGCAAATCTAGCCAAAAATATTTGAAATTTTGATTCCATCGGTCGTTCGCCCGATGATCTTGTTGCGACAGAAGTTCGGCTCTTCAGGACAATTTGTGGCTGGTAGCAAATCGTTCGTGTATGGTGCGGTTCGCTGGGTGGAGGGCGCCCCCTCCCCGACTCTGGAAGTGGAACTGCACCCGCGGGCCAATAGCCAGCCGGTATGCTCGGGCTGTGGGCGGAGCGGGCCGGGGTACGACAGGTTGCCGGCCCGGCGCTTCGAGTTCGTGCCGCTTGGGCATGAAGGTGTTCCTGGTCTATGCACCGCGACGGGTGGAGCGTACGCGCTGCGGGGTACGGGTGGAGGAGATGCCCTGGGCGGAGGGCAAACACCCGGTGACCCGGACCTACGCCTGGTTCACCACGAGCCGGCGGTTCTTCACGTCGTAGCCGAGCGGGGCGCTTTAACAATATCTGATTGATTATATTGGCGCTCCCTAGGGGAATCGAACCCCTGTTTTCGCCGTGAGAGGGCGACGTCCTGGGCCGCTAGACGAAGGGAGCGGGCGCAAAAAGGATGGTATTATAAGCTGTAGGCGATTCGCTCCAAAGCGTTTGGGCGCGCCGGTCACCGATGGACCCTCGAACCTCCGCGACAGTCACCCATCTCCAGCGCCCACCCCGCGTCATCCCCCGCTCGGGCCACATCATCTCGCGCGCCAACATCGGCGAGCGGGCGTTGAAGGTCCTGTACCGCCTGAAGAGCGCCGGCTACGAGGCCTATCTGGTCGGCGGCGGCGTGCGCGATCTGCTGCTGGGGCGAGAGCCCAAGGACTTCGATGTCGCGACCAGCGCCCTGCCGGAGCAGGTGCGCGAGCTGTTTCGCAATTGCCGGCTCATCGGCCGCAGGTTCCGTCTGGCGCACGTCCATTTCGGGCGCGACATCATCGAGGTGGCGACCTTTCGCAGCCCGCACGCCGCCGGGGCCGGCGAGGGGGGGACCGTCACCGATGCCGGCCGCATCCTGCGTGACAACGTCTACGGCGACATCGACAGCGATGCCTTCCGTCGCGACTTCACGGTCAATGCCCTGTACTACAACATCGAGGACTTCTCGGTGGTCGACTACGTGAGTGGCATGGAGGACATCGAGGCGGGTCGCATCCGCACCATCGGTGACCCGCACCTGCGCTTCCGCGAGGATCCGGTGCGCATGCTGCGCGCGGTCCGGTTCGCCGCCAAGCTCGGGTTCACCATCGATCCCGCGGCCGAGCGGGCGATCTTTGATCTCGGCGGCCTCTTGGCCGAGATCCCGCCCTCGCGTCTCTTCGAGGAGATCCAGAAGCTGTTCCTGACGGGGTGCGCCGCGCAGAGCTTCGAATCGCTGCGCCACCATGGCCTATTCGGCGAGTTGTTCCCGCAGATCGAGACCTGTCTCGGCGAAGAGGAAGGGGGATTCCCGCACATGCTCCTGGTCCGGGCGCTGGAGAACACCGACCGCCGGATCGCGGCGGGCAAGCCGGTCACCCCCGCGTTTCTGTTCGCGGCGCTCTTATGGGATCCGCTGCGGCGGCTCATGAACGAGCATCGCGGCCATGGCCTGGCCGCCATGGAGGCCTTGCAGCTCGCGGCGGACACGGTGATTTCGCGCCAGATCGCGCGCATCGCCATCCCACGCCGCTACACCCAGATGACGCGCGACCTCTGGACCCTGCAGCCCCGGCTGGCGCGCCGCACCGGCGGCTATCCGTTCCGCGCCCTGGCGCACCCGCGGTTCCGCGCCGCCTATGATTTCCTCGAGCTCCGCACCCTGGCCGGCGAAGAGGTCCCCGGACTATTCGAATGGTGGACCGAGTTTCAGCACGCGGGCGAGGAGCGCCGGCAGGCCATGATCGAGACCGTGCCCAAGTCCGGTGCGTCGCGCCGCCGGCGCCGCAAGCGCGCGTCGAGTTGATGGCGGGGGTGCCGCTGTGGCGCGGGGACGATCCCGTGCGCTGTTATGTCGGTCTCGGGAGCAACCTCGACGACCCGGTCTTGCAGGTCCGGCGTGGTTTGACGGCGCTCGCGGCCTTGCCGGATACCGAGGTCGTCCGGCCTTCCTCCCTCTATCGCAGCCCCCCCATGGGCCCACCCGGCCAGCCGGACTATGTGAATGCCGTGTGCGCGCTGGCGACGCGCCTGCCCGCCCCGCGGCTCTTTGCCCACCTGCAGGGCATCGAGAAGCGGCACGGGCGGGTGCGCGGGCCGGTGCGCTGGGGGCCGCGTATCCTGGACCTCGATCTCCTGCTGTACGGGGACGCCGAGCTCTCTGGGCCGGACCTGACGGTGCCGCACCCCGGGCTCGCGGAACGCGCCTTCGTGCTGTACCCGCTCCTGGAGATCGCGCCTGGACTGGAGGTACCCACCCTGGGGCCGATCGCGTCGTTGATCCGGAACTGTCCGATCGCGGGCCTGGAGAAGATTCGGATGAGCGCGCGCGCCGCCTCGTAGCCGCATCATGGGCAGGATCTCGATCACCGATTTGAAACGGCTGAAGGGCAGCGGCGAGCGTATCGCCTGCCTCACGGCCTACGACGCCACCTTCGCTCGGCTCTGCGATCGAGCGGGTGTCGAAATGCTCCTGGTCGGCGATTCCCTGGGCATGGTGATCCAGGGCGGCGATACGACCCTCGAAGTGCGCCTCGCCGACATGATCTACCACACGCGCTGCGTGCGACGAGGCTCAGAGCGGGCGATCATCGTCGCCGACATGCCGTTCATGAGCTACGCGACACCGCCCGCGGCGCTCGGGAATGCCGCGCGGCTCCTCGGCGAGGGCGGCGCCCAGGTGGTCAAGCTCGAGGGGGGGGCGTGGCTCGCCGAGTGTGTGAGGCTCCTGTGCGAACGCGGGATCCCGGTCTGTGGCCATCTCGGGCTCACGCCGCAGTCCATCCACCGGCTGGGCGGCTATCGGGTCCAGGGCCGCGAGCCCGCGGCGGCGGAGGGACTGCGGCGCGACGCCAAGGTCCTGAGCGAGGCGGGCGCCGTGATGCTGGTCCTGGAGTGCGTTCCGCGCGGCCTCGCGGCCGCGATCACGACCGCACTCGACATGCCCGTGATCGGCATCGGCGCCGGTGGCGACTGCGACGGCCAGGTCCTCGTGCTCCACGACCTGCTCGGCGCCACCGAGCACAGCCCGCGATTCTCCAAGGATTTCCTGGCCCCGGCGGGCAGCGTCAAAGAGGCCTTCGCGGCCTATGTGCGCGAGGTCAAATCGGGGGCCTTCCCCGGCCCCGAGCACGGCTTCGATTGATGGAGACAGTTGCGCGGCCCGGCACCCTGCGCGAGCGCCTGAGAGCGTGGCGCTCTGAGGAGCAGCGCATCGCCCTCGTACCGACGATGGGCAACCTGCACATCGGTCACCTCGCGTTGATCCGCAAGGGGCGGACGCTGGCCGAGCGCAGCGTGGTATCGGTGTTTGTCAACCCCACGCAGTTCGTCTCCGGCGAGGACTTCGAACGCTATCCCAGGACCCTGGAAGCGGACGCGCGCCTGCTCCTCGAAGCGGGGGTGGACCTGCTCTTCGCCCCGGAGATCGGCGACCTCTATCCCCGTGGCCTCGCCGGGCACGCGCGTGTCGAGGTACCGGCGCTCGACCATATCCTGTGCGGGGCGTCCCGGCCCGGGCATTTCACCGGCGTGGCCACCGTGGTAACCAAGCTCCTCAATCTCGTGGCGCCCGATGTCGCGGTATTCGGCCAGAAGGACTATCAACAGCTCGTGCTGATCAGGCGCCTGGTCGCCGATCTCGATTTTCCCGTCTCCATCGAGTCCGTGGACACCGTCAGGGAGGCCGACGGTCTGGCCCTGAGCTCGCGCAACCGTTACCTCAGCACCGAGGAACGGGCCATCGCGCCGGGGCTCTACCGCGCGCTTCAACACGCGGCAGAGGTGCTGCGCTTGGGGAACCGCGACTATGCCGGCGTCGAGGCGCGGGGGGTCTCGCGGCTCCACGCCCTCGGGTTTCGGCCCGATTATTTCGCGGTGCGGCGGGCACGCGATCTCATGGCAGCGCAGCAAATGGACACCGATCTGGTGGTCCTGGCGGCCGCCTGGCTGGGCGACACCCGGCTCATCGACAATACCGCCGTGCACAGCTCGCATTGAAGGGTCGGCGAGTTTAGGCCATAATCGCGGATCTGCGCTGGTGCGGCCGCCCCCGATGTATCTGACTGTACTGAAAGCCAAACTGCATCGTGCCCGGGTGACCCATGCGGAGCGCGAGTACGAGGGCTCGTGCGCGATAGATGGACGGCTGCTGGAAGCCGCCGGGATCCGCGAGTATGAGCAGATCCAGATCTACAACCTCGCCAACGGCGAACGCTTCACGACCTATGCGATCCGCGCCGAGGTCGGCTCGCGCGTGATCTCGGTGAATGGCGCGGCGGCCCACAAGGCCGCGCCCGGCGACCGCGTGATCATCTGCAGCTACGTGGGCTTGAGCAAGGAAGAACTGGTCGGGTTCGCGCCGACCCTGGTCTATGTCGACGAGCACAACCGCATCACCCGCGTCGGTCACGCCATTCCGGTACAAGCCGCTTGATGGTCGGCCGGCCATGACACCGTTCTCGGCCCTTGCTCCCTCGTCTCCGCTCAGTGCTCTCGGTGTGGTGATCAAGTCGGCGGCGCGATCGTAATTGATCGATGCCTCAACCTTGACAGAGGGTAAGCGACCGGTATGATGGACGCCCGACCGGGGTGCTCGGCCGCGGGCATGCTCGAGTCGCGGTCCAAGGGTGTTTCGTACACTGTCAACGAAGAGGAAACTACAATGGGCGGAATTTTGGAAGCGGTCGAGATGTTACAGTCACCGGTCGGGATCGTCGTCGCGCTGGTCGCGGTCGGCGCGATCGTGCTATTCGTTCGCTGGATGAAACAAGACTAGCCCGGCAGCGTTACGCGCGTACGAAGGGTTGAGTCGCGGCTGTGTCCCCCTCCCAGGCGGGCCCAGGCGGGAGGGGGCGCGGGGTTTCGTCCCGGGAGTCCAGCGAGCGGGTGGTGGTACATCGGGTCGTGGCATGGGCCCGGCGACCACGGTCACAGTCCTTCAACGCCGCCGTTAGTCTGCGTCGGCGGCGGTGCGTATTTCCCAAAACGACTCGCACTAGCGTAGGCTCGAGAGGGCAGTCTGTCCCGGATCGCGCTCCAGAAGCGGGATGAGCGAGGGTGGGGCGGCAGCGGATCGAGTAGCCCTGCGTGCGTCCTGCGTGTCGCGGATCGAATTCGCCATTCGGAACTTCCATTGACTCCCCGAGGTCCGATTCCTTTTTCATCGTGTAGATCATCCGTTCTTGGACGAGAACGGTGAGGGAACACACACGCGGAGCACAGCCGGGGTCAGCCGCTCACGTCGTTTCGGACCCCGATGTGCGATCGGCCGGCATCGCTGAGATCGCCTGGCCTCGGCGGGTCCTTTCCTATCACACACATCGCTTGCGGATCGAACCCTGCAGACGAGAACGCATCCTGGGCGTATTTCACGCCTTGGCCGCGCCGGTTTGATCTGGATCAAACCTTTGACGCTTGCTGGGCAATGCCTCGTCGTTTTGGAGCGGGAGTCACTCATCCGCTCATGTGAGCGCACGATGTGTCGCATCGGAGCGTGATATCCGGAGGCGATGCCGCGCCGCATCGTGGAGACTGTCCATGAAGATCCCAAGCCATAGAAGCCTGACCATCGTGATGGTGGTCGTCCTCGTCACTGCTGCCGGTGTTGCGACCTGGTGGTGGATGCGGATGCCGCCCTATGAGCCAGCCCCTCCCACCAAGGAGTTCGCGATGGGGAAGGTGGAACCGCCCTGCCCGGACTCGAACCCGAGCTGGCGGGCGTCTCAGGTCATCGACGACGTCACCATCGAGGAATCCCTCGGCTGTGCGCCCGACAACCCCGCATTCGTGGCGGCCGTCGTGAAGGGCACCAATAACGTCTCCCATGCCACGCTCATGGAGTCGGGACTGGCCATGGACGCGGTGGTGCTGGAGAACGACCGGGATGGGGACGGCGATCCCGATGTCGTCCATATCAAGCTCGAGGTGGCCGAGCTGAACGGCCGCTCCCCCGAGGTGGCCTTTCCGGTCCCTACGTACTCCATCGCCCCCGGGATCCAGCCCGGCTTCTGGACATTCGTGCCCAAGCCCCACGGCATGGCGACCAGGGACATCTACAGCATGGCGGCCAGCCCGCTCTTGCGTATGCCCTCGCCCACCATTCGGGTGGAGGCGGGCGACACCGTGCGGGTGACGCTCGAGAACACCCACTACCTGCCCCATACCATTCACTTTCATGGCGTCGACCACCCTTACTTCCTCGATAACCCGCTGCACGGCGAAAATAGGGGGAACGACGGCGTGCCCGAGACCAGCCACAGTGCGACCCTGCCGGGCGAGAGCTTCACCTACGAGCTGACGCCGCGGCAGACGGGCACGATGCTCTACCATTGCCATGAGCAGCCCCCGGTGCATGTCATGATGGGGCTCATGGGGATCTTCGTGGTGGAAGAGAATCGCCCCGACAACTGGGTCCAGACCCTCAACCTCGGCGCGGGCCAGGTGCGCCACCCGGCGGCCGCGATCAAGGAGCGATACGCGAGCGAGTACGATCTGCTCTACCAGGAGGTGGACCGCAATCTCGGTGAAATGATACAGGCCGCGAACGACCCGCGCCTGATCGGCAAGGCCACGACCAGCGGGTTCGATGTCACCAAGGCCTCGTCGGAGTATTTCCTGCTGAACGGGCACTCGTTCCCTTACACGATCCGCGATTCGCTGATCATCGTCGAGCCCAACCAGAAGGTGAAACTGCGCATGGCGAACGGCGGAGACGATCGCACCATCGCCATCCACACCCATGGCCACAAGCTCGCGATCACCCACTATGACGGGATCGAGCACGACCCCACGGCCTGGATCACGCGCGACGTGTTCGATCTGGCTCCCGCCCAGCGCCTCGATCTGGTGTTGGACACCACGGACGATGGGCTGAACAGCTATGGGCCGGGGGTGTGGATGTTTCATGACCATCGGGAGAAGGCCGTCACCAATGACGGTGTCTTCCCCGGCGGAAACATGAGCCTCATCGTCTACAAGCCCTATCTCCGCGAGCAGGGCCTGCCTACCCTCCACGGGGTGGATCTCAAGCCCTTCTTCACCAAGGAGTTCTACCAGCGCAAGTTCCCGGTGTGGGCGAGCTACGACCAGGAACGCATGCTGGTGGAACCGGAGAGCATCCCCCCTTCGCCGATGGGGGTGCTATCGTTGGCCTTTCTTGCGGGCTTGGGACTGGGCGCGGTCGGACTCGCCGGGTACCATTTCGGGCGCACGAGCAGGGTCGGCCGATGAGGCGGGCGCGGCTGGCGTGTCTGTGCGCCTGTTTGACCGTCGTCCTGTTCCCCGCTTGCCAGCAGGCCGCCGAGGAGGAGGCCAAGCCGGCAGCCGCGGCGCCGCCTCCGGCCGACCAGCCCACGCCCAAACTACGGCTGCCGGAGGGGGAGCACGCCCATCATCAACACGAAGGGATGAACATGGACCTGGACGGTGCCGTCATGAACGAGAACACGGAGAAGCTGCCGCAAGACTGCCCCGAGATCGCGGGAGAAGTGGAGATCACGGTGAAGGCGGGGAAGAAGTACGCGCGGCAGTACCCCGGCAAGATGTTCAGCTATGACCGGAACGAATGGGAGGCGGGGCCCTGCACGCGGGTCAAGCTGACCTTCATCAACGAGGACCCTGTTCGGCATCAGTGGATGATGCATGGTTTGCCTAAATATCTCTATCCCGAAGCCATGTTCCACATCGAGGTCACCGGTCCCGCTCAGAAGACCGGCACCTTCATCCTCCCGAGCACGAAGAGGACCTATTTCGTTCATTGCGACATCGCGCAGCACATGGAAAAAGGCATGAAGGCGCAGTTGAAGGTCGCGGGTGGGGATGGCGACCTGCCCAGCATCCCGGGCATCGTCGGGGACCCTTACCCGGACCGCTACGAAGTGGGGGATTGGGGCTGGCCAATGGCCCTCGGGGCCGGGTTCGCCGGCCTCCTGGGCGCCGGCCTGATATTCTGGTTCGGTCGAAAAGCCGATCGACCGGGTCGCTCCGAGGCGCCTTGACGGGGATCCGTCAGGCGCGCCCCTGTCCGGATCACTCCACCATGCTGGCACTCCGCCATTCTGGGAGGCGCTCAACACCGTGCTGGTCGTCGTGACGGGCGATGGTGAGAGCTGCGCGCCAGCCGCGCGCGGGCCCCAAAGAACAAAAAAATGGGGGGCTGTCGCCAGCCCCCTATCCGTCACCCATGGAGGACGGGTTACTCGTTGACCGATGGTTGTTTGGCTTGCTCTTCCTCGGTCATCGGGGCGTTGGTGGAACCTTGGAAGGAACTAGATTCCGGAGGATCATACCCGCACGAGGCCAGCACGAACGCCACTAGGCCCATGGACAGAAGATGGATTATCCGCTTCATAAAAGACGCCTCCTCATCGTTACTCTTATCGATAGACAACCACCCGCTCAGGCGGGCCACCCTTAGGGACGCTGCACCCAGCGGGTAGACGATCGTCCCACTTTTCTCAAGATGCGCGGCACCTGCCAACGACCGTTGGCGGGGGGAGTGTATCTCATGGCAAGCCGAAATCCAATGTCGCGCCGGCCGAGGACTCTCGCGTATCGGGTCTGGCGGCCCGACAGGGCTCCAAGATGCAACGAAAGCTAAACCTTATCATAAGCATAGCACACACGACCGGCCCGAAGGTCTGTGCCGCGTCCCGCGCCGCAGTGCGGTCGTCGGAGCCCGCGCGCGCCGCGCGAGCGTCGCAGGCGTCGGCGCCGGTCTCCCGATGCGCCGCTGCGGTTCTGTGCACCGCAGCGTTGATAAGGCTGTTCTGTTTCCGTTACATTAGGCAACACGCTGCGGCCTGTCCGCAACCCCCACCGCATCCAAGGGGGCTACCAGCGCAGCAGAATAACAACAAGACCGCCGAGCGAACGTTCATCACCGGACCACACCCGGCGATCACGCACAAGGGGATGTCACCACGCGACCACTATGACCAGGGGACCACTATGACCAGGGGACCACTATGAGAATCGCCGTACCCAAAGAGAGCGCGGCGGGCGAACAGCGCGTCGCGACCGTGCCGGAGGTCGTCGTGCGTCTGGTCAAGCTCGGGGTCGAGGTGCTGGTGGAGGCGGGTGCCGGGGCCGGGGCCTTCCACTCGGACCAGGCCTTCGCCGCCGCCGGTGCCAGGATCTTGACCGACGCCGCGGAACTCTACCGGGATGGGGACGTGGTGCTAAAGGTCCAGCCGCCGACCCTGGAGGAGGCGGAGCGCCTGCGCGAGGGGACCATCCTGATCGGTCTCCTCATGCCGCACAAGAACCGTGATGTCGTTCTGCGCCTGCGCGATCGTCGCATCACCGCGCTGGCCTTGGAGCTGCTGCCGCGCATATCGCGCGCCCAGGCCATGGATGCGCTGTCGTCGCAGGCCTCGGTCGCCGGATATCGCGCCGTGCTCATGGCCTCATACCGGCTGGGTAAGTTCATGCCCATGCTGACCACGCCGACCGGCACCATTCGCCCGGCGCGCTTTCTCATCGTCGGGGTCGGCGTTGCCGGCCTCCAGGCCATCGCCACGGCGCGCCGGCTCGGCGCCATGGTCGAGGCCTATGATGTGCGGCCGGCGACCAAGGAGCAGGTGGAGTCGCTGGGCGCCAAGTTCATCCAGATGGACATCAAGGCCGACGCCCAGGGCGGCTATGCACGCGAGCTGACGGCGGAGGAAAAACAGCAGCAGCAGGACCTCATCGCCAAGCACGTGGCAGCGGCCGATGCCGTCATTACCACCGCTGCGGTGCCGGGAAAGCAAGCCCCTCGCATCATCACGACCGCGATGGTCGAGCACATGCGCCCGGGCTCCGTCATCATCGATCTAGCCGCCGAGAGCGGCGGTAACTGCGAGCTGACCAAGCCGGACAAGGGCGTGCGGTATCACGACGTCGAGATCCTCGGCCCGGTCAACGTGCCGAGCACCCTCGCCACCCATGCGAGTGAGATGTACGCCAAGAACATGCTCAACCTGCTGCAGCTCATGGTCAAGGACGGTCAGCTCGCACCGGATTGGGAAGACGAGGTGTTGCGCGACAGCACGCTGACGCGCGACGGGGAGATCAAATTCGGACCGATCAGGACCCTGATCGAAGGAGGGCAGTCATGATCGAGGGGTTTGTCGCGCTGTATATCTTCATGTTGGCGGCCTTCACCGGCTACGAGGTCATCAGCCGGGTGCCTGTGATCCTGCACACGCCGCTCATGTCCGGCTCGAACTTCGTGCACGGCATCGTCCTGGTAGGCGCCATGGTGGCCTTCGGGCAGGCCGATCCCGACAGCACCATGCAGACCATCATCGGTTTCCTCGGGGTGGCGCTCGCGGCGGGCAACGTGGTCGGCGGCTATGTGGTGACGGAGCGGATGCTGGAGATGTTCAAGACCAGCAAGGGACAAAAATAATGAACACCATCATACAGATTGCCTACTTCTCCGCGGCCGTCCTATTCATCCTGGGGCTGAAGCGCATGAGCTCGCCCGTGACCGCACGGGACGGGATCGTGTGGGCCGGCGGGGGGATGGCGGTGGCCATCGTCATCACCTACCTATGGCCGGACATGCACAACTACCTCTTGATGACGCTCGCCATCGCGCTCGGGGGCATCGCGGCGTGGGTGTCCGCCAAGCGGGTGTCGATGACCGACATGCCGCAGATGATCGCGCTCTACAACGGTATGGGCGGCGGTGCCGCGGCCGCGATCGGTGCCGTCGAGCTGTCCAAGGCGAGCACCGAGCATGGGGTCGTGGCCCTGTTCCTTGCGGTGCTCGGGGGCCTCATCGGGGCCGTGTCGTTTACCGGCTCGTTGGTCGCGTTCGCCAAGCTGCAAGACCTCACCAAGCGCGGGGCCTTGTTCCCCAAGGCGATGCAGAGGCAGATCATGATAGGGGGGCTCGTGGCCTTCGCGGTCCTCGCACTCCTCATGGTGTTCATCCATCCCTACGGCCCGGTGGTGTTCCTGTTCTTCGTGCTCGCCCTCGGTTTCGGCGTGATCATGACCATGCCCATCGGCGGCGCCGACATGCCGGTGGTGATCTCGCTCTACAACGCGCTCACCGGCCTGGCCGTCGGCCTCGAGGGCTTCGTGCTCGACAACGCGGCCATGATCATTGCCGGCACCGTGGTCGGTTCGGCCGGTACGCTGTTGACGCAGTTGATGGCCAAGGCCATGAACCGCTCGCTCGCCAACGTCCTGTTCGCGGGGGTCGGTACCGCGGATGCTCTGATCGATCAACAAGCGGTCGAGGGTAGCATGAGGGCTATCGAGGGGTCCGACGCGGCCATCATGATGGCCTTCGCGGAGAGGGTGATCATCATTCCGGGGTATGGGATGGCGGTCGCCCAGGCCCAGCACAAGGTCTGGGAGCTGACCGAGCTCCTGGAGGAGCGGGGCGTGATGGTGAAGTTCGCGATCCACCCGGTGGCCGGGCGCATGCCGGGGCACATGAACGTGCTCCTCGCCGAGGCCGGCGTCCCCTACGACAAGATCTACGATCTGGAGGACATCAACGCCGAGTTCCCGAAGGCCGACGTGGCCCTGATCATCGGGGCGAACGATGTGGTCAACCCCGACGCCAGGACCAACAAGGCGAGCCCCATCTACGGCATGCCCATCTTGGATGCCGATAAGGCCAAGAACGTCATCGTGATCAAGCGTGGCAAGGGCACCGGCTTCTCCGGGGTCGAGAACACCTTGTTCTATGCGGACAACACGCGCCTGCTCTACGGTGACGGTCAGAAGATGGCCTCCGAGCTGATCCAGGGGGTCAAGGGACTGTGAGACGCCTCCGGTGGGCGTCGCATGGATGACACGGTATGGCCGGCCCTGCGAGGGTTGGATGGCGCAACCGATCCAGGGGGGTTCAGCGGACATTGACAGGCGCGCAAGGACTGTCGTAGTCTTACAAAAATAGGCGTCTTATCGGGTAGGTATCGTCTCGTTTATGCCACATCACTGGCCGGAGGCGCCCCGGCCACAACCAGCAAGAGGGGGTCGATCATGAAAAGAGGGCGGGGGAAACCCAAAACGATGTCTTCGACGGTTCACGGTATCGTCGCGGGCCTGGCGCTGCCGGCACTCGCGGCGGTGTGCCCCGAGGCACTGGCCAACGACAGGCACGGGGCCATGGAGATCAAGCTACGCCAGATGCAGCGGGAGATGGACGCGTTGCAGCAGGAGTTGGACCGCATGCGCACCGCAGAAGGGGCGCAGGATCAGCGGATGGAGAGCTCGGAGATCCGGAACTCGACCCAGCACCAGGAGATCACGGACCGGGTGACCAAGGTCGAGGAAGCGCCCGGCAAGCGCACCATGAAGAACCTGGTGTTCTTCCGCGGTGGTTACGTGGATTACGCGGACGACGGCGCGCGCGGGTTCGAGTCGTTTACCGATGTCCACGACGTTGATGGTGCCGGGCAAGCCCTGGGCTTCAACGAAGGCTCGGCAGATGGCGGCTGGTACGTCGGGGCGAGCATCGAGCACAGTCTCACCGATAACCTCTGGGGCCTGTTACCGCATACCGAGGCCCTTGGCGAGATTAGCTTGGAATTCAAGCGCTTTGGTAGCGAGGAGGTGGTCCTGGTGGTGCCCGCCGCGGAGTGCTCGCTGCTGGTGAACGCCACCGCTTTCGATGCCTTGGAGAGCGATGGCGGGTGTTTGATCACAGGGAACGACACGATCACGATGTTCACCGTCAGCGCCGCGCCCAAGATCAAATTCCTGGAGGGCCATCCCTGGAAGCTGCGGCCGTGGATCATCCCGGCCGGTCTCGACTTCCACGTCATCAGCCCGCCCTCCGATGCGGCCACGGTGCTCGACGTCGGCGTCCAATTCGCGGGGGGTGTCGAGTACGAAATCATCCCCGGTATCAAGCTCGGTATCGATGCTCGTTATCACCTGACCGCCAACGAGACCGACACGAACAACAACACCGCCGAGGTACTCCAGCGGGAGGCCAGGGAGAATCCGAATCTTCGCCCGCTGGTGGATGCCGGCGTGTTCAATTTTGGTAACACCGACCACGACAACTCCTTCTGGACCACGGGGGCTTATCTCGGGTTCGCCTTCTGATTCTCTGCACGGCCTGCGGTCGAAAAGGGAGGCTCACGCCTCCCTTTTTTTCGCCCGCGGCCTGCGCCGCGGCGCCCAACCCCGCCATCCTATCGGCTATCCTATCGGCCCATGAGCGCCGAGTTCTGGACCAGCCACGGCCAGTACGGCCTGGTCCACAAGGCCGCCGGCCCGAGTACCGATGTGATGGTGCTGTTCATCCACGGTGTGTTCGGGGACTGCCGCCGGACCTGGGGCCGGATGCCCCAGTGGGTGCTCGATGCCGCGGGTCTCGACCTCGATGTCGCCTCCTTTTCGTATCCGTCGCGGCTCTGGGAGCGGACCGCGATCACGCCGGCGGCCGATGATCTCAAGACCTGGTTGGAGACGGAGCTCAAGGACTATCGCCACCTCCTGTTCGTGACTCACAGCACCGGGGGGCTCGTGGTCAAGGAGATGTTGCGACGTGGGTATCGGGACGGCCGCGGCCTCTCGCCGGACTCGGACCCCGACGCCTTGCCGTCCCTGTGGCTGCGCACCCGGCGCATCATCAACATCGCCGTGCCCCATCGGGGCGGGGATCCGCTCATGGCCGGGTTCGGCAAGGTGGCCTACGCGACGGTGTATCCGCTCATGGCGCCGATGCTGCGGCTCGTCCGTTTCGTCACCCAGGGGGGAAAGGACTGGGGCAGGAACGAGATCATCGCGGTGCTGCGCTGGCAGAACCCCTGGCTGCTGGCGCTCGAGCGCGAGTTCATGGAGGCCGTCGCCGGCGTGGGCGGCCTGGGGCTACCGGTACCCGTGACCCATGACATCTACGCCAAGTCCGACCTCTCGGTGCCCATCCAGGTCGCCGATCAGGACCGCGACATCTATTTCCGCGGCACCCACGGGTCCGTCAAGGTCCCGAAGCGTCCCAACGCGCCCATCGTGAGCATCGTGGCGGGTTTCGTCGGGCGTTACGGTGCCGATCCGGCCCTGCAGGTGGTGGAGCGAACCCTGGTGCGGGTCGCGGAGGTCAACCGGGTGGCGGGCACGACGGCACTCATCGACCAGGTGGCCGGAGAAGCGGCGCCCGCGAACCGCGCCGTGGCCACCGCCAACGCCGCCTCCCTCGGCACCCAGGAGGACATCTGCGCGCTGGTCTCTGAGCGGCTCATGCAGGGCGGAGAACGGCCGCGCCAGATCGTCGTCACCGGTGCCGCGGGGGTGGGCAAGTCGGCCGTGATGCGCATGCTCGCCTGGCGTCTGGGCCGCATCTATCTGGCGCAGCCGGGCGCCGCGACCCCGTTTCCGCTCTTCATCCCCATGCAGCAGGTCACGCTGGCGCGCGAAGAACCACCCGCGGGACGCTTGTGGGAGACCCTGTGGGCGTGGTGGTCGGCGTGGGTTACACACCTCTATCCCGGTCGTCGGTACCGGTCCGAGTGGATCGAGGACGTGTTTCGCAACCGGGCCGTCACCGTGATCCTCGACGGGGTGGACGATTTTCTGGTCAATCATCCGACCATCGGCCTGTCGTCCGTCGTCGATACCTTGCGGGGCGTCGTGACCCGCTATCGCGACAATCCGCGCTTCGCGATCGTGGCGGCGGTCCGCAGCGGACTGCACGGCCTGGAACGCCTGGCCAGCGACCCGCGCGATGTCCTGGAGGTCCTACGCCTCACGGTCCCCCAGGCGGAGCGGAGCTTCCCCGCCTGCAAGCGCTGGCTGTCGCGGGTTACCGATCCGCGCATCCTCGAACTCGTGCTCACGCCCCTCATCCTGAGGAACTTCGAACCCGACACCGAGCATGCCTTCGGTGCCCGGTCGCTGACCGCGGGTACGATCATGGATGAGACCATTCGCACCATGCTGCGGCGCAGTCATCTGGTCGGCCTGCCCGCGGCGGACGGCGCGACGGTCGAGATCGACCATCTCCTCGATGCCCTCACCCTGGTCGCCTGGCTGTTCTTCTACAAGCACCGCGGCGAGATCGATACCGAGACCCTGCTCGCCGAGGCGCGGACGGTGGTGGAACGCTGGCGGGCGGAGCTTGCCTCCGAGCCGGCGCCCGCGGGGGGCGGCAGCGACGTCCTGTTCGGCTTCGGTCTGGTCGGGCACCGCACCACCTGCACGGCGATCACCCAGCGCACGGTGTTCGTCTCGACCGGCCCGGACAAGGTCCGATTCATCCATCGGAGCTGGCAGGAGTTCCTGCTCGCCCGCTATTTCGTCCTGTGCCTCAGGTGGGGGTGTGTCGCCGATTTCGGGGTCACGGCCTTCAACTCGCACATCTACCGCATGGCGGGCGAGGGATTCCGGGATGTCACGATCAGCGAGGGGCAGGTGCGTTCGGTGCTGGAGGCCTGGCGGCACTCCAAGAACACCTATATCAGCGGCAATGTGATCGCCTTCCTGGCCTGGACCGAGACCGCCGTGGACCCGAGCGCCATCCAACTCCTGCTCGAAGAGCTTGCCCAGTTCGAGCCCTTGTCGCGGGTGGTCGCGATCGCCGGTCTAGGGTACCGGGTGCTGCTCAACAGCGGTACCGACCGATCTCTGGGCGACCTGCGGCGCGCCCTGTTTCCCAAACTCCGGCTGTTCTCGAACCCGGATACGACCCCGGTCAGAGACCCGGTGGCTTGCAGCCTCGCATGGTGCTACCAGAAGGCCTTCGCGGGACTGTTCGGCCTGCCGAAACCCGAGGTCCCATGGCCTCGCATCGGCTTTTCGGACGCCGAGACCGCCGCCGCATTGCCGATGATCTGCACCGTCTCCGACGGGACGGCGGTGGTCGATGCGCGCTCTCGATCGCTGCAGCTCGCCTTCTTGGTCCCGATCCTCGATGCCTATCACGATCCCAAGCTCGCGATCCGCGCGCTGCATTACCTGTATTATCTCGTCGTCGCCCGCAAGCACGGCGTACATGTGTTCGAGTTGTCGCAGGAGTTGCCGCAGCTCCTGAAACCGGGCTGCGCGTTCGAGAAGGTGATAGCGTCCTTCGTCGTGGTGCCCGAGGTCTTGGAGCTTTACCGCGCCTGCCAGGCGCTGCATGCGGGCCTGGAGGCGGGCACCGCTTGATCATGGCCGATTGATCCTTGGGCCGAGCTCGAGACATGCGCATCGCCCTCTTCACCGATACCTTCCTCCCGCAAGTCAACGGTGTCGTGCGCTCGGTCGTGACCACCGCCAACGAGTTGGTGTGCCGCGGGCATGCGGTCGCCGTGTTCACCATGGATGTGCGCAAGATCGAGGGCGGATCCCGAGGCGAGTTGGACGAGCGTGTCCTCGTGCTCCCGTTCCGGTCGTTCACCTTGCCCGGCTTCGGGCACATCCAGGCGCGCTTCCCGACGGTGGTGCGCCCACTCGCCGAGCTCCGGCGCTTTCGGCCGGACGTCATCCACCTGCACACCATCTTCACGGTCGGCTGGGAGGCCGTGGCGTGCGCCAAGCTCCTGGGCTGCCCCTTGATGGGCAGCCACCACGGTTTCCTGGCCGAGTATCTCAGCAACTTTCGGCTCGATTACGCGGTGATCAAACGCCTGCTCCGGCGCTATCTGGCGTTCTTCTACAACCGCTGCTCGGCGGTGATCACCCCCGCTCGCGCGCTGGAACGCGAACTCCTGGAGCACGGGCTCCGGCGCCCGGTCCACGTCTTATCCAACCCGATCGACCTCGGGCGTTTTTCTACCACGGTGCACAAGGCCGCGCTACGTGCCCGGTTCGGGATGGACCGGCCGACCGCCGTCCACGTCGGCAGGCTCGTGGAGCAGAAGCGCGTCGATGTCCTGCTCGCGGGGTTCGCCCGACTGCGCTCCGGCGGACTGGATGCGGATCTCATGATCATCGGCGACGGGCGCGAGCGGCCGAGGCTCGAGGCACTGGCCATGCGCTTGGGGATCTTCGACCGGGTCGTGTGGACCGGCATGCTGCATGGGGTGCCCTTGGTCGAGCGGCTCGCGGCGTGCGATGTCTTCGTATCCGCCTCGACGACCGAGGTCCAACCGCTGGTGTTCCTCGAGGCCATGGCGCTTGGGCTTCCCGCCATCGGTGCGCGGGCGGGCGGGGTGCCCGAGTTGGTGAGGGATGGGAGCAGCGGTTGCGTCGTGACCCCCGACGACCCCGAGGCCCTCGCCCAGGCCATGCGCAAGCTCCTGACGGATGACGCCTTGCGGGGTGCCTTGGGCGATGGTGCCCGCGAGGTTGTAAAATCCTTCGAGGCGGGCCAGGTCGTGGCCGAGCTCGTGGGGCTCTATGAAGATATCTGTTCGGAGAGGCCGGAGCGTTCGAATCTCCCTGCCGTCGCTGCCGCCGGTGGCGCGAACGCCGTTCGGGCCAAGCCGCCCACCCGTAATTCTCTGCGCTAGGAGGTGCGTGTCATGAAGGTAGAAGACATCGTCAGGGTCAAGGGCGCCGCGGTGTTCACCTTGCCGGCCGACGAGACCATTGCGGTCGCGGCGAAGCGTATGATGGAACAACGCATCGGGGCCGTGGTCGTGTGCGACGGGGATGGCCGGCCGCGGGGGGTGCTCTCCGAAAGGGATGTCGTTCACGGGCTCGCGAGCCATGGGAGAGAGGTCCTGGGGATGCCCATCCAGGCCCTCATGCGGGCCGAGGTCGTCACCTGCAACCCATTGGATTCACTGTTGAAGCTGATGGCCTTGATGACCGATCGGCGGATGCGGCACGTGCCCGTGACCGGTGCCGATGGGCGCTTGTGCGGGATCGTCAGCATCGGAGATGCGGTCAAGGCCAGGACGGAGGAGATCGAGGCCGAGGCCCGCGCATTGCGCGACTACATTTCCATGAGCTAGGGCCACCCGTGTCTCGTCCGGCACAGCGTCGATGGCCGGTCGTGCCCCCGCGGTGAGGTCGATTGCCGCGTCCGCGCCTGCGGCGCCGGATCTCCGCGAACCTCGCCGGGCATGCTCGAACCGGGCGTGCGCGCGTGCAGGGCCCGTATCTATTTGAGAACTGGAGAATATCGATCGGGCAGGCTACCCCGGACGGCGGCCGGCGCCGGGCCCGGCGTGGCAGCAGGAACGAGCGCGTCCGGGTGGCTTGACATGCCGTCTTCGCTTGATAGACTTAAACCATCTACGGATCCACACCGTTTCCCGTGAAGAGAGGGGCGAGGGGGTGGCTCTGTAAGACGGACTTCATGCCCGGAGCAGCGCTGGGATGGAGGTTGATTCACCAAAATAGGAGGCAAAGAAAATGGCAGCATCACAAGCTGTTGCGAGTCAAGTCACGGCCGCAAAGGCCCATAGTTACCTCAACTCGAGGAACCTGTGGCTCATGGTCGGCGGGTTTACCTTCTTCAACCTGTTTGTGCGTTGGTATGAAGAAGTCTACGGCTGGTCCGCGGGGCTGGACGCGTTCGCGCCGGAGTTCAAGACCTATTGGATGAACTGGTTGTACATCGAAACGGCGCTATATATCCCGTTGTTCGCCGCCATCGGCGGATACCTGTGGAAGACCCGCATCCGGGATATGGATGCCCTGACGTCGAGTGAGGTTCTGACGAACCATTTCCATCACTTGGTGTGGTTGGTCGCCTACGGCGTCGCTATTTATTGGGGCGCCAGCTTCTACACCGAGCAGGATGGTACGTGGCACCAGACCGTCATCCGTGACACGGACTTCACGCCCAGCCACATCATCGAGTTCTACATGAGCTACCCGATCTACATTCTCACGGGTTGGGGTGCCTTCATGTATGCTCGGACCCGGATCCCCTGCTTCTCGAAGGGAGTGTCTCTGCCGTACCTGGTCGTGGTCGTCGGACCCTTCATGATCCTCCCGAACGTCGGCCTCAACGAGTGGGGTCACACCTTCTGGTGGATGGAAGAGCTGTTCGTAGCCCCGTTGCACTACGGCTTCGTGTTCTTCGGCTGGATGGCGTTGGGCCTTTGCGGCCTGCTCTGCCAGATCTTCGACGATATCGGTGGTATCGTCGGGCCGACCTTGAAGCAGACGAGCTAAGCGGCGCGTAAGCACGGAACGAGAGTAGCTCTCTGAGCCAGACGAGGCTCTGAGCAAGGAGACGGTGAGCTGTATACCGGCCGTTGTGCGATGACATCAACCAACGGCCGGTTCTACCGACCCCCCCAAGGGCTAGAAATGACAGGGGGGCGTTTCCGGTGCCCGGCTCCGCGGCTCTTTCGCTGCCCCGCTAAACCATAATTGATAAAACGAGGAGGCATCTATAATGAGTTCCTATTCACCTGCGGTATTAACAAAAGCCGAGATAGTTCAGGCTTCCAGGACGGCCGACTGGCTGATCTTGGTCTTGTCGTTCCTGGTGTTCACGGGCGGGTTCCACGTCCATGCCATGCTGACGATGGGCGACTGGGACTTCTGGACGGACTGGAAGGATCGCCGTCTGTGGGTAACGGTGACGCCGATCATGTGCATCACCTTCCCTGCGGCGGCGCAATACTTCCTGTGGGGCAAGCTGCGCCTCCCCTTCGCGGCGACCTTCACCATCCTGGGGTTGTTGTTCGGCGAGTGGGTCAACCGTTACTTCAACTTCTGGGGTTGGACCTACTTCCCCATCAACTTCGTGTGGGCCGCGACCTTGGTCCCGGGCGCCATCATCCTCGACGTCGTCCTGCTGTGGTCGAAAAGCTTCCTGGTCACGGCGGTGGTGGGCGGTCTCGGATTTGGCCTCATCTTCTATCCCGGTAACTGGGCCATGCTGGCGCCCCTGCACCAGCCGGTCGAGTACAACGGGATGGTCATGACCATCGCCGACATTCAGGGCTACCACTACGTGCGGACGGGTACGCCCGAATACATCCGCTTCGTCGAGAAGGGCACCTTGAGGACCTTCGGTAAGGACGTGGTGCCGGTTTCGGCCTTCTTCTCGGGGTTCATCTGCGTTCTCATCTATTTCATCTGGCACTTCTTCGGTCGTTGGTTCTGCACCACGAAGTACCTGAACGAGTACTAGACCGCAGTCCGAAGAAACCCGAACCTAATAACACGATGAGGCTAAGACATGAGTAAGACAGCAATGATAAAGAAAGTCGGGCGCTGGGCCGCCGCGGGTCTCGCGATGGTGGTCGGCGCCACGGGCCTGTATGCCCCGGAAGCATCGGCCCATGGTGAGAAGTCGCAGCAGGCATTCCTCCGGATGCGCACCATCCACTGGTACGACCTCCGGTGGTCGACCGACAAGCTCACCGTCAACGACAAGATGACCGTCACCGGCAAGTTCCACGTGTTCAAGGGTTGGCCGGAAACGACGGCCAACCCCCAGTATTCGCCGGCCTTCCTAAACATCGGTATCCCGGGTCCGGTGTTTACACGGCAGGAGTCCTACATCGGCGGTCAGTTCGTGCCGCGTTCTGTCAACCTGACGCTGGGTGAGAACTATACGTTCAAGGTGGTCATGCAGGCGCGCAGGCCCGGTCGCTGGCACGTGCATACGATGATGAACGTCGAAGCGGCGGGTCCCATCATCGGCCCAGGCAAGTGGGTGCAGATCGAGGGGTCGCTGGCGGATTATAAGAGCGAGATCAAGACCTTGACCGGCCGCTCCGAAGACGTCGAGCGGG
Source organism: Gammaproteobacteria bacterium (assembly GCA_050740755.1). Classification (GTDB taxonomy): domain Bacteria; phylum Pseudomonadota; class Gammaproteobacteria; order JACCXJ01; family JACCXJ01; genus JACCXJ01. The sequence goes on from JBOIDT010000001.1 coordinate 26,603, forward strand.
TCGGAACGGCCGGGATCTGGGGCTGGAGCTGGTTCTGGTTCCTGTTCGGCTGCGCTTTCATCGCCTACTGGGCGGCGAAGCCCTTGTTCATCCCGCGTTACCTGGCGGTAAAGGAAGGGGTGCCGGAGGACGAGTTGGTGACACCGGCGGACGTGAAGGTGGGTATTGGCTTCATGGTTGCCGCGATCGTCATCGTGGCGGTCAGCTACTGGAACGCCAATGCCACGTACCCCGTCACGATACCGTTGCAAGCCGGCGTGATCGGCATCATGGACCCGATCCCGGCAGGGCCGGCGGGGGTTGAGATTGCCTTGGAGCAGGCGACCTACCGGGTGCCGGGCCGCGCCATCAGCATCAAGATCCGTGCGACGAACCGCGGTGCCACAGCGGTGCAGATAGCCGAGTTCGAGACGGCCGGCGTTCGGTTCTTGAACCCGACGGTGTACAAGGACGACACCAACTATCCACCCCAGCTCCTGGCACCGGAAGGCCTCACCGTGGATGACAACAGCCCGATCCTTCCGGGTCACTCCAAGATCCTGACGGTCACTTGCACCGACGCCGCCTGGGAGAACGAGCGCTTGGCCGACGTCATCTATGACCCGGACAGCCGTTTCGGCGGGTTGTTCTTCTTCACCGACACCAGCGGGTTCCGGCACGTCGTGCCGGTCGGTGGCCCGCTGCTTCCGCGGTTCACCTAGACGGAAGGGCAGGGTTTCCTGACCTGACGCGGAGCCCGATAACGACAACCAGGGGCTGGCTGCCCGCGTGAAGATCCACCGCCCCCACTGTTGGGGGCGGTTTTTTTTTAGGGATGGCTGAAGGGGCGCGGGCCGCGGGCGGCCGGCGCGAGCGAGAGCAAGCGAGGTGCGTATGAGATACCGGATAATGCGGTGGGTGATGGCCGCGGTAGCGCTGCTGGGGAGTTCACTCGCGCATGCCCATGGCGGCGCGGCAATCGAGTTCGATACGTGTGTGGTGGAGTTCGGGAAGTACCGGATGCACTTCACGGCCTATCAGCAGGCCACGGGCGGCGAGGAACATTGCTGGGACCTCCCGGCGCCGGGAAAGACCATCCTGGTTTTCGATTTCGCGGATACGGAGATGCGGAGCAAACCCGTCGAGCTCCGGGTCGTCGAGACGGGGGAAGGAGGCGAGATCGCGGTCGGGGGACCGATCAAGACGGTGGCGGAGGTTCCCACCAAGGTCTATCCCCAGGGGACGGTGACCCTGGAATCGGAGTTCGAGGCCGGAAAGCGCTACGTGGCCGTCCTTGTCATGAGCGACGCCCGGCCACTGGTGCTGAAAGCGCCCATCCAGGTCGTCCCAAAGGGTACCGGCCCCTACGTCATGATCGGGTTAGGGATCATGGTCATCGGGTCGGTGCTCTTTCTTGTTATGAGGCTGCGACAGAGCCGCACGGAGACCGTTTAGGGACAGGATGGAGTTTATCACCGATTATGGTCTGTTCGTCGCCAAGCTAGCGACCCTGTTGGTGTTTCTGTTGGCGCTGACGTTTGGCCTGGCGGCCATTCGCAAGCGTGGCAAGGCGGGGCAGGAAGAGCGCTTGGAGGTGAAGCGCCTGAATGACAAGTACGACGCCATGGCGCTGGCGCTGCGAGCGGCGATGGGACCCAAGCGCGCGTTCAAGCGGGCGCACAGGGCGTTCAAGGCCGAGCGTAAGGCCCGGGCCAAGGACGCCGGCGGAGACGGGTCGGGCGCCAGGAAGCGCGTGTTCGTCCTGCGCTTCCAGGGTGATCTTCGCGCTTCAGCGGTGGCGGCGCTACGTGAGGAGGTGACCGCGGTCCTGACGGTTGCGACCCCGAACGATGAAGTCGTCGTGATCCTGGAGAGCCCGGGCGGGGTGGTCCACGGCTATGGCTTGGCCGCGTCCCAGTTGCAGCGCTTCAAAGACCATGGCATCTCGCTGACAGTGGCGGTCGACAAGGTGGCGGCCAGCGGTGGCTATCTCATGGCCTGTGTCGCCCGGCGTATCATCGCGGCCCCGTTCGCGATCCTCGGCTCCATTGGCGTGGTGGGCCAGATGCCGAATTTCAACCGGCTACTCAAGAGCCATGATGTGGACTACGAGCTGATCACGGCCGGCGAGCACAAACGCACCCTCACCCTGTTCGGCGAGAACACCGAGAAGGGGCGGGAGAAGTTCCGCGAAGACATCGAGATCACCCATACCCTGTTCAAGGACTTCGTCAGGACCCATCGTCCGGATGTGGACATCGAAAGGGTCTCGACGGGCGAGCACTGGTACGGGCTTCAAGCCCTGGACCTCAAGCTCGTCGATGCGGTGCGCACGAGTGACGACTATCTGAGGGAGGCCGGCGCCGAGGCCGATCTGTACGAGCTGACTTACGTCCGCAAGCGTCGTGGATGGGAGCGGATGCTATCGCCTGGGGCGTGGTGGGGCTAGGGGTCCCGGCCCCTTTCGTCAGCGCTGGCAGCGTGGACAGAAGTAGGCCGAGCGCTGGCCGAGGCGCACTTGGCGTACCGGGGCGCCACAGCGCCCGCAGGCCCCCCCGGCGCGGCCATAGACTTTGAGGTGCTGCGCGAAGTAGCCCGGTCTCCCGCTCGTGTCGGTGAAGTCCCGCAAGGTCGTCCCACCGTCCCGGATGGCCCGTTCCAGTACCTCGCGGATGGCCGCGCCGAGGCGCTCGTAGCGGCTCGGCGAGATCCGACGTGCCGGCCGGGTCGGACGGATCCCGGCAGCGTACAGAGCCTCGCTGGCGTAGATGTTCCCGACACCGGCGACGGTGTGGCTGTCCATGATGAAATTCTTGACGGACACTCGCCTGCCACGCGCCCGGCCGTATAGATAGGCCCCGGTGAAGCCCGCATCCCAGGGCTCCGGGCCGAGTGCGGCGAGCAGGGGGTGGTGCTCGGGCGGCTCGCGCGTCCACAAGACGACCCCGAAGCGACGCGGGTCTCGCAATCGCAGGCAGGTCTCCTCACCGATCACGAGGTCGAGATGCTCGTGGGGGCCGGGTGCCGTGGGGAGCGACACCAGGCGCAGGCTCCCCGACATCCCGAGATGCAGGATCACCGTTCCGGTCCGGGCCTCGAGGAAGAGGTACTTGCCGCGCCGGCGCACGGCGGCTATGGGTTGGCCCGGCAGCTCTTGGACCAACGCGACGGGAACGGGCCAGCGCAGGCGTGGATCCCGGACCACGACCGCCGTAACGCACCTGCCGAGCAGATGGGGGGTGATCCCGCGGCGGGTGGTCTCGACTTCCGGCAGCTCGGGCACCCTGTTGTATCCTTTTATCTCTTTTTGGCTTTTTGGTCCGTGCGGCGCTGTCTAGGGCTCGGCCGCCGGGTCGCTGGGCGGCGGGTCTTGGGCCATGTCGCCACTCGCCTCCTGCCCGGCCCTTGGGTTTTCAGTGCGCGCGGGCCGGAGCAGCCGCTCCGCCATCCCGCTGCCCAATTGGTACTCGAGCCCCCGCTCCGGCCGCGCGAGGACCAGCTCAGGCTCGCGGGCCAGGACCTCGAAGCGCAACGCCGGGGCGTCCTTCAGTTCCAGGGTGACCGTGTGCTGGGATGCCGCGTCGCGGCGTTTGCGGACCGCGAGCGCCTGGGCGGATAGCCAGTCTTCCGCGAGTCTCGCCAAGGCTTCGTCCGCAACCGCGGCGTCCTCGGGGCGCAGCACCCAGCCGCTCTCCCGGTGTTCCACGGTCGCCCCGGGCAACTCGATCGCGGTCAACTCCCGGCCCTCTTCGACGAGCCGCGGGCTCACGAAATCGCCGGGGTCTGCGAGCAACGGGTCGTACCAGGCGTCCATCGTGAGGTGCACCTGGTCCTTGTAGAGCACATAGCGCTGGCCGTTCATCGGGCTCGTGTCACCGAAAGCGAAACCATCGCCGTCCACCTCCATGCGAACCTTGGGTTCGGCGAGGCCGAAGCGCTCGAGGTCATGCCGCTCGGCGGGGAACGACGCCTGGCTCGTGCCTTCCAGAAAGCCCAGGATCGACTGGACCCGACCGGGGTTCGCGGGCACCGAATAGGGGGCCCGCATCATCCAGCGCTTGCCTTCCTTCGCGAGTACGATGGCCTCGCCATCCTTACGTGTAACCGTGATGGCCTTGACCGCCCGTCCGTCGATCGCGGTCAGCCGGGGAAGCTGCTTCGGCGCATCGAGACCAGGCTCGTATACGGCCAGCAACACCAGGATCCCGACGAGTCCGATGAGGCCGAGGTTGAGCGCCAGGCGCGCGTTCAGTGCGTCTCCCTCACGCGCGGCGCCGCCTTAGCCAAACGAAGAACCCCATCCCGCCGAGCACGGCAGGTAACAGCATCAGGAACCCCGTGCTGATCAGCGCGGCCTGGGCGTCGGAGAGGTCGAGCCTGCGGTCGATGGCCGTGCCGGCCGGGACCTCGATCAAGGCCTCGTCGCTGGCCAGCCAATTGACGGTCTTGAGCCCGAGGTCCAGGTTGCCACTGTTGCCGAGATAGCTGTTCGACAAGAAGTCGCCATCCCCGAACACCACGACCCTTTGTTCGGGCGGTGGTCTCTCCGATCCCTGTGCCTCTTCATCGGTGTTCGGTTCTTGCTTCGGCGGCTCGGCCGCGGCCGTTCGATTACGTGTCAGTCGCAGCGCGATGTCGAGCGGGCCATGGTGGTCGCTGCCCTCGTCGTAGCGCAGCTCGCCCTCGAGCTTGTCGGCCTCGATCCAGGCATCTGCCCCCGAGGAGAGCAGCGGTGCCGCCTGCCATTCGTCCCGGGTCTCGGCCTTGATCTCGCGTGCGTAGGGGAAGACCGTGAGGTAGCGGAATCCAGCGACCGGTGCCCTCGATGGATAACCGGTCACCGGCACGATCGCCGGATGGTCGATGCCGAAGATCGCGGTCGCCGGATCGACCAGGGTGCCCTGGGACAGCTTGAGCCCGAGTTCTGCGGCGAGCCCATCGAGCCCGCGCAGCGGTCCGGGGTCCACGAGCCACAGCAGGTTGCCACCCCGCTTCAGGTAGGCGGAGACGATCTCCACCTCGCGCGGCAGGTAGTCGACCTCGGGGGTCGCTATCACGAGCACCGATGTGTTTTCGGGGATCACGGGATTGCTCGCGAGGTTCAGTCCCTGGACCTTGATCCCACGCTTGCCGAGTTGCTCCGCGAACTGGTCGAGGTCATGGTTGGCTTGGCCCAAAGGGTTGCGTTCCCCATGCCCTTCCAGGAACACCACGAAACGCTCCCCGCCCCGTAAGACGCGCTGCAGGGCGTTGGTCAGCGCCTCCTCGGTGTGCTCTTCGACGTGCTCGCTGCGGGCGGCGTAGCGGATGACCAGTTCCCCGTCGGTCTGGATGCCCAGATCGCGGACCTCGTCGGGGGCCTTGTCGGGGTCCACGAAGCGCAGGCCGATGTCGGGATTGATCCGGCGGAAGCGCTGGATCAGGTCCTCGATCAGGCCCCGCAACTCGGCATCGGGGCGCGCGTAGCCGGTGATCTCGACCGGGCCCTGCAACCGTGTGAGCAACGCGGTGCTCGCCTCCGACAGGGTGTGGCGTCCGCCGCTGGTCCAGTCCGCGGTGTGGTGATAGCGCGTGCTGAGCCAGGCGAGGAGACCGCAGATGGCGACGAGGAGGATCGCCGACAGGGCGCTGTGTAGGCGTAACTGCCGTCGGTGCGAGACCATCATCGGGGGCTCCGCTAGCGCGGCAGCCGCTCGGCGTCCAGGCGCCACACGGTCAAGGTAAGGAACAGCGCCGTCAGGAGCGCGTAGTAGACGAGGTCCGCCGAATCGAATATCCCCTTGAGCAGGGGCTCGTAGTGGCCGAGGAGCGAGAGATAGCCGAGGACCCCGCTCGCCGCCCCCGATTCCCCGGCCCAATCGACGATCCAGAGGAGCAAGAGGGCGCCGAAGGTGCTCACCCCGGCCACGGTCGGGTGATCGGTCCACGCCGAGAGGAACAACCCGATCGCCACGAAGGCGGCGATGAGCAGGCCGAGGCCCAGGAAGCCGGCGCCGAGTTGGCCGAAGTCCAGTCGCCCGCCGAGGAGCAACGCCAGGGGCATCAAGGCCACGAGCAATAGGGTGAGCATGAAGAACCCGAAGAGACCCAGGTATTTACCCAGCGCGATCTCGGTCATCGAGAGGGGCGCGGCGAGCAACAGGGTCAAGGTCCCGTTGCGGCGTTCCTCGGCGAACGTGCGCATGGTCAGGAGCGGCGCGACCAGCAAGAGCGTGATCGCGGTGTTGCCGAAGAGCGGCGCGACCACGAGATCGGTGAGCCCCGGCGCCCCTTCGAGGCCCATGAGGCGCGGCTGGAATCGCACGAACAGCTCGATGCGACTCAAGAAGATGTAGGCCAGGATGATCTGGATCACGCAGAGCACCGCCCAGGCCAGTGGTGACGCGAACAGGCTCTGCAACTCGCGGCGCGCGATGACGCCGATCACGAGGCCGCCTCACTGGCCGCAGGGGCGGGTCCCTCGCCGCAGGTGATCTGCACGAAAGTCTCCTCGAGCGAGCGCGCCTCCGGCACCATCTCGTAGAGGCCCCAGCGCCCCTCCGCGGCCTGTTCCACCAGCGCTTCGACGGGGTCCCGGTCGGGCAACGAGCGGATCAGAAAGCGCTCGTCGCCGATCCGCCGCACCTCGGCGACGCCGGGAATGGCGTGCAGATACGCGATCGCGGGCGGCCGGCGCAGGGCGATGCGCAGGCCCGCGAGGTGGTGCTCGCGGGTCAGATGCTCCACCGTGTCGTCCAGCACCACCCGGCCTTCGTGGATGATCAACACGCGGTCGCACACCGCCTGGACCTCGGGCAGGACGTGGGTCGAGAGGATGACGCCGTGCTCGGCGCGCAGCTCGCCGATCAGCTCCCGGATCTCGCGGATCTGGATGGGGTCCAGGCCGACCGTGGGTTCGTCCAGGACCAGCACGGCCGGGCGATGGAGGATCGCCTGCGCGATCCCGACGCGCTGCTGATAGCCCTTGGAGAGGTTGCCGATCAGGCGGCCACCCACCGCTTCGAGCCCACAGCGGCGCTTGGTCCGCAGGAGCGCCGGGCCGAGTCCGGCGCGCGCGACGCGATGGATGCGCGCGCAGTACAGGAGAAATTCGTCCACCGTGAGCTCGTGGTACAGCGGGGGGTGCTCGGGGAGGTAGCCGAGATGGGCCTTGGCGTTCTTGGGCTCTGCCACGAGGTCCAGGCCGTTGACCCTGATGTCGCCGGCGCTTGGGGCGAGCGTCCCGCACAGCATCTGCATGGTGGTGGTCTTCCCGGCGCCGTTCGGCCCGAGGAAGCCCAGGACCTCGCCGCGCCGCAGTGTGAGGCTGACGGCCCGCACGGCGCACAGCCCTCCGTAGTAACGATACAGATCGCGGGCCTCGATCAGTGTGTGCGCCGTCATGGGCGCGTTATTATTCCCATCTCCTTCGCGATTGCAAACCGTTCGCGGCGACCGAGGCGCCGTACCCATGCCAGAAACCGTAGGCCGGTTTTTCGACGCGATAGCGGAGACCCGCGACCCGCGTGCGGCGGTGCGCGCCATGGCCATCGATTTCGATCGTCCCGGCGGCCCGGGCATCGTCGATCCCGATACCTTCCGCGCCATCGAGGTGAACACGCTCTTCGAAACCCTGAACACCTGTCGCACCACCATCGGCCAGGCGAGCCTGTATACGTCCCTGTGCCGGCCGTGTGACGGCCTCCCTGCGATCGAGGCGCGCCAAGAGGCCCTGCGCGAGATCGATGCGCGCGACGATCTGCGTGGGCGACTCGAGTCCCTGGTGGGCTCGGCCGAGACGGGCGAGTCGATCCTCTACCACCTTCTCTTCGGGGCCTTCACGGGCATGCTGGGCACGGCTGCCGGGAAGCTCGAATTCGACGGCTACGGCTACGCGCAGTACCGCCACGGCACGCGCTTCCTGTTGGAGATCTCTGCAATGGCGCGTGACCTCCCGCGGCCCGAAAGCGCTTACCTCAACGAGCTGATCGATGCCCTCACCGGATTCGCCGAGACCCGCGTGTCCACCCTCATGCGCGGGCCGGTGTACCTCACCGAGCGTGGGATCCGCCTCTCGGGCGAGAAGCCCAGGTGGTGGCCGGCGTTTCGGTTTCGGCCCTCCTTGTTCAAGCCGGGGCTCCTGGTCGCTTTCGCCTTGTGCGTGGTGCTCCTCGGCCAGTTCAACCCGTTTCCGGCGGGCTTGCCCGTGTCCCCGCTCGCCGGGATCTCGTTCGTGCTGTTGCTGCCGATGGCCCTCTTGTATGTCCCGGCCGTGGGTGGATTCGACCGCGACCAGTTCGTCTATCCCTTGCGCGATCGCTTTCGGGCCGCGGACGAGGTGCGGCGGGTACTCGCGGCCCTCGGGCGGATCGACGAGTTGTTGGCCCTGCACCGCTATGCCCGGTCCTTCGGCTCCGCGACGGTCCTCCCCCGGGTGGTGGACTCGCCGAGGCATTTCCTGGCGCTCCGCGGCGTGCGCAACCCGATCCTGGGATTCGGGAACCACGACTACGTCCCGAACGACATCCACCTCAAGGACACGCGGCTCACCTTCATCACCGGCCCCAACAGCGGCGGGAAGACCGCGCTCTGCAAGACCATCGCCCAGGTGCAACTGCTCGCCCAGATTGGCGGCTATGTCCCGGCCTCGGAAGCCGAGGCGGCGATCTCGGATCGCATCTTCTATCAGACGCCGGAGGCGGGATCGCTCGCCGACGCCGAGGGCCGTTTCGGGACCGAGTTGGCGCGCACCAAGGCGATCTTCCTCGGCACCTCGCCCAGGTCGCTGGTGATCCTGGACGAGATGGCGGAGGGCACGACCTACGAGGAGAAGCTCGCGATCTCCGAGGCCGTCCTCTCGGGTTTCCGCCGCATCGGCAACAGCACGGTCCTCATCACCCACAACCACGAGCTGGTCGCGCGCTTCCGCCGCCAGCGAGGCGCGGCCTGCCGGCAAGTGGAGTTCGCCGGTGAGGCCGCGACCTACCGGCTTGTCGAAGGGATCTCGACGGTGAGTCACGCCGATCGGATCGCCAAGCGTTTGGGCTTTTCCCGCGAGGATATCGAGTCGTATTTACGGCAGCGGGGGTATGCGTAGGGGTCGGTTTCAACCCCCTTTCGCAACAACGTGTGCATGCATGCCTCTCGGCCCGAAGTCTGCTACGCTTAAAATGTTGGGAAGAAGAGGGCTTGGGGGAAATGCGTCTGCGCTCCACTGCGCGGGATCACTCGGGCGCGGCCAAACGCGGCCGCCGGCTATTGGCGTTACGCGCTTGCTATGGCGTCCTGGCGCTCTGGTGCCTTGGGGCCGGCGCCGCCGGTCCACCCGTGGTGCCCTATACCGGCTCGCGCAGCAGCGCCACATCTCTGACGCGCACCGAGCTGCGCGACATCTTCTTCGCTCGCCAGACCAAGTGGCCGAACGGCGATCCGATCCGGGTCTTCGTGCTTCCGGATCGGCATCCGCTCCATGTGCGTTTCAGCAAGGAGGTCCTGGGGGTCTATCCCTATCAGTTGCGCTCGACCTGGGATCGGATCTTGTATTCGGGGACCGGCGTACCGCCCACGGTCCTGAACACCCCGCAGGAGGTCCGCGCGCGCGTCGATGAGATGCCGGGTGCCATCGGCTATGCGGAAGAGTAGGAGGAGATCATGCTGAGGACAACACCACGAGGCATTGCGCGGGTTTTGGCAACGGTCATGGGGATACTGATCGGTCTAGCGACACCGGCTCATGCCATCGACCTCGGGTTCCGCGACTTCCAGATGCACGGGTTCGCGAGCCAGGGCTATACGTATACCTCCGGCAACGACTTCTTCGGTAACAGCCAGGGCGACGGGAGCCTGGAGTTCACGGAGGTCGGCTTAAACGTCCTCGGTCACCCCTTCCCGAACCTGCTGTTGGCGGTCCAGGGCATCTACCGCGACACGGCGGGCTCCGATAAAGAGGACTTCCGGCTCGACTACGCGAACTTCGATCTCAGCTGGCCGGTCCGCGACAATGTTACCTTAGGCATCCGCGCCGGACGGGTGAAAAACCCCTTCGGTCTCTACAACGAGGCCCGCGATGTGGTGTGGACCCGCCCGAGCGTACTCTTGCCCCAGTCCATCTATTTCGATTCTCTGGCGTTGCGCGAGATCGAGCTCGCGTCGGACGGGGGGCTCCTGTACGGCCGCTTCGCCTTCGGTGACCATGTCCTCAGCGCGGAGCTCGTGGCCTCGGACCCGCGCGCGAACGCGAGCGGGGCGGCCGACTTCATCGTCGGTGCCGATTCTCTGGCGCCTCGCGGGCTGGAGAGCGCGCCCGGGAGGCTGAGCGGTCGGCTCCTCTTGGTGGGTCGGGCGGGCTACGAGTGGCGGGAGGGGCTGGTACGCCTCCTTTTTACTGCGGTCGATTTCGACCATGATTTCGAATCCTCCTCGCCCACCTTTCCCTCGGGCAACGCCAAAGTGTTCGCGCCGCTCATCTCCGCCCAGCTCAATCTTGAGCAATGGAGCCTCACGGGCGAATACCTACGCATAGACACCAAGCGGAGCGGTTTCACGTTCCCAGACGGCAGGCTTATAGAGAACACCTCGGAGAGCTATTACCTCCAGATGGAACATCGCTTCGCTCCCGGCTGGTCGGCGCTCGCTCGCTATGACGCCTTTTTCGTCGACATCGACGATCACGATGGCAGCGCACAAGCACGGCTGAGCGGCTTCCCGCGGGATCGCTTCTTCGCCAAGGACCTGACCTTCGGCCTGCGCTGGGAGTTTCTCAAGGACTGGCTGGTCGCGGCGGAGTATCACAACATCGACGGCACCGCGTGGCTGTCACCCGTCGACAATCCGGGGATCAACAATCCCGCACAGGTGCGCGAGGTGAGCGACGGCCACTGGGACCTCTTCACCCTCATGTTCTCCTACCGATTCTGATGGGACGGCGCGGGGGAAACTCGACCCCGATGCCGGGAGTTCAGCGTCGTCGCTTCCTCGGTCTCCACTGGAAGGCGTTCCTGTGGCTGAGCGGGCTTTTGCTGTTTCTCTCCGCCGCCTTCTACATCCTCAGCCAGCATCACCTGACCGAGCAGTTCCGGGCGCAGCGGGCCGCCGAGGTGGCGTCGTACCGCACGCAGATCGGGGGTCTGTTCAGAGGGACCTCGGATCGCCTGGTGCGGCTCGCAGGCACCATCCCGTCGATGGGGGACCTCGGGGACGCCATCAAGTCCGGCAATCGCGAGCGGCTCGCGGCCGTGGCCGCCGCGGCCCGCTACGCGAGCCTGGGCTACGAGCTCGAGGTCCAGCGCATCGAGCTTTTCCTGGCGGGCGGCAAGGGCGAGGACGAGCGCGTGTGGCGTTGGACGCAGGCCGAGGCCGAGGACCTGCCCGAGGCGCGGCTGCGAGGCGCGCTCGCCGAGGTGCGGCGCGAGGAGGTCCCGGTGACGCTACTCGCCTGCCAGCCGCTGTGCCTCTTGAACGCCTTCGTGCCGGTGCTCGCGGGGGACGAAAACGTCGGGGTCCTGGCCGTCGGCCAGTCCATCGCCGACCTCGTGATCGCGTTCAAGGACTTGACCGGCGCCGATCTCGCCATCGTCGTACCGGCCGGCGGGAACGGTGGCGCGCACCTGCGTGCCTGGGGGGCGGTGGTGCCGGCGCTCACGGAAAGGAGCCGGATCATGCCCTTGCTCGAGGATCTGAGCGGCGATGTCCCCGATCCCGCGGCCTTGAACGACGGCCGGCCCGTCGAATGGGGGGGCGCGAGCTATGAGGTGCATCGCGTGCCGCTCGCGGAGTTCATCCCGGCCGAGACCGGATTCGTGGTCCTTATCGCCGACGTCAGCGCGCGCCTGGCCGCCATCCGCGCCGCCGCGCGTCAAGGGTTTGTCGCGACGGCGGGGGCGCTCGGGGTGGCCGAGCTGATCCTGTTCTACCTCGTGACCGTCCCGGCGAGGCGCCTGCGGCGGCTGGCCAGGACCTTGCCTTTGCTGGCCGAGGGTGCCTATGACCGGGCGCGGGCCGATCTCTCGGCATCCCGGCAGATCTCACGGTTTCGCGACGAGGTCGATCTCCTGTACGACACGGCGGCTACGCTCTCGGACCAGCTTGAAGAGAATGCACGCGCTATTTCCACCAAGAACCAGGAGCTCGCCGTCGAGCGCGACTTCGTCCGCGGCCTCCTCGATTCCGCCCAGGTGCTGGTGGTGACACAGACGCGTTACGGTGTGATCCAGGCGGCCAACGAGCTCGCGGCACAGCTCACCGGACTCTCCCCTTCCGAGCTGAAGGGAAGGCGGTTCGTGGACCTGATCGGCGATGTGGAGGCCCACCGGGAGGTTCTGGCCGGTCTCGAGGCCTTGACCCGGACCGGCGGGCGCCGCTTGGAGCAAGAATACCCGCTGTCCCGGCGCGACGGCGAGTCCCGGCAGATCGTGTGGGTGCACACGCCGCTCCGCGAGGAGCACAGCGACGGCACCGCCGTGCTCTCGGTCGGCCTCGATGTCACCGATCGGGTGGAGGCGGAATCGCGCATGCGCTGGCTCGCCAACCACGATGGCCTGACCGGGCTCGTCAACCGCCACCGTTTCCTCGAGGAACTGAAGCGCACCTATGACCAGGCGGCTCGCGGCGGCATGGTGGCCGCCGTCCTGCTCTTCGACCTCGACCACTTCAAGGAGATCAACGATACCAGCGGTCATGCCGCGGGCGACGCGCTGCTGCGCACGGTCGCCGAGGAGTTGCGCGCCCGGGCGCGTAAGTCCGATATCGTCGCGCGACTGGGCGGGGACGAGTTCGCGATGCTCATGCCGAATACCGATCCTTACGGGGCCGTGGCCTTCGCGCGCCAGATCAACGAGCGCCTCGCGCAAATGCCGTTCGTCTATGGCGAGCGGCGTTATCGTACCGGCGCCAGCATCGGGATCGCGCTCCTGCCCCAGCACGGCAGCGATTCCGAGGAGTTGCTCGCGCACGCGGACCTCGCCATGTACGAGGCCAAGCGCGCCGGGCGGTCCTGCTTCCGGATGTTCGCCCACGAACACGAAGACACCGGGGCGCTGGCGGGCGGCGTCCATTGGAAGGACCTTTTGTCTCGCGCGCTCGCCGAGGGGCATCTGTTCTTCGAGTACGAGCCGGTGATCGAGGTCGGGAGCGGGGCGGTGGCGTTCCACGAGGCGCTCCTGCGGCTCCGGCTCGAGGATGGCCGGGTCGTCTATCCCGGCGAGTTCCTTCCTGCGGCGCAGCGGGCCGGTCTGGGCTATGAGATCGATTGCTACGCGGCGCGCCTGGCCGTAGAGGCCCTCGCCTCGGGTGCCGCGCGGTCTCTGTCGGTGAATCTCTCGACCGCGGCGCTTGCCGACGGACGCTGGGCGGAGCCTGTCAAGACAGCCGTGGCTAAGAGGGGCCTGGATCCCATGCGCCTCATCTTCGAGATCACCGAGACGGGCATGATCGGCGACATGGCCCTGGCGCGACGAATCATGGATGAGCTCGTGGCCCTCAGGGTCCGCTTTGCCGTGGATGACTTCGGCTCCGGTTTCAGCTCGCTCTATTACCTGAAGCAGCTCCCCGCGAGCTTCGTCAAGATCGACCAGTCGCTGGTGAAGGGGCTTGCCGAGCACCCGCGGGATCGCGATTTCGTTCGCGCCATCACCAGCATGATCTGTTGTTACGGCAGGACGGTCGTCGCCGAAGGCGTGGAGGACGCCGCGACCTTGAAGTTGCTCGAGGAGATGGGTGTGGCCTTGGCGCAAGGGCGTTACCTAAGCCAGGTTACCGAGCCCAGGGGTTCCAGTTCGCCTTTGCCGGCCTCCGAACAACGACGGTTAGCACGATGAAGATAGGGAGGATCTCGGTCCCGGAACTTTACTGTCCTTTCCCCCCGGCCATGAACCCGGCGGCCGAGGCCGTGCAAGATCACACGCTCGCGTGGGCCAGGAAGCACGCCCTTGTGCGGGACGAAGCGGCCTACGAACGCCTGCGCCGGTCTAGGTTTGGGTACTTGGCGGCTCGAGCCTATCCCGAAGCCACTCTGTCCAGGCTCAGCATCGCCTCGGACTGGAATACCTGGCTCTTTGTCATGGATGATGAGTGCGACGAGTCCGGGATCGGTAGGCGTCCCAAGCGGCTAGGGATCTTGCACCGTCGCTTGAATGGGCTGCTCACGGGGGACGCGATTCCCCGGTTGCGCGAGCGCCCAGGGCGCATCGACGTCCCCTTATCGCACGCCTTGTGCGACCTCCGTGACCGCATGCGGGCGCTCATGACGCGCGCCTGGATGACGCGCTTCGTCCAGAGCGTAGTCGAATACTTCGAGTCCTCGGAGTGGGAGGCCGAGAATCGGGAGCGGGGCCTGTGGCCGGATGCAGCGACTTACATCCGCATGCGTCCCTATACAGGGGGTCTTTACACCGATATCGAACTCATCGAGCTGACAGAGGGCATCGATCTCCCGATCGTCGTGCGCAACCACCCGGCCCTAGAGCGTCTAGCGCTCCTCACCAACAACGTGGTGTGCTGGTCGAACGATATCTTTTCCTTGCAGAAGGAGCGCGCCCACCGCGACATGCACAACCTAGCCTTGATCCTCCACCACCATGAGGGGATCACCGAGCAGGCCGCCGTGGACCGGGTTGCGGAGCTCATCAAGGGGCAGGTGCAGCGATTTATCGCGCTGGAGGCCCGTCTGCCGCAGTTCGGTCCGAGCATCGACGTTGCAGTTCGGCGGTTCGTCGCCGTCCTGCGTGCGTGGATGCGAGGGAACCTCGATTGGTCCCGCGAAACCGGCCGGTATCGCAGTGCCGAAGCCCAAACCCCACCTTCGCCCACGATGCGCGACGAGGGCGCCTTTATGCCCCCAGTTCTGATGGCATCCGATTAGCCCGAGGGCCGTCTTCTCAAGGTCGGCCAAGGCCATGCCGAAACAGCCCGCGCAGGGAGGCGCCACAAAACGGTCTGCCGGCGAGGCAGGACCGGCGGATCACGATAACGCAAATCGGCTCCATTCGTGGTCCGACACCACCCAAATCGTAATGTGAGCAATGGCACGCGGCCCGTCGATCGCGCCGTCTTGCGCAGGGATCGAACGCCAGGGAATGGAGTTGTCCATACACGCTTCCAAGCCCGCCGGGACACGGCGCATCCTCATCGTCAGCGAGAGCGAGGACCTGCGTCTCTTGCTCGCGCAGCTCTGCGCGATGGAGTGGCCCGACGCCGAGATCCACGAGTGGGGCCCTTGCGTGCCCGAGCGCACGGCCGCTGCAGCGGGGCGCGCCGACGCCGACGTGGTGCTCGTCGATGACGCGCTCGAAGGCGCTGGGGTATTATTCCCGGACGGCCTCACGGCGCACCACGGGCACCCGCCCATCGTATGGCTCCTGGACGGTGCGACGCCTCGATCGCATGGAAACGCCGCGCTATCGCTCCACAAATCGGACCTCTCGCGCGCGGCCATAGGTGCTGTGGTGCGCACCGCGCTCGCCAGGGGCTCGGGCAGCGAGTCCGCCGATACGGTACCGATCGGTGCCTATGGGGATACCGAGCCCCTGGAGGACACCGCGTCCGATGTCTTCCTGCTGCGCCGAAACGTCGGCCGCCGGCCCGAGGCGGTGCGGCTGAACGGTTTCCGGATGCTGCGCAAGCTCGGTGCCGGCGGCATGTCGACGATCTTCCTCGCGCAGCATCTGGCCAAGGGGATCCCGATGGCGCTCAAGATCCTGGACAGCAGGCTCATCGAGGACGAGCGCTTCCTGGACCTGTTCATGCGGGAGTACAACCTCATCTCGCATATAAAAAGCCCCCACGTCGTCCGTATCTACGAGCAGGGGTTCACCGATACGCACGTCTACATCGCCATGGAGTATTACTCCCAGGGCGATCTGAAGGCCCGCCTGCGTTACGGGGCACTGCCGCCGGCGACGGCACTGCGGATCTTCTGTCAGGTGCTGCGATCGCTCGAGGTTATCCATGCCCACGGGATCGTGCATCGCGACCTCAAACCGCAGAACCTCATGTTCCGCGAGGACGATAGCCTCGCGCTCATCGATTTCGGCATCGCCCGGCACCATGATGCCACGGCCGATCCGGAAGCGGAGGGGCAGGCACCGACGTTTGGCACGCCCTACTACATGAGCCCGGAACAATCCGGGGGCCTGCCCGGGGATCACCGCTGCGATCTATACAGCGCGGGGATCATCCTCTACGAGATGCTGACCGGCGCGAAGCCCTATACGGGCAAGACGGCCGTCGAGGTCATGGCCCAGCATATCGGTGCACCCATGCCGCATCTACCGAGCGCCGTCGCGGTCTATCAACCGCTCATCGAGCGCCTCCTGGCCAAAGCCCCTGAAGACCGCTATCAGGATGCCGGGGAATTGGCGAACGCCCTCGACAAGCTCTCGTTTCTCCCCGGCCGCTGACCGCCACCTCGTCTTGACGCGCGGCGGGCCCGTTCGGCCGCTCATTCACGGACAGGGCGGCATGATGTCCCCGAAGCCGGTGATGGTGGGAAACTCCGAGGGAGGATGGGGTGGTGCGCGGCTGTCGGGACGGCGCACACCGTAGAGGTAGCGTACCCCGGCGACCTGGGCGGTGCGAAGGCAAGTGAGGTCGTCGTCGATGAGGACCGTGCGCCGGTCGTCGAAGGGCTCGTGCGCCCGCGCCATGTCCCAGAACCGGGGCTGTTCCTTGGGGGCCCCGAGGTCGTGCGCACACAGGATCGCGTCGAAGTGTCCGGTGAGCCCGACTCTCGGGAGCTTGATCGCGAGGCTCTTGGGGTGGGCGTTGGTGGCGAGCACCACGCGCTTGCCGAGCGCGGAGAGCGCGGCGAGGAATTCGGGTACCCGTGGGTGCGGCGCGATTAGATGCGCGACCTCGCGTTTGATCTCGGCGATCTCGATGCCCAGCTCTCGCGTCCAGTGATCGACGCAATACCAGGCCAGTGATCCCTCCCGCGCCTTGAGCCTCGGCGCCAGGTCGGCCTTGGCGGCCAAAAGGCCGATACCGGACCGCTCGGCATAGCGGAGCGGCAGGTGCTCGGTCCAGAAATGGGTGTCGAAGTGGAGATCGAGGAGCGTGCCGTCGAGGTCCAGCAACACCGTGTCCACCGAAGACCAGTCGAGCATCGCCTCCCGCGCCTCGCCACCCAGGAGCCTTAGCACCCGCCACCGGTCTCGAAAGAGTCCGGAAGAGGGCTCATGTTATCTTTACTATTCAATCAATAACAGGATTTTCATCGGTCCGAGTCTAGAGGGGGGGATCCCTGTACGCTCGCTACCGTATCTTGTATCTTACCGCGCGATGAAGCTATCCAAGATCAGGCTCGCGGGGTTCAAGTCCTTTGTGGACCCGACCACCTTGGATCTGTCGGGCAACCTGACCGGCGTCGTGGGGCCGAACGGCTGCGGCAAGTCGAACCTCATCGATGCCGTCCTGTGGGTCCTGGGGGAGACCTCGGCCAAGCACCTGCGCGGGGGCTCGATGGCCGATGTGATCTTCAACGGCTCCGGCAACCGCAAGCCCGTGGGGCAGGCCACGGTCGAGACGATCTTCGAGAACGCCGACGGCACCTTCGGAGGGCAGTACGCGGGCTATGCCGAGGTGTCCGTGAAGCGTCAGGTGAGCCGGGACGGGACCTCCAGCTATTTCTTGAACGGGGTACGCTGCCGGCGCCGCGACATCGTCGGCCTGTTTCTCGGTACGGGGCTCGGTGCGCGCAGCTACGCCGTGATCGAGCAGGGGATGATCTCGCGCATTGTCGAGGCCAAGCCCGAGGACTTGCGGGTGTTCCTGGAGGAGGCGGCCGGGATCTCCAAGTACAAGGAGCGCCGCCACGAGACCGAGATCCGAATCGAGCACGCCCGCGAAAACCTGGCGCGGCTCGACGATGTGCGCGCGGAGCTCGACCGGCAGCTTGAACGCTTACAGCAGCAGGCCAGGGCGGCGGCCCGGTACAAGCGGCTCAGCGACGACGAGCGCCTGGTCAAGGGCCAGCTCCTGGCGCTGTCCGTCAGGACGCTGTCGCAGGGATCGGAGGTCCAGGAACGGCTGACCGTCGAGTGCGAGACCGGGGTCGAGGCGGCGCTGGCGGCCCTGCGCTCGGTGGAGGCCGAGATCGAGGCGGGGCGCGCCGACGAGTCGCGGGCGCGCGAGGGCTTCGACGAGGTGCAGGGCCGCTATTACCGGGCCGGCGCGGAGATCGCCCGGCTCGAACAGGCGATCGGCCATGCCCGGGAGCGGCGCGAGGGGCTCATGGCCGAGCTCGAACGCGCCGGCCGCGCGCTCGAGGAGGCCGAGGCCCGGCGCGCGGAGGCGCGCGCGGCCATCGCGCGCACGACCGAAGAGATGGCACTCTTGGAGCCGCGTTCGCGGGAGGCCCGCCTGGCCGAGGGATCGGCCTTCGAGGGCCTGACCCTTTGCGAAGAGGCTATGGAAGGCTGGCAATCCGAGTGGGACGCGTCGAACGCGGAGGGCGCACGGCGGAGTAGCGAGGAATCCGCGCTGGCCGCGCGTGCGGCCCACCTGGCGGAACGGCGGAGCGAGCGGCAAGCGCGTCTCGGGACACTGCACGACGAGCACGTGCGCCTGGACGCGCTCGCCGGTAGCGATGAGATCGCGGTGCTCGAAGCCCGGCTCGGCGAGGCCGGTGCGATCCTGGCCCAGCGCGAGTCGGAGCGGGCCGGGAATCGCGAGGCCCTGCGCGAAGAGCGCGCGCGGCGCGACGCGCTGAACCGCCACCTGGGCGAGTTGCGCGAGGGGCTCGCGACGGCGGTCGGGCGCCTGTCTTCACTGGTTACGCTGCAGGAAGCGGCGGTGGATGGCCACGATGGGGCGGTGCGGGAGTGGCTCGCCCGGGCCGGGACGGCCCTGCCCGTGCCCCTCTTCGAGCAGATCCGGGTGGAGGCCGGGTGGGAGCCCGCGGTCGAGTCGGTCCTGGGGGATTGGCTGGGCGGCTTTACCGTGGCGTCGCTCGTCGATGCGGCCCGTGTGCTCCCGGACCTGGGCCAGCATGGCGTGGGCCTGATCGAGACAGGGGCGGGCCCGGCGCCGCTCCGTCCGTCCGGGGCCGTGGCGCCCTTGTTGATAGAAAAGGTCCAAAGTCCGGTAAGGCTCGACGGCGTGCTCGGAGGCGTGTATGCCGCCGAAGGGCTGGACGAGGCGCTGGCGCTGCGCACCGGTCTCCATGCCGCCGAGTCCCTGGTGACCCGCGACGGGGTCCAGATCGGACCGGGCTGGCTGCGACGCACCGGGCGCGTCCCGGGCCGGGCGGGGGTCATCGAAAGGCAGCAGGAGATCCAGTCCCTGGAGGCGCAGCGCGCGGCGTTGGAGGAGGCCATCGAGGGGTCCTTGCGCGAGGCCCGGGAGGCGCGTGAGACTGGCACGCGCCTGGAGGCCGAAGAATCCGAGCTGCTGGCGGCCATCGCCCGCGCCCGGGAGGTCGTGGCCGGTGTGTGCCCCGAGCTGGCCGCGGCGGAGGCCGCGAAGGCGCAGCGTGCGCTGCGGTTGGCCGCGCTGGCCCAGGAGATCACGACCTTGGAGGCCCAAGAGGTGTGCGACGCGGACGACGAGGCGACGACGGCGGCGCGGCTCCTGAGCCTTCACGAGGCGCTGGCGGAGACCGGAACGCAACGCCTGGCCTTGGAGGGTCGCAGAGAAGCGCTGGGACCGGCCCTGTCGACCGCCCGCGCGGCGTGGCGTGCGGCGCGCGAGGAGAGCCACGCGCTGTCCTTGCGGATCGAGTCTCTGAGGACCCGCTACGGGGTCCTGGGCGAGGGCGAACGGCGGGAGTCCGAGGCCCTGGAGCAGCTCGGGGCGCGTTGCCGTGAGCTGCGCTCGGCCCTGGCGGAGGATCTCGGGCCCTTGACGGCCCTGGAACAGGCCCTGCCCGGGGCGCTGGAGGCGCGCCTATCGGTGGAGGCCGAGCTCGGCGAGGCGCGGGCCGTTCTGGAGCGCTGGGATGTGGCCCTGCGGGAGGCGGCGGAGCGGCGTCTTTTCCGCGAGCGCGAGGCCGATGCGTGCCGCGAGCGGCTGGGCGAGGCGCGGCTGGCGCGCGAGCACTTGCGGGTGCGTCTCGAAACGAACCGGGAGCAGCTCGCGGGGCAGGGGCTCGTGCTCGACGAGCTGCTGGCGGTCCTGCCCGAGGACGCGCTGCCGGCCGCGTTCGAGGAGCGCCTCACGCGTATCGCCGAGCGGCTGGCGCGGCTCGGGGCCGTAAACCTCGCGGCCATGGAGGAGTTCGAGGCGCTCGCGGAGCGCAAGACCTATCTCGACAGCCAGCACGCCGATCTCACCGCGGCGCTTGGGACCCTGGAGGACGCCATTCGGCGCATCGACGGGGACACCCGCGGCCGGTTCAAAGAGACCTTCGATCAGGTGGATGCCCATCTCGGGGTCATCTTCCCGGGGCTTTTCGGCGGTGGCGAGGCCCACCTGGAGCTGACCGGCGAGGACCTCCTGGAGACCGGCGTCACCGTCATGGCTCGCCCACCCGGCAAGCGCAACAGCCGCATCCATCTGCTGTCCGGGGGCGAGAAGGCGCTGACGGCCCTGGCGCTGGTGTTCGCGCTCTTCAAGCTCCACCCCGCGCCGTTCTGCCTGCTCGACGAGGTCGATGCCCCGCTCGACGACGCCAACGCCGCGCACCTGTGCCGGCTCCTCGGATCGATGTCCGAGGACATCCAGTTCCTGTTCATCACCCACAACAAGATCACCATGGAGATCGCCCACCGCCTGGTGGGCGTGACCATGCAGGAGCCCGGGGTGTCGCGGCTCGTCGCCGTGGATGTGGACGAGGCGGTGCGTCTGGCCGCGACCGGGTAGCACGGACTCCCGCATGGCTATTGCGGAGGTTGGTTTCGGAGGGGGTCCTGGTTTATGAACGAATTCCGCGTCGCGTTTTTCTTGATCGGGCTCATGGTGGTGGCGGGCATTTACTTTTGGGGGATCAGGGGCCGGGGGAGCAAACGCCGGAAGAGGGTCGGGGGCCGCAGACCTTCCCGCCCCGGTGAGCCCACGGTCCCGATGCCGAAGGCCTCGCGGCCGCCAGGCCAGGACGCCGAGGCCCCGGTCGATTACACCCGCACCCTGAGCGATCTGAGCAACCTGGTGGTCGAGTCCGGCCACGCGCCGACCCGTCCCGGTCGCATCCGGGACGTCCTGGCACGTGTTCGGAACGTCCCCTGGTCGTGGTGGAGCTGGTCCAGGAACCGGGTGTTCAACGCCCCGACGGTCAAAGGCCAGAAGCTCAAACGCAGGGGCAGGGCCGGCAGGGACTCTTCGGAAAAATCAGGCCCGGAGGTCATCCTCCTGTATGTCATCGCGCCTCCCGGTCGGGACTTCACCGGCAGCGCGATCCGCGACGCGGCCGAAGATCTCGGGATGCGCTTTGGGGAGATGAAGGTGTTTCATTACCATGGGGTGGGCCGGCTCGCGTCCCCCGACGGCCTGTACTGCCTCGTGAACATGCTGGAGCCCGGGAGCTTCGACCTCAACACCCTCGCGAGCGCCCGCACCGAGGGGCTGGTCTTGATCATGCGCCTGCCCCCACCGGTCGAGGGAAGGTTGGCGTTCGAGCTCCTGCTGCACGGCGCCTGCCGGCTCGCCGAGGCGCTGGGCGGGGAGGTTCGCGATGCCGAGCGCCGGCCGCTCACCCCAGAGGAGCTCGCGCGCCTGCGCGCCGTCGCCGCCCGTGCCGGAGCGTGACGAGACGGCCGCGCGCCTGTGCCGCCTGCGCGAGGACATCGCCTACCACAACTACCGGTATCACGTCCTCGACGAACCCGAGGTCCCGGACGCCGAGTTCGACCGCCTCATGCGCGAGCTGCAAGCACTCGAAGCACGGCACCCGGAGCTCGTCACCCCCGATTCGCCCACCCAGCGGGTAGGCGCCGCGCCCCTGCCGGAGTTCGGCGAGGTCCTCCATGCGGTTCCCATGTTGTCGCTCGGCAATGCCTTTTCGCCGGCCGAGGTCGAGGCCTTCGACCGGCGCGTGCGCGAGGGGCTGGGCCTGCCCCTGATCGAATATACGGGCGAGCCCAAGCTGGACGGCCTGGCCGTCAGCCTGCTGTATCAAGAGGGTCGGCTGGTACAGGCCTCGACCCGCGGCGATGGGACGCGGGGCGAGGATGTCACCCAGAACGTGCGCACCATCCCGAGCGTACCCCTCAACCTCCGCGGCCGGGGCTATCCGAGGGTCCTGGAAGTCCGCGCGGAGGTCTATATGGCAAAGGCGGCCTTCGAGGCCCTGAACGCCGAGCAGAGCCGCAAGGCTGCCAAGACCTTCGCCAACCCGCGCAATGCCGCGGCGGGAGGCCTGCGTCAGCTCGATCCGCGGATCACGGCGAGCCGCACCCTGAGCATCTTCTGCTACGGGACCGGCCAGGTCGAAGGGGAGCTGCCGACGCGTCACAGCGCGGTGCTCGAAACACTGCGCGCCTGGGGGTTGCGCGTGTCGCACGAGTATCGGGTCCTTAAGGGGGTCGCGGACTGCCTCCGTTACTACGAGGAGATGAGCCGCAGGCGCCCGGGGCTCCCTTATGAATTGGACGGGGTGGTGTACAAGGTCGATGACATCGCGGCCCAGCGCGAGCTCGGGTTGCTGGCGCGCGCGCCGCGCTGGGCGGTCGCCCACAAGTTCGCCGCCGAGGAGCGGGAGACGCGGGTGCTGGCCATCGAGGTGCAGGTCGGACGCACCGGCGCGCTGACGCCCGTGGCGCGCCTGGAACCGGTATTCGTGGGGGGCGCGACGGTCCAGAACGCCACCCTGCACAATCAAGACGAGGTGGACCGCAAGGACGTGCGGGTGGGCGATACCGTGGTGGTGAGGCGCGCGGGCGAGGTGATCCCGGAGGTGGTGCGGGTCATTCCGGAGCGGCGTCCCGCGGGGACGAAGCCGTTTCGCATCCCCGAACGCTGCCCGGCCTGCGGATCGGCCGTGGTGCGGAAAGAGGGAGAGGTGGCGGCACGCTGCAGCGGCGCGCTGGTGTGTCCGGCGCAGCGCGTCCAGGCGATCCTGCACTTCGCCTCGCGCCGCGCCCTCGACATCGACGGCCTCGGGGACAAGCTCGCGGAGCAACTGGTCGAGCGCGGGGAGATCCGCGATGTGGCGGATCTCTACGGCCTCTGCGAGGAGCGGCTGGCGAAGCTCGACCGCATGGGCTCGAAGTCCGCCCAGAACCTCGTGTCTGCGATCGAGACGAGCAAGACGACGACCTTGGCGCGCTTCCTCTATGCCCTCGGGATATCCGATGTGGGCGAGGCGACCGCGCGCGGCCTGGCGCAGCACATCGGGTCGCTCGAGGGGATCATGGCGGCGCGCCCGGAGGCACTGGAGGCGGTCCCCGACATCGGGCCGGTGATCGCCTTGAACATCAAGTCCTTCTTCGGGGACCCGCGCAACCTGGAGGTCGTCGAGCGCCTGCAGGAGGCGGGGATCCGCTGGAGTGAATCTCCATCGTCCGGGACCGCCAAGCCGCTCTCGGGGCTGACCTTCGTCCTCACCGGCACCCTCTCCGCCTTGACCCGCGAGGAGGCCGGCGAACGGCTCATGGCCCTCGGCGCAAAGGTGACGGCGAGCGTGTCGCGCAACACCAGCTTCGTCGTGGTAGGCGCCGATCCGGGGTCCAAGGCGCTACGCGCCCGCGAGCTGGGCGTATCGGTCCTGGACGAAGACGATCTCTTGCGCATGCTCGCCGGGCACGGCCGTGCCTGACCGAGCCGGCTGCCGTAGTCCGGATGAAACGAAGTGCAAGCCCCACCCCGCCCTGCCCCGTCCGCGAAAAGCGCGGACAGGGGCGGGAGATCCCCGGTTCCGTTCCTTGTGCGTAGCAGGGGCGGGAGATCGCTCCGTCCCTACCCTGCCAAGCAGGGGAGGGCCAGGTCAAGGAGCGGTGGGACTTGGGGATAGGCCTCTCGCGACTCAATCAGGAAGAAAGTCGCCATCGAGCAGTTGGTCGATGGTGTATGCGCATCTCAAGGGGAATAGGTGGCGGTCCAGCTCGGTCTCGATCAGCGCATCCCGGACCGCCTTGGCGTAAATGTCCGCAAGTTCCGCCGCGTTGTCGAGAACCGGACGCAAGCTCGGGGACTGCTTCAGCAGCCTATCGATGGCGTCTCGTTGATGGCCAATGGTCAAGAGCCAGCTCTTTCCGCGGCGCTCCGGCTGGTATTGATACTTGAGCAGATGACACACCAGCACTTGCAAGCGGCTTTGCAGTTCACGGCGTTCGCTCGCACCCATGCCTTCGAGCTCCTCGGCGATATGGAGCACGTCGATGTCGGCCAGTTTTCCTTGACGCAAGAGCGCCGCGTTCTCCAGCGCCCAGGCCTGAAAGTCATGCTCGTACGTTTTTTTCTCTAGCGGCATGGCCGAAGGATAGGAATTTCACCGTGGTCTTGCAACGGGGCCGGCCAGAGGCTCCAGCGACGCCCGGGACCGGGGGGTTGTTGGTTAGCAGGCGCCGCTAGCGCCGTAAGGCGTTCGCTACCATCAGGAGCCCGAAACCGCCCAGCACCCATACGCCGAACGGGGCCTCGGCGAGCATGGTCTGATCCGCCACGCCGAGACCGAAGAGCAGCGCGGCGCCGACGATGAAGGCCGCGCCCAGGATGGCATAAACGCCGCGCTCGCCGGCGGCGCGAACCTCGCGGCGGATATCGTGGAACGCCTGCGCCTCGACATGGAAGCGGAGATCGCCGTGTTTGGCCTGGTCGAGTAGATCGATCACGGCCCCGGGTATTCCGGGGAGGCGCTCGGCCCACATCGGCACGCCGTCCCGACTTGCGCGCACCAGCCTCCGGACCCCCACGCGCTCGCCCATCCAGCGTTCCAGCGCCGGCCGCGCGATCTGCCACAGGTCGATCTCCGGGTACAACTGGCGGGCCACGCCCTCGATGTTGACGAGTGTCTTCTGCAGGAGCAGCAACTGCGGGAGGATCACCATGTGAAAACGCTGCGCGGTCTGGAACAGGCGCAACAACAAATGCCCGAAGGACACATCGGTGATGGGGCGCTCGAACATCGGCTCGCACACGCTGCGGATGGCGAACTCGAAGTCGTCGACGCGGGTGCCGGCCGGCACCCAACCGGATTCCACGTGCAGCTCCGCCACGCGTCGGTAATCGCGGTTCAGGAACGCAAGGAAGTTGTTGGCGAGATACCGCTGATCGAACTCGGACAGAGAGCCCATGATCCCGAAATCGACCGGCACGATCTTGGGCGGGCCGGCACCCAGCGGCGGGATGACGAAGAGATTGCCGGGGTGCATGTCGGCGTGGAAATAGCGGTCGCGGAACACCGCCGCGAAAAACACCTGCACGGCCGCCTCGGCCAGGCGCCTCAGGTCCACCCCGGCCCTGCGCAGGGCCTCGACGTTGTCGATGGGGATCCCCGTGACCCGCTCCATGACCAACACGCTCTTTTCGGTCAGGTCCCACTCGATACGCGGCACGTAGACCTCTTCGGCGCCCTCGAAATTGCGGCGGAGCTGCGAACAATTGGCGGCCTCGCGGACCAGATCCAGCTCGTCGAAGATGATCTTCTCGTATTCCGCGACGATGCGGGTGGGTTTGAGCCGGCGCCCCTCCGCCCAATAACGCTCCGCGAGCGAGGCGAGGATGTACAAGAGGCCGAGGTCGCGCTGGATGACCTTCTTGATCCCGGGCCGCACCACCTTGACCACCACGGCGCGGCCGTCCCGGAGCCGCGCGGCGTGGACCTGGGCGATGGACGCCGAGGCCAGCGGGGTCTCGTCGAATTCCGCGAATACCTCCGCGGGCGGCCGCCCGTAGGCGCGCTGGACGATGGTGCGCGCCTCCGCGCCCGGAAAGGGCGCGACATGGTCGCGGAGCTTGGCGAGCTCGAGCGCGAGGTCGTCGGCGAGGAGGTCCTGGCGGGTCGAGAGGAGCTGGCCGAACTTGACGAAGATGGGGCCCAGATCCTCCAAGGCATGGCGGATGCGCTCCGCGCGCGGGACGTGCGGGGCGCGCACCCAGTTCCACGGCAGAAGATAGAGCACGAAGCGCATGGGCCGCAGGAGGTGGGTCGCGAGGATGATCTCGTCCAGCCCGTGGCGGATCAGCACCCGCTGAATCCCGAGGACGCGCAGCGCCTGACCGACGGTGATCATGAGGGGAGGGGTGGGCGCTCAGTCCCGCCGGGGGCCGAGCGCGCGGGCGACCCGCTGGAGGCGCGCCTCCAGGCGGTCCACGTCGTTGCGCAGGGCGTCGACGGCGTCCACGAACTCGGCGATGTCGTGCTTCTCGACCAGAACCCCGGCCTCGTTTCTCAGGTACTCCACGGTGTCGAGCGCGAGCGCGTGGCGCGCCTTTTCGGCCCAGCCGGATAGATCGCGCACGACGTTTCCGATCTGATGGGCCGCGATGTCGCCGAGATATTGGGACAGCAGCTCTTCCCAGTCGATGTCGAAGGATGCGAGCATCGACTGCAGGTGGCGGCCGAGCCGCAGATCGCCGATGATCTCGACCTCACCGCTGAAGCCCGCCGTCTCTTCCCCACGCGCCATGCGCAGGAGCGCCAGCGGCGTGCCGCGGACGCGCACGTGGACGTCGCCCGAATAGGCGTCGAGCAGCTCGAAACGATGTTCACCGGGCGCGAAATAAACGGTCTTACCGAGACCCAGGAGCTCGACGGCGATGACCTTTCCGGCCATCGCGCGCGCCGCCTCGAGGGTGCGCGGGTCGAGGGAGAGCAGGCGTGCCGACAGCCGCTCGAGCACGGACAGGAACACGGGACCGGCGATCGGATCCACCCGTTCGGCCGGCTCAGAGCTTGTAGCCCCGATGCACCGCTGCGATCCCCCCGCTCAGGTTATGGTAGCCGGCCATCTCGAAGCCGGCCTCTTCCATCATGGTCTTGAGCGTCGCCTGATCGGGGTGCCGTCGGATGGATTCCACTAAGTACCGGTAGCTGGCGCGGTCGCCCGCGACGACCTGGCCGAGCAGGGGGATGACATGGAAGGAATAGAGGTCGTAGAGGCGCTGCAGGAGCGGCATCACGGCCCGCGAGAACTCCAGGATCACGAGCCGTCCACCAAAGCGCAGCACGCGGTGCATGGATCGCAGCGCGCGGGCCTTGTCGGTCACGTTGCGGAGCCCGAAGGCGATCAGGAGCAGATCGAAGCTGCCATCGGCGAACGGCAGCGTCTGTGCGTCCGCGAACGAATAGGCGACGTTTCCGGCGATGCCCTGGTCGATCAAGCGATCGCGCCCGAGGCTCAGCATGGCGGCGTTGACATCGCTCAATACCACGAGTCCCCGAGGACCGACCCGGTGCGCCAGGCGCGCCGTCATGTCGCCGGTACCCCCGGCGATATCCAGCACCCGTTCGCCGCACCTGGGCCGCGCCAGCGCCACGGCGAAGGCCTTCCAGGCGCGATGCACGCCCCCCGACATGAGGTCGTTCATGAGGTCGTAGCGGAACGCCACCGAGGTGAAGACCTCTCCCACCTGGCGCGCCTTCTCGGCGATCGGGAGGATGCGGAAACCGAAGTCGGTGGTCTCGCTCACGGGGTGGCAGCGGGGGTGCGCGCGTAGCCGAGCTTTTCAAGCGCGGCGAGGTATTCCGCCCAATAGCGCTCGCGGTGGGCGGCGAGGTCGTGTAGATAATCCCAGGCATAGAGGCCGGTATTATGGCCATCATCGAAGGTGAGCCTCACGGCGTACTGTCCCACCGGCTCGATCCTGGTGATGTTGACGGCTTCCTTGCCGGTCGGTACCACCCATTCGCCGCCGTGGCCCTGCACCTCGGCGGACGGCGAGCGTACCCGCAGGAGCTCGCAGGGCAGCTCGTAGCGCTGGCCGTCATCGAAGGCGATCTCGATCACGCGCGATCTCCGGTGCAGTTTGATCTCGGTCGGGGTCATAGGATGTAGCGGGCCAGGTCCTGGTCCTCGGCGAGCGCGCCGAGCTGAGCATCGACATACACGGCATCGACCGTCAGCGCCGCGAGCTCGTTGCTGCCGGCCGCGAACGACACCGATTCGAGCAGGCGTTCGAGCACCGTGTGCAGGCGCCTGGCGCCGATGTTCTCGGCGCGTTCGTTGACCTGCCACGCGACCTCGGCCAGGCGCGCGATCCCCGATTCCGCGAACGTGAGGCCCACCCCCTCGGTCTCCATGAGCGCCGTGTATTGCTCGGTCAGCGAGGCGTCGGGTTCGGTCAGGATGCGCACGAAGTCCCCGACCGTGAGGGCATCGAGCTCGACCCGGATCGGGAGCCGGCCCTGTAGCTCCGGGATGAGGTCCGAGGGCTTGGAGAGATGAAACGCCCCCGAGGCGATGAACAGGATGTGATCGGTCTTGACCACACCGTACTTGGTCGAGACGGTGCAGCCCTCGACCAGCGGCAGGAGGTCGCGCTGCACGCCCTCGCGCGAGACATCCGGGCCGCCGTACTCGGAACGGCGCGCGACCTTGTCGATCTCGTCGAGAAACACGATGCCGTGCTGCTCGGCGCGCTCCACCGCCCGGGTCTTGATATCGTCCTCGTTGATGAGCTTCATGGCCTCTTCCTCGGCCAAGAGCTTTTGCGCCTCCTTGACGCGCAGCTTGCGGGTGCGGGTGCGCCCTTGGCCGAGGTTCTGGAACATGGACTGGAGCTGCTGGGTCATCTCCTCCATGCCGGGCGGGGCCATGATCTCGACGCCGATGCGGGGGGCGGAGACCTCGGCCTCGATCTCGCGATCGGCGAGCCTGCCGTCCTTGAGCATCTCGCGGAAGCGCTCGCGGGTCGCGGAGCCGCCCTCGTCATGGACGACGCCCATGCGCGGGGCCGGGAGCAGGATGTCGAGCACGCGCTCCTCGGCGGCCGTCTGTGCCTGGGCGCGCACCCGCGACATGGCCTCCTCGCGCGTCATCTTGACGGCGATGTCGGCGAGATCGCGGATGATGGACTCGACGTCGCGGCCCACGTACCCGATCTCGGTGAACTTGGTGGCCTCGACCTTGAGGAAGGGCGCCTCGGCGAGCTTGGCGAGCCGCCGCGCGATCTCGGTCTTGCCGACCCCGGTCGGGCCGATCATCAGGATGTTCTTCGGCGTGATCTCGTTGCGGAGATCCGCGCGCACCTGCTGCCGCCGCCAGCGGTTGCGGAGCGCGATGGCCACGGCGCGCTTGGCGGCGTCCTGACCGATGATGTGTTTGTCGAGCT
This sequence comes from Gammaproteobacteria bacterium, assembly GCA_050740755.1. Taxonomy (GTDB): domain Bacteria; phylum Pseudomonadota; class Gammaproteobacteria; order JACCXJ01; family JACCXJ01; genus JACCXJ01. The sequence goes on from JBOIDT010000001.1 coordinate 55,700, forward strand.
CGCGGACGATCTCGGCGGGTGTGAGCGCGCTCATGGGGGCCTAGCGGGCCGGCGAGGCCTCGGCCTCCATCTCCTCGATGGTGAGGTTGGCGTTGGTGTAGATGCAGATGTCCGCGGCGATGCGGAGCGCCGTCTCCACGATGGCGCGTGCCGGCAACTCCGTGTGCAGAACGAGCGCCCGCGCCGCGGCCTGCGCGAAGGGGCCGCCCGAGCCGATGGCCAGGACCTCGCCCTCGGGCTCGATCACATCCCCGGTGCCGGAGACGATGAGCGAGGCACCCCGATCGGCGACCGCGAGCAGGGCTTCCAGCCGCCTCAAGGCCCGATCGGTGCGCCAGTCCTTGGCCAGCTCGACCGCCGAGCGCTTGAGGTTGCCCTGGTGCTTGTCGAGCTTGGCCTCGAAGCGCTCGAACAGCGTGAACGCATCCGCGGTGCCGCCCGCGAAGCCCGCCAGGATCTGATCGCCGCGCATACGCCTGACCTTGCAGGCATTGCCTTTCATGACCGTGTTGCCGAACGACACCTGCCCGTCCCCGCCCATCACCACGCGCCCGGCGCGCCTCACCGAGAGGATGGTGGTGCCTTCGAAATGGAGGTGGGAGTGGGCGGGCATGGCCGGGAAGTGTACACCAGGACCGACCCCTGGGCCCTCGGCGGTCCCGGGGTCGGGGCAACTTCGCGTTCGGGACTGGAGGTCTCCGTCCGGGCGCGCCCCCGATTGCAACCGGGGGTCGTCCATGCGTGCAACGGACCGGACGGCCTCGTCTACCGGGCGCACCGCCGCCGTGTGACGGGGAGTCGAGAGTTTACAAAACCGGTCCCGCCAAGTTATACTTTAGTGTAATGTAAGAATCCAGAGGTCCTCATCATGCCGATTGCAACTCTTCGCAGTGTGGGCGGTTCGGTTGTCATGGCCATCCCGAAGCGCATACTGGATTTGGTGCATTTGCAATCCGGTTCGCAAGTGAATATCGATGTCCAGGACGGAAAACTGATTGTTGAGCCCAAGAAAAAACCACGCTACACCCTCACCGAACTGATGGCGCAGTGCGACCTATCGCAGCCTATGAGCACCGATGAAAGGGAATGGCTTGACACACCTGCCGTCGGCACAGAGGAACCCTGATGCGCATCCCCGGCCGGGGCGAGATTTGGCACGTTAATCTGAACCCAGTCGCGGGCAAGGAACAGCAAGGGTTGAGACCGGTTCTGGTGGTGTCCGACAAAGGATTTAACCGGTCTGGACTGGTGCTTATCTGTCCGGTCGCACAAGGCGGCAACCAGGCGCGGTTTGCCGGGTTTGCAGTGTCATTGATGGACACAGGCACGGAAACGCAAGGCGTTGTGATGTGCAACCAGCCGAGAACCATCGACTATGCCGCACGCGCCGCAAGGTTCGTAGAGGACGTGCCGGATCATGCGGTCGATGAAGTCCTGGCGCGGCTGCAAACCCTTCTGGAGTAAACGAGCAGTGCTTGTCATGCTCGATGACAAAACAATCCGCTTCTCAATAGCCCGCCTGGTAGCTGCCGCAACCTCGCCCAGCCAGGTGATCCGGTTCGGCTCGTATGCCGCAAGGCACGACTGATGAGTCAGTGCGAGGGTGCGGGTCGAGAATTACCGCGCGCTGAAACGCGTGGAGCTCAAAGACATCATGCCGGTGACGGCGCTGCTAGGGCCCAACGGCAGCGGTAAGTCCACCGTGTTCGATGTATTCGCCTTCCAATGAAGCGAGAGGTGCTGGAATAGGTTTGGGTAGAAGCAAGCCGCCGGGGTTCCTTAAAGGACCCGCGCACACCATGGCACGCGCGCCTCATGCGATGCTGGTGACGGTCTTGGGAAAAACGGCGGCGCGCGACGAAGCGCCTACGATTATTGGAGCGCAAAGAGCAGGATGCCCTGATAGGCGATGAGGCACCCATAGGCCCCGAGCAGGCCATACAGGATCTTCACGACCGGGAGCCCGCCGAACAGCGAGAAGTTCTTGTGCAGCACGAGCAGGAGGACGCCCACCGCCGTGATGGCGAGCTTCACCGGCACGAACCACGCGGGCTCGGCCTCGAGGAGCGCGGCCATCACCGGATTGGCCTCTTGGGCGCCCGCCTCGAGCAGGATCAAAGTGCCGTAGGCATCCGCGACGGCGAGCGTGAACAGGGCGACCGCGGCGAGCACGACCGACGAGGGATAGCGATCGACATAGCCCGCTTGTGTCCCGGTGCGCCGTTCCGCCACCCGCCGCCCGCGCCAGGCCCCGTAGGCCAGGCTCCGAAGGCTCAAGCGGCGGCGGTCGGTCGCGGAACGCCCGGCCGCGAGGTCTTCCTGGTGTTCTTCAGACATGAGGGCTAGCCAAAGATATTTGAAATTGTATGCTCTTTTCGATCCCTTCCCCCTGGAAGGGGGAAGGGTAGGATGGGCGTCGAGTCTCTCAGAACGATGCGACACTCAACCCCCACCCTCGCCCTACCGCTGCCAGGGGGAGGGAACAACTTGGTGCCGGCAGCTTATTGAATTTGCACATGAAATAGAATTTGTTTGAGTCGTTGTGGTCAACATTTGGAACGTAAGTAGCTACTGGGATATCGAGTCGCCAAGCCAAGGCCATCGGCAACACCGCTTCGACCCCACAAGAGTCCAGCGCTCTTCCCCTTGTCGCGCGCGACCGTGGTGGGCACAATAGACCCGCTGGTTACCGGTCGTGACTCGAAAGGAGGGGCATGCGCCGCCGGTCAATCATCAACATCATCCTCGCCAACGGTAATAGCAATACTCGGCGCACCGGCGCCGGCGGTTTCGCCGAGCCCGGCCGGCCCAGGCAACGGCTGTAAGCGCCGACTGCCGGCATGAGGCTCGGTCCTCCCAGCGGATAGGCCCGCCGGGTGAACGGGTTCTCGGTGGCCGCGATGAGAGAGAATGGGGATCACGCTGCCGCTCGGTCGCTACCGGTTCGTGTTCCGGGCCGTCGACGACCTGCGCCTGCCGCGCTACCCGGGCTCCGCCTGGCGCGGCGTCTTCGGCCATGCCTTGAAGCGCGCCGTGTGCGTGACCGGCCTGCCCGCCTGCCCCGACTGCCTCCTCTACCGGTC
>JBOIDT010000002.1:0-56020 GCA_050740755.1 Gammaproteobacteria bacterium
GGGCTCGTGCCCCGACAGCTTCTCACTCGCATTAGGCCGAGGATCGTCTGCCAGTCCTTCGATACGCCTGAGAATCCGCACGACATCCCGCTTCTGGATTGGGCGCAAATCCTTAGAAACTGACCTTTTAAAGACCAGCCTATAATTTGCCATTGGCTTTTAGGTCTTCAGAAGCTCTTCATAGCTCAGCGTGGGCTCAGACGCGCGCTCTTCGAACGCCGCCAAATCCTCCTGATCCTCTGCCAGTGCTGCCCGGACCGCTTCGTTAACAATCTCGGACATAGAACGATGAGAGTGGGCCGCCTTGAGACGCAAAGCAGCGTGAAGCTGTGAATCAAAGTAGATTGTGGAACGCTTGAATACTTCGCCCATGACGCATTTACCTCCTTCAGAGGCGGATAGTATAGCGTCATAACGTCAAGGCATCAAAACGCAGTAGTGGCAGGTTGGGCATAAGCGCAGCGTTGCCCAACACTTCGGGGGACCGAGGGGCGATGCCGCCGCCGTTTATCCGGCGCCGTTGCCGGGTTCGAGCCTGGGAATGTCCGGCATGGGAACACATGCCCGACCTACCCGGCTCATCACATGAACGGCGCCGGGGCAGAGCAGGCGCAAGCGAGGACGGGCGGCGCAGGTGCGCGGCGGGCTGGCCGGCGGCCTCGCCAGCGCGATCCCCGGCCGTCGAGGAGACAGAAGGCGCGCTTCAGGCGGCCATCGAATCGCGCATCGAAGACGGTATGGATCTGCCCATACCCTCGCGTTCACGCAAGGGCGAGCATTCGGTCCATGTGCCAGTCTCGACCGCTATGAAGGCCGCCCTCTACATCGCCATGCGTGAACAGGGGGTGAGCAAGAGCGAGCTGGCGCGGCGCTTGGGCCTGGATGAAAAGGAAGCGCGGCGCATGCTGAACCCCAGGTACGCGACCAAGGTAGCGGCGCATGAGCGGGCGCTGCATGCGCTCGGCAAACGTGTTGAAGTCGTGGTGGGGTAAACCGTGAGTTCTGTGGTGAGCTATAGCAAAAGAGGCGCGAATCCTCGACGCGCGTAATGCGGAAGGGTAGGGGGTTCCGAGCGGCTACGGTGCACCGGATTGATGATCCGCGTGCGCACCGCAAACAGCGCGATGCACACCCTACGACTGACCAGCCCGCCCCGGTGGACCTGGCGCGGCCGGCAACGCACGGTGAGTGGCTACCGCGGTTGGTTCGGAGATCCTCTGGACGAGGAGACGATCGGGGGCGTACTCGGCACGGGATGGTCTTGGCTAAGCTGGCTAGGCATGCTAAGATGAAATCCATTGCGAACGGAGAACGCCGATGCAAGTCAATGTATTGGGGTCGATAGGTAGCTTACGATTTCAAGTAGGTTTCGCTAGACTTGCGGCATGGAGATATTCAAGGAGTTTTCGATCGAGGCGGCCCACTACCTACCGAACCTGCCGGTGGGCCACAAGTGCCGGCGGCTGCACGGGCACTCGTTTCGGATCGGGGTGTACGTGCGCGGGGATTGCGACCCCAAGAGCGGCTGGGTCATGGACTTCGCCGACATCACGGAGAAGTTTCAGCCGCTCTTCGAGCGCTTGGACCATTATTGCCTGAACGAGGTCCAAGGGCTCGAGAACCCGACGAGCGAGAACCTGGCGCGCTGGGTGTGGACACGGCTCGCAGCCGAGATCCCGGGACTCACCCAGATCGTGATCCGTGAGACCTGCAGTGCCGGCTGCGTCTACCGCGGCGAGGCCGAGCAGAGCCAACATAGGTGTTTTTAAGATACCGCGCCAGGAGGCGTTGATGACCCAGCTTGCAGGAAGGCGTTGTAAACCCTGTGAAGGCGGCACACCGTGTCTCGGTGCTGCGGAGGCCCGGGCGCTCCTTCGCGACACCGTCGGCTGGCGGCTCGACGAGCCGGGCGGGACCATCAGCAAGGTCTACCCGTTTCGGAACTACTACGAGACCCTGGCCTTCGCCAACGCCGTGGCCTTCGTCGCCCACCGGGAGGACCATCACCCGGTGATGATCGTCGGCTACCGGCAGTGCGAGGTGCGCTACACCACCCATGCCATCTCGGGCTTGTCGGAGAACGACTTCATCTGCGCGGCCAAGGTCGATCAGCTTTTCGGTGCAGCCCCCGAGGGCTCGAGCTGACCGATCCAGCCGGGTGGGCCGACCGGCCCGGCTCGTCGCGACCCGGCCGATCGGGCGCGTATACTAGGCGCTCCGTCGGCGAGCAAGCCGCCCAAAAAGACCCCATGGCACTGACCGATAGCCTCGGACGCCCGCTGCGCGATCTGCGCATCTCGGTCACCGACCGCTGCAACTTCCGCTGTCCCTATTGCATGCCCAAGGAGGTGTTCGGGCGGGAATGGGCGTTCCTGCCGCGCCGCGAGCTCCTGTCCTTCGAGGAGATCACGCGTCTGTCGCGCCTGTTCGCGGGACACGGGGTGAGCAAGATCCGCGTCACCGGGGGCGAGCCGCTGCTGCGTCGGGATCTGCCGAGGCTCATCGCCGGGCTCGTGGATATCGAGGGGGTGCGGGAGGTGACACTGACCACCAACGGCTCGCTCCTCGGCCGCATGGCCGCGGGACTGAGATCGGCGGGTCTGACCCGCCTCACCGTGAGCCTGGATGCCCTGGAGGACGGGGTCTTCCGCGCCATGAACGATGTCGATTTCCCCGTGGAGCGGGTGCTCGAAGGGATCTCCGCGGCCGCGAACGTCGGGTTCAGCCCCATCAAGATCAACATGGTCGTCAAGCGCGGCGTGAACGAGCAGGCGCTCCCGGAGATGGCGCGTTACTGCCGCGCCGGTGCCCATGTCCTGCGCTGCATCGAGTACATGGACGTGGGCCATACCAACGGTTGGCGGCTCGAGGACGTGGTGCCGGCGCCCGAGATCCTGGCGATCCTCGGGTCGGAATGGCCGCTCGAAGCACTCGCGCCGGGCTATTTCGGGGAGGTCGCGAGCCGCTACCGTTATCGGGACGGTGGCGGGGAGATCGGTATCATCGCCTCCGTGACCCAGCCCTTCTGCCGCGCCTGCACCCGCGTGCGGGTGACCGCCGATGGGCACCTCTACACCTGCCTGTTCGCGACCCGCGGCCACGATCTGCGCGGCCTCCTGCGGGGCGGCGCGAGCGATGACGATATCGCGGCTCTCCTCTGCGCCCTGTGGCACCGGCGCACCGATCGCTACTCGGAGCGGCGCAGTGCCGAGACCGTGGGGCTGCGCAAGGTCGAGATGTCGCGCGTGGGCGGTTGAGCCCGCGGGTCCTGTAACGGCGCCATGGGGTTGAAGACCCTTCCGGCGAACCGCGTCCAACGATCGAATACGCCGCAGCGGGGCTAACGCGGGCTCTCGGTGAGGATGGTTTCGTCATCTGCCTTGGAGGGCCTGGCCACCTGGAGGAGCTTCAGGGTCAGGACCCGGCCGACCTCGATCCGGGCCCCCGCGCGGACCTGGACGGACGCCCCCTTCGATACCGCGGCACCGTCGATGGCGGTGGTCCCGTCGGACACCTGGTACAGGTATAGGCCCTCGGGTCGGCGTCGCAACTCGAAGTGCCACCGCCCGATGCGCTGCAACTGGTTGGGGTCCGGGCAAGACAGCACGATATCGTTGGCCGTCGCACCTTCGAACTCGGCGAGCCGGCCACAGGTCACGGTATCCTGCTCGGGGATCTTCAGCACCTCATCGCTCTCTTCCACCAACATGGCGGTCGGGAACAGGCTGCGGTCGCGCCAGTCGAGCACGAAGATCTCCACCGGTTGCGACACGCCCTTCACCGTCGCCGCCGGGAGCGCACGGCAGGAGCGACGGCGCGCGGACGACAGCTCCTGGAATGCGGCGCGGGTGAGCCGGATCTCGGAACCGCTGGCGGTGCCCGTGACCCGCGAGCACAGGTTCACCGAATCCCCGGTGACCATGCTCCCATCGGTCAAGGTCCGGCCGTAATGCAGCCCGACGCGAACGGTGAGCTGGTGGTCGCGCGTGCGCGCGATGTTCTCGCGGGCCAGGGCCGTCTGCAGCTCGATGAAGGCATTGACGGCCTGTTCGGTCGCCTGAAAGCAGGTGAAGGCCCCGTCACCCGCGGTGTCGACGATGCGGCCACCCTGCTCGCGGGCGATCTGGCCCACCAGATCGATGTGGCGCTGCTGCAGCTTGCGTCCCGCCTCGTCCCCGAAGCGCGCGAAATAGGGGGTGGAGCCCACGATGTCGGAGAACGCCAGCGCCATCGAGCGTTCGAAACGCTGAGACAGGAGGCGGGAAATCTCGTTCTGCAGGCGGATCAGCTCGGTGAGCGAAAGGTCCTGCATGCGGTCGGCCAGGGTGCTCGGTTCCACGGTGCTCGGTTCCATGGGTGAAGAGCGCGAGGCGGCAGGAATGGTGTCGGTCAGGGGCGGGACGCGATGGTGTCGGCGGCCGCCTCTGCCTTATCGCCTTCCCAACTTCCTTTACGGACCTCCCAACTGCCGGGACAACCGTAGATGTCCTGCCAGCTCCCCGTCCCCGCCCGGTTCCCCAACGTGCCCTCGAAGGTGGCGGCGTCATAGCCCTCGTAGGTGAACGCCCCGGTCATGCGGCCGCGGGCGTCGATGTTCCCTTCCAGCACGTAGCCGTAGCCCGAGTCGTCTTGCAGCTCGCCGGTGATGGTCGAGCCCTTGATCGTGAGCCGGCCCGTACCGGTCCCGTAGCCGCAGTCCTCTGCGGCGCCCGGATGAGACGCGGCGGTCTTGCCGACGACGTCCCACACGCCATCGAAGCGTGTCAGGGCGGGATCGGCCGGGGTCGCGTTGATCTCGCTACAGCCGTTGAGAGCGCTCGCAACGAGCGGCAGGACACACCACATCATCTTTGTTTTCATCGACGCTCCACCCACCAAGAGACCGTTGACCCGGTGATATCTCCGGCCCGTGATATCTCCGGTATGCGCGGCGCTTCCCCGCCCCGTGCCCGCGAATCTACACCACGACGAACGCGAATTCCAGGACCAGGGATCCAGGACTATGGGGCAGGACGGTCCCGATGGAGCGATTGCCTGGCAGGGGGCGAGCGGGCACAATGGCTCGCGGGGCTCTCGCGAACGATAGCCCGAGCACGAGCGGAGGAGTAGCCATGTCCAACATGACCGAGCAGCATTCGGGCTCGCTGTCCGAATCGACGCGTTCCCCTCAGGCACGCATCGCACGAGTGGTGAGCGAGGCGAGCGGCCGGATCGGCGAGGTCGTGGGTGAGGCCGCGAGCGACATCGCGGTGGCGGTGCGGGACGAGGTCGGGCGGCTCGCCGCCCTGTTCAGGCCGGAGCTCCTCACGGTCGGCAAGGGCCTCGCGGCGCTCTGCGTCGCGGCGCTCGGAGGCCTCCTGGCGTTGGTGTTTGCGAACGTCGCGCTCCTCAATCTGCTCACCGAGATGTTGCCGCTGCCATGGGCGGCGCTGGTGTTGGCCGGGATGTGGGCCGCCGTCGCTCTGGTGTGCCTCCGCTTTGCCCGGACCCAGCTGCAGCGGCTGATGGATCACAAGGGCGATCTCAAGAGGACGCCCGGCGATGCCCGCCCTCCGCCCGCAGGCTAGCCGGCGGCGGGCCCTGGCTCCCGCCCCGTCACGCGCGCTTGAAGGCCACGGCCTCGAACTGTTTGGACTCTTCGAACTCTCTGGACAGGGCCATGGGGATCTTGTAAATGTCGAAATGCCCGGAGGCATCGTAGCTCTCGTACATCTCCTGAAACTCGTGCATCCATAGCCCGAAGAAGAAGGCCAGGTCCACGTGCCTCGGGCGATGGACAAGGGTCCAGCGCACCAGTGACCAGAAATTTCGCCGGCCTTTGCCCCTGATCCCGATGTGGTAGACCATGCGGACCACGATCCCGAAGTAACGCCGGAGCAAGGGGAGGGTCCAGCCGCCGACGTTCTCGTGCGACGCGATCGGGCTTTGCCGGTAATCCAGGAGCATCGTCTTGGCGCGCTCGCGGACATATTCGGGGGCGTATATCGATCGCAGGACCTTCTTGTAGCCCGCCGAGAGTACCCCGGCGTCCATCTTGGGCACGATGTTGGTCTGGCTCTCGTGGAAGTCGAATTCGTAGACCAAGCGGCCCTCGCGCTTCATGCGCTCGTAGAGCTCGGTTCCCGGGGGGGCCTTGAGCACGCTGACGCCAGCGATGACGATCCCGCTGTCCTGGATGAATTCGATCTGGCGGTCGAAGATCGTCGGGGTGTCGGTGTCGAATCCGACGATGAAGCCGGCCGTGACCAGGAAGCCGGCCTGGTGCAGCGCACGTACGTTGTCGAGCATGTTGCGGCGCGTGTTCTGGCTCTTCTTGCAGGCCAGGAGGCCGACCTCGTCCGGGGTCTCGATGCCGACGAAGATGTGTCTGAAACCCGCTTGGCGCATGAGGTCCATGAGCTCGGTGTCGTCGGCCAGGTTGATCGTCACCTGGGTCGCGAAGCCGACGGCGGGGCGCTTCCGGCGGCGCCACTCGATGAGCGCGGGGAGCAGATCGGACTTGAGCAGTTTCTTGTTGCCGATGAGATTATCGTCCGCGAACACCACCAGATCGAAGCGGTCGAGGTCCCCCAGGGCCTCGATCTCGGCGATCATCTGCGCGGCGGTCTTGGTCCGCGGGCGGCGGCCGAAGAGGGCGGTGACATCGCAGAAATCGCACATATACGGGCAGCCGCGGGAATACTGGACGATGGCGAAACCGTAGCGGTCGAGATCGCAGAGCTCCCAGAGCGGGACCGGCGTTTGGTGTACGTCGGCCAGCTCCGATGAGCGGTAGATGGGCTTGAGACAACCTGCTTCGAGGTCCGCGACGAAGGGCGGGAGGGTCACCTCGGCCTCATTCAAGACGAAGTGATCGACTCCTGGGAAGTTCTGGTGCTCGTGGGTGAAGAGCGGTCCGCCGGCCACTACCTTGACGCCGGCCCGGCGGCAGCGCGCGATGATCTCGCGGGCCGAGCCGGCCTGGACGTTCATGGCCCCGATGAAGGCACAATCGGCCCACGCCAGATCGTCCTCGGTGAGCGGGTCGAGGTTGAGGTCGACGAGCCGCTTGCGCCACTCCGGCGGCAACATCGCGGCCACTGTCAGCAGCCCGACGGGCGGGTAGTTCGCCTGTTTGCCGGCCATCTTCAGGAGCTGGCTCATGGACCAGAACGCGAACGGCATCTTGGGGTAGAGGAAGAGGATGTTCATGCGGGCCTCCGCGCGGGGAGATCGGGTTGCCTTGTTATGCCACCCGTCACGCATGCCCGCGGTCCGCCGTGGCCCGCGGCCTGAATTAAGGTGAATGGCGCGAGGGCTAGGGTATCCCGATCCGAGCGCTTGTCAAATCGCGCGCTCGGCATATCTATAACTCTGGAGGCTCGGGCACGCGCGTCCGTTGCCCGCCCGGGTCCGGCGACGGGCGAATCCAGCAGCGAGAACCCGCCTCAATAAGCGCAGCTAATATGATGAGCCATGGGTTCTTACTTCTGGCACGTTATGGTAGGCTCGGCGGATTGGGGAGGGGAGTGCGAACGATGGCGGCGAACGCCAGCCGGCCGGCACGTCGCCGGTCGCCACGCCGGATAACGACGATTGCCGCCCGCTGGTGGGTCGCGGTGTGCCTGGGCGTCGTCGCGCTCTCTGCGTGTACGACTGTGTCGCGGCGCGCGCAGCCACCGCCGCCTCGGCCGGCCACCGCCGCCCCGCCGGCCGAGGCCGGGAGGACCCCCGCGCCGGCGATGACCGAGATCACGCTCGAAGACGAGGACAAGAAGCCGCCGCGTCCTGATATCGAGTTGTACCCCGGCACCGGGACCTTCGTGAATCCGAAGGCGGCGGTGCCACGCCCGGCAGGTACGGGCGGGGAATACACGCTCAACTTCGAGGCCACCGATCTCCAGGAGGTCGTCAAGGCGGTGCTCGGCGATCTCCTCAAGGAGAGCTATTTCATCGACCCCAAGGTGACCGGTCAGGTCACCATCCAGACCAGCCGGCCGCTCAAACGCGCCGAGCTGCTCCCCACCCTCGAGAACCTGCTGCGCCTGAACGGGGCGGTGCTGCTGCGTTCCGACGGGCTCTACAAGGTCATGCCGGGGCCCCAGGCGACGCGCGGCTCGCCCCCGGCCTCGGTGCAGCGCGTCGCGGCGGCGCGGGGGTATGGGATCCGGGTCGTGCCGCTGCGGTATATCTCGGCCCGCGAGCTGCACAAGCTCATCGAGCCGTTCCTGCCCCCGGATGCGCCCCAGATCGTGGACGAGCAGCGCAATTTGTTGATCCTGACGGGCACCGAGCAGGAGCTCGAGTCCACCCTGGAGCTCGTGGAGATCTTCGATGTGGACTGGCTGAACGGCATGTCGGTCGGTCTCTTCAAGCTCAAGGACGCCGAGGTGAAGACCCTGCACGCGGAGATGGAGAAGATCTTCGGGGACAAGGACAGCCCGGTCTCCGGGGTGGTGCGCATGGTCCCCGTGGAGCGCCTCAATGCCCTCCTGGTCGTGACCTCCCGGCCCGGATATCTGGAACACGCCCGCGAATGGGTCGAGCGCCTGGACCAGGTCGCGGACGCGGTGGGACCGCGGCTCTTCGTGTACCGGGTGCAGAACGGCAAGGCCGCGGACCTCGCGACCGTCCTCGGCGGGATCTTCGGCGCCGAGGCGACGCGGGAAGGCGGACCGCCCGCGGCCGAGCTCGCCCCCGGCGAGGAGCCCACCACCCTGGACAGCGGCAACCCGAGCACCTCGGAGCGCGAGGGAGGGCTGGGTGAGGAGGCCGGGTTCGGAAAGCGCGGCGGCGGGCGTTCCAAGGAGCCGGCGGTGTCCGTGGTCTCGACCGAGAACCTCAAGATCATCGCCGACGAGTCCACCAACTCGCTCGTGATCCTGGCGCGGACCCAGGACTACAAGATGATCGAGACGGCGCTCAGGAACCTGGACGTGGTACCCCTGCAGGTCCTGATCGAGGCGAAGGTCATCGAGGTGACCCTGACCGACACCCTGAGCTACGGGGTCGAGTGGTTCTTCAGGAACGAGACCCCAGGCGGGGGCAGGGCCGAGGGGGCGTTCGACCTGTCGGGTATTGTGGGTCGTGCAGCCAGGACTGGGGTAGCGGGTCCAGCTGGTTTTTCCTATGCGTTGTTTGACGACCTTAACAGGGTCAGGGCCGTCATCACCGCCATAGCCGACCAGACCAAGCTCGATGTGCTATCCTCGCCGTCGGTGATGGTGCTGGACAACCAAACGGCGACGATAGAGGTGGTCGATGAGGTGTCGGTCACCACGCAGCAGAATATACCGGTAGAGCAGAACCAGGCTACCCTCAACCAACTCCAGTCCACCGAATTCAAGGACGTCGGCGTGATCCTCGAGGTTACGCCGCGCGTCAACCTCGGCGGACGCATCACCCTCGACCTCAGCCAGGAAGTTTCCGAAATCAATACCGCCGTGGACCCTAGAACACAGCCTGGCGGAAACCAGGCGTTCATCAAACGCAAGATCGAGAGCACCGTCACCGTCCAGAGCGGCGAGACCCTCGTGCTCGGCGGCTTGATCAGCGAGAACAAGAGCAATACCGACACCGGTATCCCTTTCCTCAAGGATATGCCCGTGCTCGGCGGCCTGTTCAGCAGGACGTCGGATAACACTGACCGCACGGAGCTTATACTCCTCTTGACCCCCAAGGCCGTGCGCGATCAGAGCGAGGCGCGCGCCGTAACCAAGGAGTTCCGGCAGCGCCTCAAGGAGCTGGAGGCGGTTCGGCCCGGGGGCTAGGGAGCCTGCGACCCGCCGGACCCCCACCCCCACCCGCCCCCGCTCCGCAGGTCCGCAGGAGAGGGAGCCCGGAGACTCCCTCCCCTGTCCACGCTTTTTGTGGACGGGGGAGGGTGGGGTGGGGGCCAGGCGCGACGTTCGCTGACCAAGCCCGTTCCCCGCCGCAGCGCCTTCTCCCCCACCCTACCCCTTGTCCCCCAGCGCGGGGAAGGGTCAGGGGGGTAACGCCACCGTCACAGATTGTCCTATACTCACGCCCGCCAGCGGGCGTGCAGTTCCGGGGCACAAGAACCATATCGCGCGTGCCGTCCATCGTTCCCCGACATCATCCCCCGATCTCATTCAGGGGCTTGCGTCCCGGGTCGTCCTCGGGGCGAAGGGCGGATCGGTACATCACCCGCGATCCAGACCGATCGTTGGAGGGCTTTGCATGACACCGAAAGAAGTGATGGACCTTATCAAAGGCAAGAACATCGAGATCGTGGACCTCAAGTTCCAGGACTTTCCGGGGACCTGGCAGCACTTCTCGATCCCGATCAGCGAGGTGACACCCGACATCTTCGACGAGGGGCTGGGCTTCGACGGCTCCAGCATCCGCGGCTGGCAGGCCATTCACGCGAGCGACATGATGGTCGTGCCCGACCCGGTGACCGCCATCGTCGACCCCTTCACGGAACGGCCTACCCTCTCCATGATCTGCAACATCGTGGACCCGGTGACCCGCGAGCGCTATTCACGCGATCCGCGCTACGTCGCCGACAAGGCGGAAAGCTATCTCAAGAGCACCGGCATCGGCGACATCGCCTACTTCGGACCGGAGGCTGAGTTCTTCATCTTCGATGGCGTGCGCTTCGATCAGAACGCCCATTGTGGCTTTTACTATGTCGAGTCGGAGGAGGGGATCTGGGAGTCGGGCAGCGACCGGGGCCCCAACCTCGGGCACAAACCCCGCCACAAGGAGGGCTATTTCCCCGTCGCCCCCGTCGATTCGCAGCAGGACATCCGCACCGAGATGATCCTCGAGATGGAGAAGGCCGGCATCCATGTGGAGAAGCACCACCACGAGGTGGCGACGGCCGGGCAGGCGGAGATCGATCTCCGCTACGACTCCCTCACCCGCATGGCCGACAAGATGATGCTCTACAAGTACATCACCAAGAACGTGGCGCTGCGCTACGGCAAGACCGTGACCTTCATGCCCAAGCCCATTTTTGGCGACAACGGCTCGGGGATGCACACCCACCAGAGCATCTGGAAGGACGGGCAGCCGCTCTTCGCCGGCAACAAGTACGCCGGGATCAGCGATCTGTGCCTGCATTACATCGGCGGGATCCTGAAGCATGCGCCGGCCCTGTGCGCGTTCGTGGCCCCCACCACCAACTCCTACAAGCGCCTGGTGCCGGGATTCGAGGCGCCCGTCAACCTGGCCTATTCCTCGCGCAATCGATCGGCGGGGGTCCGCATACCGCTCTATTCGCCGAGCCCCAAGGCCAAGCGCATCGAGGTGCGGTTCCCCGATCCGTCCTGCAACCCCTATCTCGCCTTCGCGGCGATGTTGCTGGCGGGGATCGACGGCATCGAAAACAAGATCGACCCGGGCGAGCCGCTCGACAAGAACCTCTACGACCTGCCCCCCGAGGAGCTCGCGAAGGTCCCGAGCTGTCCAGCCTCACTGGAGGCCTCGCTCGGCGCCCTGGAGCGCGACCATGAGTTTTTGACCAAGGGCAATGTGTTCACGCAGGACGTCATCGACACCTGGCTCGACTACAAGCGCACCAAGGAGTGCGATCCCGTGCGCCTGCGTCCCCACCCCCACGAGTTCGCCCTCTACTACGATTGCTAACTGCGGGCGATTGCTAACTGCGGGCGATTGCTAACTGCGGGCGATTGCTAACTGCGGGCGATTGCTAACGGCAGGCGATTGCTGACGGCGGGCCACTGCTAGCCGCGGGTCGGCAAGCCGACGCCACCTCCGCCTGCGGGCGGAGGTGGCGTTTCGGCGTGCTTAAAGGTAATGTGCCAGAGCACGCAGGACCCCATCATGAGCGACGACGTCACCGAAGAGGCCCCCCCCTGGGATACCCCGATTGCGGTGACCTTGACCCCCGAGACCATTATGAACACGGTGTTCTCCTCGGCGGGGAGCGTCCACACCGGGTGGGAGTCGTGCGTCGACGATGCGCTGGTGGTCGAGGAGACGGTGGTCGCCGATGAGGCGAGCGCCGACCACTGCCGCCTGGCCCAGCAGGAATACGCCGATTCCGATGCGGCCGACGACACCTGGCACGACTGGACCATCGAGCTGCGGCTGGGGACCGTCTACGTCATGGCCCACTGGCGGGCGCGCGCGCCGGGCAGCCCCGCGGATTGGGACTGGTGCGCGGCCGAGGCCGAGCAGGCCTTCATGAACGCCTGCGTCCTGCTCGGCAGGCGCGTCCGACGCGGGCTCCTCGTGGACATGCCGCCGCACACGGACCGCCCCTCGCGCACCCGGCACTGAGCGCCCGGGGCCGCCCCGCTTGCACGTGTTCCTCACGCACCACACGGTGGACTTCAGGTAGCGAGCGACACGAAACGGTCCTGCGCTCGTAGAGGATCCCGGCACCGACTCCGCGCGCCGTGAGCCGCTCGCGCGCTGGCGAGGCCGCCGTCGCTATTGACAAGCGCGCGTGACGTCGGAGATAGTGTGCCGGCTTCAGGTGTCCCGGAGGACCTTCGTCCGATGGGATGAAACGGGAAGCCGGTGCGCTCCGGGAATCGATCCGCGAGCAATGCTGGCGCTGCCCCCGCAACGGTAAGCAAGCAAAGGAGCGGCACTACGCCACTGTGCTACGGCATGGGAAGGCGCCGCCCCAGGGTCCCACCCGCTTGCGAGCCCGGAGACCGGCCTGAAGGGATTGCAATGGCATTGCGGAGGGTGATGCCGGGGCGCCCGGGCCATCGTTTCCACCTCCCGCTTTGCCCCCTTCCTCTGCGTGCCTTGCCCGAGCTTGCTGCGCGGGTGTGCGCGCGGAGGAGAAAATCATGCGATTGCGCCGATTGCCGGCCGTCCTGCTGCCCCTGGGTCCCCTGTCTTATTGCCCCCTATCTTGTACCCCCGTCTTCGCCGCCGAAGAGCCGGTCGAGCTGGATCCGATCATCGTCACCGCCACCCGGCTCGAGACGCCTCTCGATCAGATCCCCGCTTCGGTGTCCGTGGTGGAAGGCGAGGACATCGAACGCGAGCAGGTCGCGGATACGCTCGAGGTCCTGCGCGACATCCCGGGATTCACCATCGTGCAGAGCGGGAGCCGCGGCGGCGCGACCTCGCTCTTCGTCCGAGGCGGCGAGTCGGACTACAATCAAGTCTTGATCGACGGCGTCAAGGTGAACCAGGCGGGAGGCTTTTTCGATTTCTCGGACCTCACGACCGACGGGGTCGAGCGCATCGAGATCGTGCGCGGGCCGCAGAGCGCGCTCTACGGCTCGGACGCGATCACCTCGGTGGTGCAGCTCTTCACCCGCCGCGGCGACGGGCCACTAGCCGCTCGCTTCGGCTTCGCCGGCGGCGAGTTCGAGACCTTCGAGGAGCATGGCGGGATCTCGGGTGGCACCGAGCGCTACGGCTACGCTGTCGATGTCGGACGCATCGACACCGACGGGATCCTCGACTTCAACAATCGCTATGGGAACACGACCGTCGCCTCGCGTTTCGATTGGAGCCCGATCGAGACGCTCGACCTCACGACCACGGTGCGCTACAACGACTCGCGCTTCGAGACACCGAGCGAAATCGCGGGAGATCGGTTCCCGCCGCTCGATCCGAACCAGTTCACGGAGCGGGACAGGCTGATCGTCGGGCCGCGCGCGGTTTGGAACCCCGTTCCCTGGTGGCGCCACTCTCTCCAGCTCGGGTTCTACCACGAGGATTTTACTTTCGACGATCCCTTGGATACACGCGTCGATATCGGATCCTCCCAAAGCGACACGACCCAGGAGCGCCTGTCGGCCGATTACAATTCGACTTTTTTCCTGCCGTCCTTCGCCGGCATCGCGCCGACCGTGACGCTCGGGGGCTATGGAGAGGCGGAGTCCTTCGAACAGGACTCGCTGTTCCTGTTTCCGGGTTTTAGATTGTCGGACCGCGCCGACGAGACTCGGAATGCGGGGGCCTTTTATTCGCAGATGATCCTCGACTGGCAAGAGCGGGTGACGCTGATCGCCGGCTTCCGGCTCGATGAAAGCTCGACCTACGGCACCGAGGTGAACCCGCGAGTCGGGCTCTCCTATCGCCTCCCGGGGACCGAGACCAAGCTCCGCGCGAGCTACGGGACCGGAATCAAGAACCCGACCTTCTTCGAGAACTTCGGCAGGACGCAGTTCGGGAGGGGTGACGAAGACCTCGATCCCGAGCGCTCGGAGAGCTGGGAGGTCGGCGTCGACCAGCCGCTGCCCTTAAGCGATTATCCGGTCGAGGTGTCCGCGACGTACTTCTCCTCGGATTTCGACGACCTGATCAGCTTCATCCCGCAGAGTGATCCTAACGATATCGCCTTGTTCAACATCCAGGAGGCACAGAGCCGCGGCGTCGAGGTCGGTTTGCGGATCGTGACCCCGATCGGCATCGGCCTCCGCGGCAGCTATACCTATCTCGACACCGAAGTGGTCGACTCCGGCCCATCGGGGGGCACGCTGTTCGTCGAGGGCGAGCCGCTCCTGCGCCGCCCCGAGCATTCCGGCGCCTTCACCCTCGACTATTCCGCCGACCGCTGGACGGCCAGCTTCAACCTGAGCATCAAGGGAAGCTCGATCGACCGCGATTTCAACGCCGACCCGGGCGGCGCCCGTGTCGGCCTCGACGGATACACGAAGGCCGACGTCGCCCTCGCTTATCGCCTGATCGAGAACCAGTTCGGCATGGAGTCCTTCTCGATCACCGCCAAGGGTCAGAATATATTTGACGAGGACTACGAGGAGGCGTTCGGCTTCTCGACCGCGGGGGCGAGCTTCCTGATCGGCTTCCGCGCCGAGATGTGAGAACAGCTACGACAACATCAGCTTGTTCGTGACCCTAGAGGACCGACCGGATAGACTGTGACCCCAAGTGATACCCACCGCAAGAGGAAGAAACCCATGATCGACAAGACCATCCGCCACACCGCTCTTATCGCCATAGCCCTGGCCCTCTGCATGGCCGCCACCCGCAGCGAACACTTCGCAGGCGAATGGCACCTCCCCGATGCCTCCGCCGCGGTGTTCTTCCTCGCCGGGGTGTATCTGCGCCCGATGTGGATGCTGCCGGCCCTCTTGGTCGAGGCGGCGCTCATCGACTACCTCGCCATCGCCTTCGGCGGTGTGTCGAGCTTCTGCATGAGCCCCGCTTACGGATTTCTCCTACCCGCTTACGGGGCGCTGTGGCTCGCCGGCCGCTGGTACGCGGTTCGCCATCGTTTTGCTTTCTCGACCTTGCTGCCCCTGGCCGCGAGCGTCGTCATCGGCGGCGTGGTGAGCGAGTTGTTTTCCAGCGGCGGCTTCTATTTCTTCTCCGGGCGTTTCGAGCCGAATCTCGCGGAATTCGGCACGCGGATCGTGAGATACTTCCCATCCTCCCTGGCCACGCTCGCGTTCTACGTCGCCGTCGCGGCGATCGTGCATGCCGCGCTCGGCGCCGTGCGCCTGTCGGGGGCGCGTGAAAGACGGGCGCTGGGCGGGAACTGAGAATCGTGGATCCCCCCATGGATCCCCTCGCCCGGGAAGAACGTCACCGGCTGCGCATGCAGCGCAAAAAGGCGGTCATCGACGCCGCCATCGCCCGCGCCTCCGCGGACAAGGGATTGCTCCTGGTCCTGACCGGCAACGGCAAGGGCAAGTCCAGCTCGGCCTTCGGCATGGTAGCGCGCGCCCTGGGGCACGGCATGAGAGTCGGGGTCGTCCAGTTCATCAAGGGGCGCATTCCGACCGGGGAGGCGGCGTTCCTCCGCCGCGTTCCCGATCTCGGGTACCACGTCATGGGTGAGGGCTATACCTGGGAGACCCAGGACCGCGGGCGCGATGGGGAGGCCGCTCGGGCGGCATGGCAGGTGTCGCGCCGGATGTTGCAGGACCCGGATCTCCATCTCGTGGTACTTGATGAGTTGACCCTGGTGCTGAAATATGGATATTTAAGCACGGAAGAGGTGCTGCATGATCTCGAGCTGCGCCCGCCGATGCAGCATGTCGTCGTCACCGGCCGCGGCGCCCCGGCCGGGTTGATCGAGGCCGCCGATACCGTGACCGAGATGCGGGCGGTCAAGCACGCCTTCGAGGCCGGCGTCCGGGCCCAGAAGGGCATAGAGCTCTGACCGCCCAAGGCGTTCGAGGTATGGGCACCCCGGCGGGGCCGTCATCGCTATTGACAGGCGTGCGTTACGTCGGAGATAGTGTGCCGGCTTCAGGTGTCCCGGAGGACCTTCGTCCGATGGGATGAAACGGGAAGTCGGTGCGCTCCGGGGATCGATCCGCGAGCAATGCCGGCGCTGCCCCCGCAACGGTAAGCAAGCAAAGGAGCGGCACTACGCCACTGTGCTACGGCATGGGAAGGCGCCGCCCCAGGGTACACACCCGCTTGCGAGCCCGGAGACCGGCCTGAAGGGTGTTGCAATGGCATTGCGGAGGGTGATGCCGGGGCGCCCAGGCCGTTATCTCTTTCCCGCCCCGCCGCCATTTCTCCGCGGGCCTTGCTCTGTGTACCGTTGTTGCGCGGGTGTGCGCGGCGGAAAAAACCTATGGTATTGCGCCGACTATCGGAGTCTCGAGGAGACCCACGATTCGAGCCACCGAGATCTACCGGGCCGAGTGACGCTGACCGCGGAGGAAATGGCGGGGCCGGAGGACATGCGTGGAAGCTCTTGAGGCCGCTAGGCAGGGCTCTCACCGTGATTGCAATCATCGAGCTTAGCGCCGGCGGCGGCCCGGCGGTCGCCGACGACCGGGGGGAGATCAAGGCGTTGCACGAGACGGTGAGGCAGTTGCAACGCCAGATCGATGAACTTCGAGAAAGGCTACCCACGCCGAGCGAACGGGAGGAAAGGTTCCGGGACGAGGTGAGGACGCTCCGGGAGGAGCTGAGCGAGCTTCGCTCGCGGGCGATGCCGGTGGAACCCGTCCAAGAGATAAAACGAATCACCGAATGGGTCTGCGAGCACGGGCACACGTTCTCCGCCGCGCCGGAAGGTGGGCGCTGCCCATTCGATCAGACTCCAGTCGTCGCCCGTCTCGAGTATCGAAAGGTGAAGCTCGACCGCCGCGAGACGGTCTCGGAGAAAATCGAAGCCCGGCTCGCCAAAGAGGCGCGCCGCGGCGTCGCGCTCGGCCTCTCCGCCACGGGCATCGTGCAGCAGACCGCCGGCGCAGGGCCTGACCGACTCCGGGGCGTCGGCTCCGCGGACGTCATTTTGCTCGCGCGTCCCGCCCTGGAGACCACCTTCTTCGTGGATCTCGAGGCCATCGGGGGTGACGGACCCGATCCCTTGCTGGGCTCGGCCTCGGGTCTCAACGCCGACGCGGGATCTCTCCAGGATTCGGATCTGGCCGACCGGGTGACCCTGCGCGAAGCCTGGCTGGCGGCGACGTTCTTCGGAGGTCACCTGAGCGCCGTCGGTGGAAAGCTCGACCTCACGAACTACTTCGACCGTAACGCCGCCGCCAACGACGAGACCCGCCAGTTCATTTCGGGCATGTTCGTCAACAACCCGCTCCTCGGCCAACCTGTCCAGGGCGTGGGCCACCAGGCGAACGCCCCTGGGCTCCATTTCGCCTGGGATACGTTTCGCGAGCTCAAGTTCGGGATCGGAGCGCAGGCGCCCGAGGACTCGGGCGACGCGCTCGGCCGGACCCCGTTTCTGATCGGCGAGATCGACTACTCGACCTCGATGCTCGGGGGGCCCGGCAACTACCGGCTGTGGGGCCGGCGCAACGGCGGAGACGATCGTTCCGGCGCAATCGGTGCCAACTTCGACCAGTCGGTGGGCGCCCGGGCTCGTGGTTTCGGTCGATACGGCTTCCAATTCGGCGGCCGGGAACGAGATCGGCACGCGTGGAGCCTGGGGCTCGGGCTGCAAGCTCTGCCGACCCTCCGTCCCCGGGACGAGACCGGCCTCGCCTACGGCTGGCTACGCGCGGCGAATGGCCGAGTCGAGGATCTCGCGGAGATCTACCACCGTTTCTACTTGACCGACCACCTCTCTCTGAGCCTGCTCGCGCAGTACGTCTTTCACCTCGCGGGCGACGAGGAGATAGAGCCGCTGGAGGGCGTATTCCTCGGCGGTTTTCGCACCCAGGTGAATTTCTGACACCAAGAAAAGGAGAAATGAAATGAAGACAGATGCAAGATCGATGGCGCGGCGGATCGCCGTCGCGCTCGCGACGTGCGGGACCTTGATGATGGCTACGTTGCCTAGCCAGGCAGCGGGCGTGGACGCACAAACGACGCTCTTCGTCACCAACCGGGACTCGAGCGACGTCACGATGATAGACACGAGAAGCGACCGGATCGTGGGCCGGATCGCGCTCGGCGAGCTGGTCAATCCCCACATGGCGATGGTCACTCCCGACGGCAAGCGCCTCCTGGTCGCGGGGACGAGGCGGAACCAGGCCTTGATCGTCGACCTTGCGGCCTTGGAGGTCGCGAAGCGGATCCCGATCGGCATTGATCCCGAACACTTCGACATTTCGGACGATGGCAGGCTTGCGCTCATGGGAAATCTCGAAGAGGGCACGGTGTCGGTCCTGGACCTGGTCGCAGGGATCGAGATCAAGCGCATGGGCGACTTCTCGGAGCCCCACGGCTTCGCCTTCCTGCCCGGCGGGAAGAAGGCCTACGTATCGAGCTTCGGCGCTCACGAGGTCGCCGCCGTCGCCACCGCCGCCGTGGAGACGATCGCGATCGCGCGAAGATTCGCGGTCGGATCGAGTCACCTTCTTGCCGGCGCTAACCCGGATCGCTACTTGACCGAGATCAAGGGGATCGCCAACCCGACCCCGACCCTCGACGGGCGATTCGTGTACGCCGCCGACGGCGACTCCGGAGAAATAGCGGTGATCGACACCGCGACCGACCAGGTCGTGAAGACGATTCGGGTCGGCGAGGAGCCCTGGCGGGCCTACCCCTCTCCCGATGGCGCGAAGATGCTCGTGCCCAACAACGGCGACGAGACGATTTCGGTGATCGACGTCGCGAAGCAAACCGTGATCGCCACACTGCGCGGAGGGCCCGGCATGACCGGTATCAACTTCGACCTCAAGGGCCGCAAGGCCTACGCCTTCAGCTCGGGCGAATACGGGACGGTCCTCATCTACGATCTCGCGGACCTGCGGGAAGCCAGTCAGAGACGCCTCGGCCCGAACTTTAGCCTGGAGACCGCGACGACGACCCCCGACGGTCGAAAGATCTATCTCGCGTCTTCCACCGACAACTCGGTCTACGTGATCCACACCGCGACCGATGAGATCACGAGGATCCCGAACGTCGGTGCGTCGCCCTGGGCGACGACTATGCTCGGGACTTACCAGTACTGTCACTGAGCCGGCCCGCGGACGCCAATGCAGTTCCGCCTCTTCTGCGTCATCGCGCTGGCTCTCGTGATCGGTCCTGCCGGTGGACGCGCGGCCGACTCCGGCGGTGAGGATGCCCGGGCGGCTCGATTGCGGGAGATCGTAGAAGAGCACTTCCTGGGGCAGTGTTGCACCGCCTGCGGCACGAAGTGCTCGGTCGAGGAGATCCTTGCGTCTCTCGATCCCGCGAGCCAGATGGTGATTGGTCCCGCGCCCGATCTCGACTTCATCCGGGGCCTTTCGCCCGACGTCCCGCCTCCGGAGGTGCAGGTCGATTCGGGCGGCGGGGTGTCGATCCGGCTCGCTTCCTTCGGCAGGCGGACCGGCCGCCAGTTTCTGGCGGCGACCGGATCGCTCGACCCTTCTCGGCTCTCATCGATGAGGCTCGACCTCCGCGGGAACGGCGGCGGTTGCCTCGAAAGCGCGCTCGAGATCGCCGGGGCCTTCGCCCCTCGCGGAGCGCTCCTCCTCGATATCGCGGGCCGCTCGGGCGTGCGCATTTTCCAAAGCCGCGGCCCGCGGCGCTTCGCCGGCCTGCCGGTCCAAGTGCTGGTCGACGAGAGAACCGCGAGCAGCGCCGAAGTTCTCGCATGGCTACTCCGCCGCTACGCGGGTGCCCGGATCCTCGGGCGGCGCACCGCCGGCAAGGGCACGGTCCAGGAGGTCTACCGGGTCGATCCTCGCGCCCGCCTGGTCCTGACGACCGGCGTCTACCGTCTGCCGGACGGGACCCCGCTCGGGGGCACGGGCATCGAGCCCGATTCTGAGGAGCGAAACGAATGAGTCCCGCGAAGCTCCAGGCCTACGCTGGCTGCCGATACCGTGACCGAGATGCAGGCCGTCAAGCACGCCTTCAAGGCGGGCATCCGGGCCCAGAAAGGCATAGAATTCTGACCGCCCAAGGCGTCCGCGTAGTCCGCGTAGGGGCACCCCTCGTGGGTGCCCCCATCGCTAGAAGCGCATAGCGCTGAACGCCCAAGGCCTTCGACGGAGGTCGCCATGAATGAAACGCAAACGCCCCGCCGCGAGATCGTCGACAACCCGGACGGGACGGTGACCGAATACACCGATTTCGAGCCCGCGGAGCCACAGATGCAAAGGCTCGCCGATCTCCTGTTCAAGGAGCACTGGGGCGAGATCACCGTGGGGCCGTGCATTCAGGGCGCGGTTTTCGAGATCCGGTTCAAGGATCCGCCCAAGGTCTCGCTCTTCGATGGCTATCTGACCGTGGACCTCGGTCACTGGCACTTCCACCTCTGCATCGGGACGCACAAAGGCACGCCCTCGCCGGAACTGGCGGCGAAGCGCCGCGTGGCGCGCGCCGCGTTCTTCGAGACGCGCGGTGGAAAATGCGGCGGGGGCCGGAGCTGGGGCCTGCGCCTCTGGAACGGCTTCGGCGAGCAGATGACCACCGTGTTCCTCCCGAGCCCGTTCTTGTCGGAGGACCTCAAGGTGCTGAAAGAGCCGCGCTGGGAGCGGCTGCGCCTCTGGTACGCGCTGCGCGAGACGTTTCTGGGCGAGCCGATGCCGGAGGACTTGAACGGCTGAGCCTGTATCATCCGAGGCGGCACCGCAAGTAACTGACTGGACGGGATCTAGGCGGCTGTCTGTGTAAGTTGACTTACGAGAACTGACCGCGCGAAGTGGGGGAAAGATAGCGAATTTAGGGCGCCACGGGCGATCACTTCCGCTTTCGCGTCAGCACCCAGTGGAGCCCGAAGGCGACGGCCAAGCCGACGTGCGGGCGGGATCCACGTGCCGGGGAACGCGGGGAGTAGAGGGGCTAGTCGGTCAGCTCCAGACGCCGTTCGATACGCTCGATGCGTGCATCGATGGCTCGAAAGCGGTCGTGGCCGGCATAAAACGCTGTGGCCAGGCCGGCCACCTGTTGCCCGAGGGCGCTGATCTCGAGACGTAGACCTGTCTGGCCGTCCTTGAGCTCGGCGATGTCCTTGCGGATCGCGCGAAGCTGCTCCAGCGCCAGGTTGTTGTCGCTCTCGGTGTCGCTCATGTCTTCCCCTTCTTCCCCGCCCGGGGGATCTCGGTGGTGCGGAGGGGGCGGGGCACCGTGCCGCGTTTCTCCGTGACATCCATTGTTGGGGTTCATTGCATTCGCCCCAACCTACAGGGCCTCCGGCCATGCGAGCACGGCGCTCGGGGCCGCTCGCTCGCGTTACCGCCGCAAAAGAAAATCGGCCCAGATCCCCGCGAACACCGCGGCCCCCAGCCAGTGGCTCGTGCGGAAGGCGCGCAGGCACCCTTCCGCGTCCCGCCCGCGGATGAGATATTGATGATACGCGCACAGGCCGGCCGCCACCGCGACGCCCAGGTGGTAGGGGAGGCCCAGCTTGGCCTTTGAACCGACGACGAAGAGGACCGCCAGCAGGAGGGCCTGGACAATCCCGATGATCAGACGATCGGCCTCGTCGAAGAGGATCGCGGTGGACTTCACGCCGGCGCGGATATCCTCCTCGCGGTCGGCCATGGCGTACATGGTGTCGTAGACCACGGCCCATAGCACGGTCGCGATGTAGAGCAGCCACGCGATCCGCGGCGTGCCCCCGGTCTGTGCCGCGAAGGCCATGGGCACCGCCCACCCGAAGGCCATCCCGAGGTGGACCTGGGGCAGATAGGTGTAGCGCTTGCTGAACGGGTAGGTAATCGCGAGCAAGGCGCCGCCGAAGGCCAGGAGGATGGTCAGTGGGTTCATCGTGAGGCACAGGAGATAGGCCAGGGTCACGAGCGCGATGAACACGTACAACGCCTCGCGCGGGCCGACCCGGCCGGCGGCGATGGGCCGGTCCCGGGTGCGCGCCACATGAGGATCGAAACGGCGGTCGGCATAGTCGTTGATCACGCAGCCCGCCGAGCGCATCAAGACCACGCCCAGCACGAACACCACGACCACCCCGGGATCCGGCCGGCCCAGGCCGGCGATCCAGAGCGCCCAGAGCGTCGGCCACAGGAGCAGGAAGATCCCGACGGGTTTATCCAGCCGCATGAGGCGTGCGTACTGCCCCGCCCGCTCGCGGATCACCGGTAGGGACGGGTGCCTCGCAATTCGCCCCGCGAGGGCCGCGAGCTTCGCGGCCGGTCGATCGGGGTTATGGCGCCTTGGTATCACACCGAGCCGTAGTGTAGAGAGTCGCCGAGCCAGCGCCGGATGAGGGCCTCGACGCACTCGGGGTGACGGCGCAAGAGCACCCGGCCGGCGCCCTCGACCACCGTGAGGAGATCCCCGTCGCGCCCGAGATCGGCGACCTTGAGGCGGTGCAGGCCGGCCTGACGCGTCCCCAGGAGCTCGCCGGGGCCGCGCAGCTCCAGGTCCCGGCGGGCGATCTCGAAACCGTCCTGCGTCCCGCGGATCGCGGACAGGCGCGCCCGCGCCGGCTCCGAGAGCGGCGCGTGATAGAGCAGCACGCAGTCGCTGTGGCGGGTGCCGCGTCCCACCCGGCCGCGCAACTGGTGGAGCTGGGCGAGCCCGAGGCGCTCCGCGTTCTCGATGATCATGAGGCTCGCGTCGGGCACATCGACGCCCACCTCGATCACCGTGGTGGCGACCAGGAGGTCGATCGAGCCCCCCCGGAACTCCCCCATGACCCGGTCGCGTTCCTCGGCCTTCATGCGTCCATGGACCAGCCCCACGCGCACCCCCGGCAGATCGTCGGCGAGCGCCGCCGCGGTGTCGGTCGCCGCCTGACACGCCAGGGTCTCGGATCCCTCGATGAGCGTACACACCCAGTACACCTGCCGGCCTTCGCCACAGGCATGGGCGATGCGCCCGATCACCTCCGCGCGGCGCGCATCGGGCACCACCACGGTGGTTACCGGCCGGCGCCCGGGGGGCAGCTCGTCGATGAGCGAGACGTCGAGATCGGCGTAGGCGGTCATGGCGAGCGTGCGGGGGATGGGCGTCGCCGTCATGATCAACTGGTGGGGTACGATGCCGTCCCGGCCTTTGTCGCGGAGCGCCAGCCGCTGCTGTACCCCGAAGCGATGCTGCTCGTCGATGATGGCGAGGCCGAGCCTTTGAAACCTCACGTCGTCCTGAAACAGCGCGTGGGTCCCGACGGTGAGGTGCAAGGTGCCCTCTGCGATGCCCGAGAGCATCGCGCGCCGCTCGGACCTTCCCAGCCGGCTCCCCAACCACCCGACCTCGATGCCGAGCGCTTCGAACCAGCCCCGGAAGCCGCGCAGGTGTTGCTCGGCGAGCAATTCGGTGGGCGCCATCACCGCGGCCTGGGCACCGGCTTCGATGGCCCGGAGCGCCGCGCAGGCCGCGACCACGGTCTTGCCCGAGCCCACATCGCCTTGCAGTAGCCGGAGCATCGGGGCGGTCTTGGCGAGATCGGCCTCGATCTCCGCCACCACCCGCACCTGGGCGGCCGTGAGGAGGAAGGGCAGGGTCGACAGGAAGCGCGCCTTAAGCCTGCCCACTGCGAGCAGTGCCGCGGAGGCGTGTGCCCGGATCTCGCCGCGCACGCGCCTGAGGCTCAAGTGGTGCGCCAAGAGCTCCTCGAAGGCCAGTCGTCGCCGCGCCGGGTGGGCGCAAAGCCCGAGCGCATCCAAGGAGACCTCGGGCGGCGGCCGGTGCAAGGCAGTGACGGCCTCGGCAAACCCCGGCAGCCGCCATCGATCCAGGACCTCTTTGGGGAGATCGTGCGCGGCGGCCAAGAGGCCGAACGCGCGCTGCACCAGTTGCCGCAGGACCCTTTGGCTCAGGCCTTCGGTGGTCGGATAGACCGGGGTCAGGCAGTCGTCGAGCGGCGGTTCCGATCCCGCCCCCAGGAACACACACTCGGGATGTACCATCTCGAACTGATAGGGCCCCTGACTCACCCCACCGAAACAGCGCAGGCGCGGCCCCCGGGCCAGGCGCGCCGCCTGTGCCGGACTGAAATGGAAGAAGCGTAGCTGGATGGCCCCGCTCGCGTCCCGCAGCCCCACGACGAGGGCGCGGCGCCGGCCGCGGCCTTGCTCGGCATATTCCACCTGCCCCTGCACCAGGGCCGACTGGCCGAGGCGCAGATCGCGCAGCGAGGTGATGCGGGTGCGGTCCTCGTAGCGGATCGGCAGATGCGCGAGGAGGTCCTGCACCCGCAGGATACCGAGCTTTTTCAAGCGCTCGGCGGTTGCCGGCCCGACCATCTCCAGGGCCGTGACCGGCGCCTCCAGGCCCGCTACCTCGTTAAGCTGTGAGGTCGGCTCCGGCACATCGGGGCGCCGCGCGCCGTGCATCATCGAGAAGTGCTGGTAACGCCCCGGGCTAGCGACCGAGAAACATGACCGCGTCTATCTCGACCGCCGCGCCGCGCGGCAGGGCCGCGACACCCACGGCCGCGCGCGCCGGGTAGGGCTCGCTGAAATACCCCGCCATCACCTCGTTCACGACCGGGAAGTGGGTCAGATCGGTCAGGTAGACGTTGAGCTTCACGACGTCGGAGAGCCCACCCTCCGCGGCCTCGGCCACCGCCTCGAGATTGTCGAAGACCCGCGCGATCTGGGTCCGGAGGTCGCCCGACACCAGCTCCATGGTCGCCGGGTCGAGCGGGATCTGTCCCGACAGGTATACCGTGTCCCCCGCCCGCACGGCCTGGGAATAGGTGCCGATGGCCTTTGGGGCCAGAGCGGTCGAAATGACGCTGCGGGCCAGAGTGGGATTGGACATTGGGGGATTCGACATTGGGGGAATGGACATTGGCTGTACCCAACAAGTTGAAGTCGATGGGCTACTAGGATAACCGCTCATCCGGCGCGGACACAGCGCCGCCTGGTCGAGGCGGGGAGTATGGAGAACTGAAACGTCACTGCGGCATCGACCGCAGCCATCAGTGCCTCCGGCACGGTCGCGGCCGCAAAGGGCCGCACCGCAAGGATGATCCGGGGCAGCTCCTGCGAACGTCCGGTGTGGCCATTGCGACCGTAGCACGAGACCGGCGTTAGCGTACCCCTGGCTAGTCTTGCTCCAATGAGAGTATTACGATTAACATACGGTAATACCTATTTCGAGGAAGCCGGCATGAGCACTACCCTTACCGCCAAGGGACAGGTCACCATTCCCAAGAAGATACGCGAGGTTCTGGGTCTTGCTCCGGGCACCGCCGTCGACTTCGATGTGGACGAACAAGGACGGATCGTCATCTGTAAGGCGAGCGAGAAGCCTAGCCGCCCGAACCAAAGCCGCGATCGTTTTGACCGCGTCCGCGGGCGGGCCACGGTCAAGTGGCGTACGGAAGAGTTGATGCGCCTTCTGCGCGCGGACGAATGAGTGGTCGTCGACACCAACGTCCTGGTGGATGGCGAACCTCTCGGTGAAGGTTATTCAGGGAAGTAATAATAGGTATGGCTAAGTCTGCAATTGCCCGCGCAGCACGGCGCGGATGATGGCCTCGCTCGACAGGCCCTCGGTGTCGAGGGACTGGACGTGGCGGCTGGCCTCCTGGGGTTTGTAGCCGAGCGCCACGAGGCCGCTGATCGCATCCATTCTTGCGTCGCTGAAAGCATCGCCGGCCGCTGCCGCGCCGCCCACAAGCACGCCGAGCCGCCAGTCGGTGATCCGATCGCAGAGCTCGACGACGAGGCGCTCGGCGGTCTTCTTCCCGATCCCGGGGAGGCGGGTGAGCCGGGTCAGGTCCTTGGTCTCGATCCAGACCGCGAATTCCTCGGGGCTGGTCCCCGACAGGACCCCGAGCGCGGTGCGCGCGCCGACGCCATTGACCTTGATCAAAGCCCGGAACAGGCGGCGCTCGGTCTCGGTCAGGAAGCCGAACAGTAAATGGGTGTCCTCGCGGACCGACAGGTGGGTGTAGAGTCGCAGCTCGCTCAGGGGCTTGGGCAGGCGCTCGAAGGTGCTGAGCGGGGCCTCGATCTCGTAGCCCACGCCCCCGACCTCGAGGAGCAGATGCGGCGGGCTCGCCTCCAGCAGGACGCCGCGGATCCGGCCAATCATGCCCGGCGCTTGGGGCGCATGCGCCGGTAGGGGAGGGAAGCACTGCGGGTGTGCCCATGGCACAGGGCGACGGCGAGCGCGTCGGCGGCGTCGGACGGGGGTGTCGCATCGAGCCGCAGCAAGACCTTCACCATCTGCTGGACCTGGGCCTTGTCGGCGCGGCCGAGCCCCACGATGGCGAGCTTGACCTCGGCCGGGGTGAATTCGAATACCGGGAGATCGGCGAGCGCACCGGCGACCACCGCGACGCCCCGTGCCTGGCCGAGTTTCAAGGCCGAATCGGGGTTGCGATACATGAACACCAACTCGACCGCCATCTCATCCGGCCGATAGTGTCGCACCACGCGACCGACGCCCTCGAAGATGAGCCGCAGGCGATCGGCGAGCGTTCCGGACTCGACGTCGAGGCAGCCGTGGGCGACATGGGCGCTCTGCTGGCCGTCGCTGTCGATGACCCCGTAGCCCGTGACGCGGGATCCCGGGTCGATGCCGAGGATACGGGTCAAAGGCGCGAGCGTTTCAGGCCTTACAGGCGCGCGAGGGTCGCTTCGTCGATGTCGGCGTTCGAGTAGACGCGCTGCACGTCGTCGAGGTCCTCCAGGGCCTCCAGGAGCCGGGTCATCTTCTGCGCATCCTCGAATTCGAGCCTCGCGCTCGTCGTCGCCCGCATGGTGACCTCGGCCAGCTCAGGTATAAAACCCTGAGCGGCCATGGCGTCCTTTACCTGTCCGAACGATTCCGGCGTGGCCAGGACATCGATCGACCCCTCGTCGTTGACTACCACATCATCGGCCCCGGCCTCCAACGCCGCGGATGTCAGGCGGTCCTCGTCGCTCCCCGTCGGGTAGCCGAGCACCCCTTGCTTCTTGAAGAGATAGGCCACGGAGCCGTCGGTGCCCATGCTCCCGCCCGCCTTGGTGAAGGCGTGCCGTACTTCGGAAACGGTGCGGTTGCGGTTGTTGGTCATGCAGTCCACCAGGATCGCGACCCCGCCCGGCCCATAGCCCTCGTACCGGATCTCCTCGTAGTCCTCGCCCGGCCCGCCGCCGACACCGCGTTTGATGGCGCGCTCCACGGTGTCCTTGGTCATGTTGTTGGCGAGCGCGCCGTCCATGGCCGCGCGCAGGCGTGGGTTCGCCGACGGGTCGCCCCCGCCCATGCGCGCGGCGACCGTGATCTCGCGGATGAGGCGGGTGAAGAGCTTGCCCCGCTTGGCGTCCTGCTTGCCCTTGCGGTGCTGAATATTCGCCCATTTGCTATGACCGGCCATCGCCTGCTGCGCCCTGGAAAAGACCGGCGACAGTGTACCCGAAGTCAAGTGGCGCGGGACTCCCGCTCGTGTCAGTGTTTGTGCCGGCCGCGCTCGGCGAGATAACGCTCGGCCTTGGCCTGGTTGAACGACTTGATCTTGGCGTCGGCCTCGCCCTGATCGATGGTAGCGGGTGGCCGTTGCGCCGCCGGATGCCGGCGGTGGTCCGGCCATCGCGACCACAGGCGGAAGAGCGCCGACACCGCGGCGCCCACGCCGGCCCCGATCGCGGCGTAATGATGGAGCGCCATGACGTCCAACAGCATTTCGGGCAGCGGTACGGCCGTGAGCGATGCCCCGGATGTGTAAAGGATATAGCTGCGGTACAGAAACACACCGAGGACCAGCACGAGCGCCCCGCAGAGTGCCCCGCGCACGAGACCAAAAACGAACTTCATGTCGTCGGGAGGGCGTACCGGACCTTCATGAGATACCCGGTGGGAGGCACGTGCCCCGCTCTCGGAAATTACCCTGCAGCACAACGTGTCTCATCTGAGTATCAGTAACGAGGCCATGGAACAGCGGCGACGCGCTCGCAACAAACATCGAAGAAACCCTCCAGTTTCGGGTCGCCACGCCCCGATTTCCGCCCCTCGGCATACCGGGCACGCAGCGGTACGTGTGTCTGCCGCGTCCGGGGCGGATGGGGGTCTTGTCCCGCCGCAGCCGAGGCACTATGCTCGCACGTCCACGCAAGGCATGGGATCCGGCCGGGCAATTGCTTGTCAAGCGCGGTCAGGGGAACGAAAATGCCCGTCACGGTCACAGTCTAACGGCGGGCGACTTCAGCCTTACGGCATCCAAGAGTCTAGATCACCATGTACGAGTCGTTCTACAAACTGACCGGCAAGCCCTTCCGCTTGAACCCCGACCCGCGGATGTTCTTCAACAGCCACAGCCACAAGCGGGCGATGTCCTACCTCCTCTACGGGGTCAAGCAGGGCGAAGGCTTCATCGTGATCACCGGGGATGTCGGTACCGGGAAGACGATGCTGGTGGGCGCGCTCTCGTCCATGCTGGAGCGCCAGAACGTGGCCGTCGCCCACATCGTCACGACCCAGATCGAGGCCGAGGACCTCTTGCGGGTCGCGGCGGCCGAGTTCGGGCTGGACTACCGGTCGGAGTCCAAGGCTATCATCCTCAAGAACCTGGAGTCGTATTTCAAGGAGTGCGCGCATCTCGGCAAACGCGCGCTCTTGCTCGTCGACGAGGCCCAGAACCTCCCCCCGTGCTCGGTGGAGGAGTTGCGCATGCTCTCCAACTTCCAAATGAACGGGCGCTCGCTGGTGCAGAGCTTCCTCCTCGGTCAGAAGGAGTTTCGGAACGTGATGCGCTCCCAAGATTTCGTGCAGCTCCGGCAGCGCGTCATCGCCGCCTATCACCTGCGCCCCTTGGACACGGCGGAAACGCGGGCTTACATCGAGCACCGGTTGCGGGTCGTCGGTTGGAAGAACGACCCCCGGTTTGTGGACGAGGTGTTTCCCCTCATCCATCGCATCGCCCAGGGGGTCCCACGGCGCATCAACCTGTTCTGCGACCGGCTCCTCCTGTTCGCCTCCCTGGAGGACAAACGGGTCATAGACGCGGCCGTCGTGACCGCAGTGACCAACGACCTGGATCAGGAAGACCTGTTGATCTCCGATGAGGCGCCCGAGACCAAGGATGGGCCGTCGGCGCAAGTCGCGGTACTCCACCGCGGATCTGCGACGAGCACCCCCGGGGCCAAGCGCCTGGACGCCATCGAAGACTCGCTGGAGTCGCTTGGCAACATCGTGCGGCGCGAGCTCGTCATGCTGCGCAAGGCGATAGTTGACACCAAGAAGGCCCCCGGTGACGGCACCACCACCACCGTCGGGATGACCCGCCAGAAGACCTGAACGGCATCACTTCAGCCTCACCGCGAGGCGGATGGTGTCGATGCCCCCCGCGCGCTGTTCCTGACCTCGAAGAAGCCCCGGACCTTCTCGTGCCCTGCTGGATGAGCATTGTCGCGGCCTGCTTGCCTTTCCGCGTGAGCTTGAGGCACACATTCGTGATCTGACCCGGGACGTTCGTGATGGCGGCGGCGAAGCGGATCCGCTGGTCGCCCTCGCCGATAGCTCGCCGCGATGCGGTACGCGCGGCTCACCGGCTGAGACTCTACGGACCCGGTGCAATGGATATTTCAGAGGGTGGCATGCGACGCTGGCCACGCCTTCACTTCACTCGAGAGGGCCGTCCTCGCCTTGACCGTAGGTGCGGAACCGGCGCTGGACGTCCTCCATCTCCTCTGCCGAAAGGAGCACCGGCCGGCCGATCTGCACCGCTAGACCGTAGATCTTCGCCAGATACTCGACCTCCCTCGTCACCTCCAGCGCCTGGTCCAGATCGGCGCCGACCGCCGTCACCCCGTGGTTGGCCATGAGGCAGGCCCTGCGTCCCTCGAGCGCCCCGAGCACGTGATCCGACAGTGCCTGCGTCCCGAAGGTGGCATACGGCGCACAGGGGATCCCCGCGGAGCCGGCCCGGGCCACCATGTAGTGAAACGGCGGGATCCCGAGCCGGCAGCACGCGAGCGCCGTGGCGTGGGGCGAATGCGTGTGGATGACCGCGCCGATCTCCGGCCGGCATCGATAGATGTCGCGGTGGATGCGCCAT
The DNA here is from genome assembly GCA_050740755.1 of Gammaproteobacteria bacterium. Taxonomy (GTDB): domain Bacteria; phylum Pseudomonadota; class Gammaproteobacteria; order JACCXJ01; family JACCXJ01; genus JACCXJ01. The sequence goes on from JBOIDT010000002.1 coordinate 30,215, forward strand.
TCGCTGGAAGGCCGGCGGCTCTGGGCTTGGGCCACGATCCCATCGCCCCCGACCTCGACGATCTGTTCGGCACCGAGTCCCTCGTAGGGCACACCGGTCGGCGTGATGAAAATCGTCTCCCCCGAGCGCGCACTGATATTGCCGGAGGTCCCCTCCGCGAGCCCAGAGCGGTGGAGCGCACGGGCGGTGGCGACCACCGCCTCACGAAGCCCGGTCGTTCCCGTCATGGCCTAGGGCAGTCGGTCGAGTTCAACGGGGTCCAACCACGCGGGTGCCGCTCGGGGCGGGGCAGGCACGCTCAATGTAAAAACATGGCGTAGGCAGGATTGCCGGACTCCTCCACGTGCACGAGGCCCAGGTCGTCGAGAAACCCCTGAAACGCCGCCGCGTGCGCCGCGGGCACCTGGATCCCCATCAGCACCCGCCCGTAGGCCGCACCGTGGTTCCGATAGTGGAACAGGCTGATGTTCCAGCGATCGTCGAGCTGCGTGAGGAAATGCAGGAGCGCCCCCGGGCGCTCGGGGAACTCGAAGCGAAACAGCCGCTCATCGCCGAGCCGCCCGGCAGGACCGCCCACCATGTAGCGCACGTGCAGCTTGGCCATCTCATTGTTGGAGAGGTCCGCGACCCGGTAGCCCTTGTCGATGAGCGCGGCGATCAAGGCGTTCTTCTCCGTCACCCCGCCGCGCAACTGCACCCCGGTGAAGACATGCGCTTCTTGGGCGTCGGCATAACGGTAATTGAATTCGGTGATGGCGCGCGGCCCCAGGGCATGGCAGAACGCCCGAAAGCTCCCCGGCCGCTCGGGGATGGTCACGCCCAAGAGGGCCTCGCGGTGCTCGCCGAGCGTGGCCAGCTCGGCGATATGCCGCAGCCGATCGAAGTTGACGTTGGCGCCGCTGAAGATCGCGACCAGGTCCTGGTTCGAGACCCGCTCGCGTGCCACGTACTGCTTGAGCCCGGCGAGCGCCAGGGCGCCGGCCGGCTCGGCGATGGAACGGGTGTCCTCGAAGGTGTCCTTGACCGCCGAGCAGATCTCATCGACGCTGACCTCCAGAACCTCATCGACACAGGCGCGGGCGATGCGAAACGGCTCCTCGCCCACCTGCCTCACCGCCGCGCCGTCGGCGAAGGTGCCGATGCGGTCCAGGACGACGCGCTCGCCCATCTCCAGCGCCCGCTTCATGCTCGGGGCCTCATCGCACTCGACGCCGATGACCCGGATGGCGGGGAGCAGGTGTTTCACGTAGGCCGCCACACCGGCGATGAGGCCGCCCCCGCCGACCGGTACGAAGATGATGTCGAGATCGCCCGCGCGCTGCTCCAGGATCTCTTTGCCGACCGTGCCCTGTCCGGCGATCACCAGCGGATGGTCATAGGGATGGACGAAGCACAGGCCGCGCTCGGCTTGCAGGCGGCGGGCATGCTCGCAGGCGTCGTCATAGGTGTTTCCGTGCAGGACGATCTCGGCGCCGAATCTCCGCACCGCCGCGATCTTGATCTCGGGGGTGGTCTTCGGCATCACGATGAGCGCCGCGACGCAGAGGCGCTGGGCCGCGAGCGCCACCCCCTGGGCATGATTGCCGGCCGAGGCCGCCACCACCCCGCGCGCGCGCTCCGCGGGCGTGAGGTGGACCATGAGATTGTAGGCCCCGCGGAGTTTATAGGAGAATACCGGCTGCAGGTCCTCACGCTTGATCCACACCCGGTTGCCGAGACGGCGCGACAGCTCCGGTGCCGGATCGAGCGGCGTTTTCCGGGCCACGTCGTACACCCGCGCGGTGAGAATCAGTTTTACGTAGTGCTGCAACATCGCTTATAAGATACCACCGACAGACCGACTGCGAGGCGCTTGCGCATGAACGCGACCTAGACCCTGGCCACACCGCATAGACCGGGTGCGGCCGGCACCGAGTGAGTGACGACAGCGCGTGTTTTCTCGATTGAAGACCTTCATGCATGTGGCGCCGGGTACTGTCGGCTTCAGCCTCGGCGCGCTGGCCCAGCCCGTGATACGGGAACCGGCTGCTCGAGGGCGAGCATCCGTCTCCGGAGCCGAGAGGCGCGGGAAGGAACATCATATATGATGTTATTATGCGGCTGGTACTGGATACCGACGTGCTTATCGCTGGCTTGCGCAGCCCGACGGGGGCATCCGCCGAGCTGATGCGGTTAGCCCGCCGCGGCAAGGTGTCCTTGCTGGCGAGCGTGTCCCTGTTCATGGAATACGAGGCCCAGTGCCTGGAAGCCGAACACTGCATGGCCGCGGGCCTGTCCGAAACCGATATGCGTCGTTTCCTCGATGCATTCGCCGCGCTGATCGAGCCGGTCACCACGCATTACCTGTGGCGACCTCAGTTGCGCGACCCGGCGGACGAGATGGTGCTCGAAGTCGCGGTGAACGGTCGTGCGGATGCGCTGGTGAGCTTCAACCACCGCGATTTCGGTGCCGCTCCCGCGAGATTCGGCATCGCACTACTGCTTCCCTCGGAAGCGCTCAGGAGAATGAGATGAAGGCACAATCGACTTACCCGCTGCGTCTGCCGCGCTCGATCAAGGCAGCGGTGGAGCGGATCAGCAAGGAAGAAGGCACCAGCATCAACCAATTCGTCGCCACGGCCGTGGCCGAGAAGCTGGCCGCCATGGAAGCGGTCGCCTTCTTCGAGGAACGCCGCCGCCGCGCCGACCTCGCCGGATTCGACGCCATTATGGCGCGTGAGGGCGGCGGCCCGCCTCGACCGGGCGACGAGCGATAAGCGGCCTTTCCGGCTAAGACGGAAGCCCATGGTGGGCGTTCCGCCGAAGTCGTACATCAGATTGTAGGCCCCGCGGAGTTTATAGGAGAATACCGGCTGCAGGTCCTCACGCTTGATCCACACCCGGTTGCCGAGACGGCGCGACAGCTCCGGTGCCGGATCGAGCGGCGTTTTCCGGGCCACGTCGTACACCCGCGCGGTGAGGATCAGTTTTACGTAGTGCTGCAACATCGCTTATAAGATACCACCGACAGACCGACTGCGAGGAGCTTGCGCATGAACCAGGATGCCAACAAGCGGCGCGCCGCAGAGGCCGCCCTCGATCACATCGAGGACGGGAGCGTGATCGGGGTCGGTACGGGCAGCACCGTCGAGCGGTTCGTCGAGGCCCTGGCGCGCGTGAGGCAGCGCATCGAGGGTGCGGTCGCGAGCTCCCAGACCACCGAGGCACTGCTCCGCAGGCACAACATCCCCGTGGTCGATCTCAATAGCGCCGGCGATCTGCCCCTGTATATCGACGGCGCCGATGAGGCCACGCGTTTCCTGCACCTCATCAAGGGTGGCGGGGGGGCCCTGACCCGCGAGAAGATCATCGCCGCCGCGAGCCGCCTGTTCGTCTGCATCATCGACGACTCCAAGCTCGTCGATGTCCTGGGGCGCTTCCCCCTGCCGGTCGAGGTGATCCCCATGGCACGGAGCTTCGTGGCCCGACGGCTCGTCAAGCTCGGCGGACAGCCACGCTGGCGCCAGGGCTTCGTCACCGATAACGGCAACGTGATCCTGGATGTCCATCACACGAAGATCCCGGACCCCGCGCGCCTGGAGGGCGAGATCGACCAGATCCCCGGGGTGGTGTGTAACGGCGTGTTCGCGCGCCGCCCGGCCGATCTCCTGCTCGTCGGTTCTGAACGCGGTGTCGAAACGTTGCGCTGATGAGGCATGGCACGGACCCTCATCATCCTCGGCGCCGTCCTGCTCGTGGCCGGACTCCTGTGGCCGTGGATCCTGAAGCTGGGCCTGGGCCGGCTGCCGGGCGACATCGTCATCGAGCGCGAAGGGTTCCGCTTCTACTTCCCGATCGTGACTGGGCTCCTCGTGAGCCTCGTCGTATCCGCGGTGCTGTGGCTGTTCCGGCGCTGAAACCACTCCTCTAACCGCATGGGTCGCCCGCTTCGGCTACCCTACCTCGACCAGATCCTGGGCGCGCTGGCCCATTCGCCCGATCCGTCGGCTTCCCCGCTGCTCCGGGCGCTCGGCAGCCGGCACGTGCACTGGGGCTATTATCGAGACCCGGAAACGGCGGACGATTCCCTGGAAGGGCTCGCGGCGGCCCAGGAGGCGCTGTCCGAGCGGCTCCTCTGCCTCGCGGGTGTCGGAAACGGCCAGCGCATCCTGGAGGTGGGCTGCGGGCTGGGTGGCACCCTCGCGCTGCTCGACGGGCGCTACACGGATCTCACCCTGCACGGCCTCAACATCGACCCGCGGCAGATCGCAGAGGCGCGGCGCTTCCTCACCCCGAGGCACGGCAACGGCGTGAGTCTCGTAGCCGCCGATGCCTGCAAGCTGCCCTATGGCGATGGCGGCTTCCACGTGGTGCTGGCCGTCGAGTGCATCTTTCATTTCGCGACTCGCCTGGGGTTCTTCCGTGAGGCTCGGCGAGTCTTGGCGCGGGGCGGGCGGTTGGCTCTATCGGATTTCGTCCCGCGGGCATGGACGGCACCGTGGCTCGGCCCCTGGCTCCTGTGTTATGCCCGAGATATCTCGCGTTTCTATGGGCGGATGAACTACTTCTCGCCCTCGACGGTGTCCGGTTACCGGATGCTGGCTCGCCTGACCGGGTTTCGCCTCGCCGTGAACGACGACATCACTCGGAACACCCTGCCCACCTATCCGGCCCTCTTGCGCGTGTTCCGCGAGATCGACCACCCGGTCGCGGCGCGCGCCACCGAGTTCGTGGCCAGGGTCAGCCGAGCCGGGCTGGTCCGCTACCGGGATCTCGTCTTCGAGGCGATCTGAGCGGGGTGGAGGCGATCGGGTCGGGGTGCCGCACGGCTAATACCAGAACCGAACCCCGGCCACGAAGGCCGGGATGTCGATGTCCTCGCCGCGCCGGCGCGCCAGATCGGCGGTTCGGCCGACCTTTCGTTCCCACACGAATCCCACGTAGGGTGCGAACTCACGCACGATCTCATAGCGGAGCCGTAACCCCAGCTCGACCTGACTGAGCCCGGGCCCGATCCCAATCTCCTCGACCTCCTGAACGGCGAAATCGAGCTCCAACGCCGGTTGCAGGATCAAACGCTGGGTGATGAGGATCGGGTATTCGACCTCGAGCCGCGCCGATACGTCGCCATCCTCGCTGATGAAGGCATCGGCGTCCACCTCGTAGAGATAGGGCGCGAGCCCGTGGGCGGCAAACACCGCAAAGCCGCGCGACGGCTCGGGTTCCAGGTCATAGCGCACGCCCACGGCCAGCTCCCAGAAGGCCGTGACCAGGCGGCTGTAGCGGAGCTGCAACTCCGCGGTTTCCACGGGACCGTCGAGGAGATGATCCCCTTGTGTCTTGAACCACAAGCGGTCGTAGTCCCCGCCGATCCAGCCTCGCACATCCCAGCTATACGTTTCCGAATCCTCGTCCGTGACGCGGAGCTCCGATTGTTCGGCCTGGAGGTAGGCCAGGACCCGATCGGCGTGCGGCGTCGCGGACGGTTCGGCTGCCAGGAGGTTCGTTACCTTGATCCATAGCAGTGCCGTGCAGATCGTCTGCATGGCCGCATTTCTCGCCCGCATTGGCGTGCGTTCCCGAACGGGTACGCTCATCCTCGGGCAGCCGCATCATCCTGGGTGACGATGACCCTGCGGAACATGCCGGCCTCCATGTGATAGAGCAAATGACAATGGAAGGCCCACTCGCCGAGCGCATCGGCCGTCACCTCGAAGGACAGGCGCTCGGCGGGCTTGATGTTGATCACGTGCTTGCGGGGTTGGTAGGCGCCGGCACCATTGTCCAGCTCGCTCCACATCCCATGGAGATGCAGGGGATGATTCATCATGGTGTCGTTGACGAATAGGAACCGCACCCGTTCCCCATAGCGGAGCCGGATCGGATCGGCCTCGGAGGATTTCTTTCCGTCGAATCCCCAGATGAAGCGCTGCATATTGCCGGTGAGGTGCAATTCGATCTGGCGGTTGGGCGCGCGCCGGTCGTAACCGGGTCTGGTACTCCGCAGATCGGTATAGACCAGGACGCGCCGTTCCCTGCCATCGAGGCCGATGCCGGGCTCGTCGAGTCTATCCATGGGCATCATCGCGACCATATCGGTGCCGCGGCCGTGCTCGTCGGGGCCGTGCATCGAAGCGCTCGCATCGTCGGATGCACGCGCGTCCATCCCGTCATGCGCCGTGCCGTGCATGGCGTTCGGGTGTGAGGCGTGGTCCATTCCGGTCATGGCGTGTGAGGCGTTCAGCGGGTCATGGGCCATGCCCATATCGGCCATGGTGAGCACCGGCGGTGGCCGCAGTTCCGGGATGGGCGCCGCACGGCCCGCCCGCGAGGCGAGAGTGCCGCGCGCGTAGCCGCTGCGGTCCATGGCCTCGGCGAAGATCGTATAGGCCCGGTCGGCGACCGGCTCGACCAGCACGTCGTAGGTCTCGGCCACCGCGATGCGCAACTCATCGACCGTGACCGACTCGATATCTTGGCCGTCGGCCTGCACGACGGTCATTTTCAAACCGGGGATACGGACATCGAAATAGGTCATGGCCGCGCCGTTGATGAGCCTGAGCCGTATCCGATCTCCTGGCCGGTAGAGCGCGGTCCAGTTGGCGTCCGGCGGCTTCCCATTCACGAGAAACGTGTAGGTGTAGCCCGTGACATCGGCGATGTCCGTCGGGTCCATGCGCATGCGGTCCCAGTCGATCCGCTCTGATATCGCCGCTCCCAACCCCCGGCCGGACACGTCGCGAAAAAAATCGAATACCGTGCGTTTGTTGAAGTTGTAGTAACCGCTCTGCTTTTTCAGCTTGGCGAAGACCCGAGCGGGATCTTCGTCGGTCCAATCCGAGAGCATCACGATATAATCGCGATCGTAGCGGTAGGCTTCGGGTTCGGCGGGCGCGATGATGATTGGCGCGTACATGCCCGCCTGCTCTTGGAACTCCGAATGGCTGTGATACCAATAGGTCCCGCTCTGCCGCACCAGGAAGCGATACGTAAAGCTTCCGCCGGGCGCGATGCCCGGGAAGCTCAGTCCGGGCACGCCGTCCATGCCGGCCGGGAGGATGATCCCATGCCAATGAAGGGAGGTCGGGACCTCGAGGCGATTGCGCACGCGGATCTCGACGTCCTCGCCCTCGCGCCACCTCAACACCGGTCCCGGCACGGAACCGTTGATCTGCGGGACCCGCTTTTCCCGGCCCGTCACGTTCAACGGCTTTTCTTCGATAACCAGCTCGTATTCGCCGGCGAGCACGCCGCCGCTCGGGCTGGATGCGGCCAAGACCGATAACAAAACGGCTGAGCACCGCATTTTCGATGGGTTCATGATTGCATCCTATCGACCCGCGGAGCCGCGGGTCGTTGTCTCAAAAAGTGTTTCTGGTCAACCCCGCCGACGGTCGAGACCACCACGAACCCGTACCACGAAAAAGGGTCGTCGTGATGGCGCTCGGCGGAACGTCATACGACAAGTCCCCGCCGCAGAGCCCGCGCTGGCTTCGGTGCCCCTGAGTCCACCGGTTCGCATCGGGAACGCTGGCCTTCGCAACGGTGCGCCGGGGACCCGCCGACAGAAAATGCGCCGCCCATGGCGGCGGCATGGGCGTAGAATTCTGGATAGGCGAGCTCTTTTCCGGCTTCCTTGTCGAGAAACCTCGCGCGCATGACCACGGCGGAACTGCCCGCGAATGCGCCCGCAAAAAACCGTTGGCCACCGCCCACGAATTTCAGATCGGTGATCACGGGTTCGATAAGCAATGTGCGGGCCGGGGTGTCGAGTGGTTTGGCGTTCCACCCGTCCAGTCTCGCTTTCAGACGGTCATCGATATTTTCTTGTATCTTTGCGAGCGCATCATGGTAAGCGGCGCCTTCGGACTGCGCGCTTTTCAGCGGTGCCACCTCGAATCGATTGAAGGCGGAAAAATTCTCGGCAGGCGCCGGATTCTGCGATGTGCTCGGCTGGATGTTGGTGACGCAGCCCGTCATCAGGAAAAGGGTGCCGCTAATGACACCGGTCAGGAACGAGGCGCGATGCCGCGTGGACGATTGAGCTTTCATGGTCCTGGCGCTCCTTTCGGGATAGAGGGTTCTTCCAAGGATAGGAAAGGCAACGCGGTTTCGGAAGCCCGCCGGATCATGCGAAGTCCGCCCGCCAAAGGTGTACGGCGCGCTCCGTTAGCCGATGCTGGCGTGCGTCGAGGAGATCGAGCGTCCATTGCTCGGGCGCGATCTCCGGGATCTTTCGCGTCAAGGCATAAGCGCTTTGGCTGTACGCCCCGAGCTTCTCGATAAAGGTCGCGTTGCCGACTCGGCAGTTCGCGGCCGATTCGAGCAATGTCAGATTGCCGAGCCGATAGACCGCCGCTTCCCATCTCTCGCGAGGAAAGTGCTGTGCCCAATCGTCTAGCGGGTTCTCGGGGAGGACGTGCTCGATGGTGGCCGGATCTGTGTCCGGGTCGCAAGACCGACCGGACGCATCTTCTTCGAGCCGGGCCAAGATGTACTTGACCAGCTTCTTGCGCTGCCCTCCGGTGTCCACGCTGAGCAGGGCGAAGTCGTTTCGGAACTTGCCATCGTCCACGTAGATGGGTTCCAAGCGCTCGAAGAGCGTCGCGAGATTGGTCGCTTTCCCATCGAGAACGGCCTTGGCCGCCTCGTGATAGGCGGGCTCCAGCGCGTTGGGATTGAGGCCGCTCACGACCGTGTAGCGGAAGGAAATAACGCTCACAAGCTTCACTACCCGAACGAAGTCCTCCCGCGAGAACCGCTCCCAGGTCGCAAAGAGGACCGGTGTCATCTGCCGCACGCGAAAGAGGTTCAGATCGCGAACGAACGGTTTCGCACTTGGCAGCTCAGCCCAGTAGCCATGATTCGGATCTTCGAGCGCGGCAAAGAGCTCGGCACGAACTTCTAGCGCGTCGAGGAGCGCGAAGACGTCCTGCGGCGTTCTCACCCGATCGCGCACGAGCTTGAAAAGGCGTGGGCTTCGGATCTTCGGCTGCTCGCAAAGCAAGTGGTAGCGAAGAAACTCGGGAAAGCGCTCCGTGGCCACTGTGGCGATGAGCGAGCGCCATCGTCGCTGGAGTGCGTCCAGATCGGACGACACCTTCACCCTGGAGAAGAGGTAGTTCTTCAGGAGGTCGGTCGTCGTGAGCTCCAGCCCGCGGGCGTTGAGCGTCTCGAACACCGTGTAGGCGTTGAGCTCGTCATCCACCGTAATAAGAATGAAAAGGAGCTGGCGGGCGACGGTTTCCGAAAGGACCCTCGCTAAGGCCTCGCCGTCGTCCTTGAGCTCGGAGACTTTGTCAAGCTGCGCTCCAAGGTACCGGAAGCAGTCCCACAATAATCGATTGGACTTCGGCAGGCCGCGCGGATTGAGCGGTTGTCTCAACTGGACGAGGTAATCCTGGTAGAACGCGTTGTCGGTCGCGTTGAGGCAGAGCCTGCTGCTCTCGATAAGCGAAGCCGGATCCTTCTCGCCGATGAAGCGATTGCGCAGCTCGTTGGCCCGTTCCCGGTTAGGCGCTGGCTCGACACCGCGGTCGGCCATCGCCAGGAGCTTGCCGATCACCGCCAGTGCAAGAATGCTGAGCGTCGCCATCCGCTGCTGGCCGTCGATGATGAGGAACTCGCGGTCGCTAGTCCCCTCGACCACCAGGGCCCCCATGTAGTGACGGTCGTCAGGCCGACCACGAAGCTCCCGAACGTCATTCCAGAGGTCTTCCCACTGCTCCTCGGACCACGAGTAATCGCGCTGGTAGGGCGGCACGCGATACCCCTTGCCGTTCCCGATCAACTCCAGGTAGTTGATCGTTCGCGTATTGAGTATGTTGGCTCGGCTCATCACAAACCCCTTAACCTCTTTGGTCGCCGTCTAAGAATTCCACGATGGCGGGGGTGAAAGGACCCGTTCACGGCCCGGGCGATGTCCGGGTACCTGTTTATTGGTCCTGTTCATCGTGCCACCGAGGTTTGCGTCTTTCGAGGAAGGCCGAGAGGCCCTCCCGGGCCTCGTCTGAGGTCCAGAGCCGGGCGAGTAGCTCGGCGGAGGCCGTTCGTTCTGCCTCGATCGGCACGTCTTTTAGCGCGCGACGCTTGCAATGGGCAAGGGCCTCGGGCCCGCCGGCGAGCAGGCAGCCGACCTCGGCCTCGACGGCCTCGTCGAGAACGGTGACCGGAACGACGCGGTGCACGAGGCCGAGGCGCTGGGCCTCGTGGGCGTCGATACGGGCCGCGGTCAGGAACAGGCGCCGCGCCTGCCGTTGGCCCACGGCGCCGATGACATAGGGGGCGATGACCGCGGGGGCGAGGCCGAGCCGGGCCTCGCTCAAGGCGAAGACGGAGGTCTCGGAGGCGATGGCGATGTCGCAACACGCGATGAGCCCGACCGCACCGCCATAGGCCGGGCCCTGGACGCGGGCGATCGTCGGTTTCGAGAGGCCGTTCAGACGCTGCATGAGATCGGCGAGTGTCTCGGCATGCACGCGGTTGGCCTCCGGGGTGTCCAAAAGACGCGCCCGCATCCAGTCGATGTCGGCGCCGCTGCAGAAGGCGCCCCCGGCCCCCCTGAGCACCACCACGCGGACCTCGGGATCGTCCTCGATCGCCTCGATGCGTGCCAGGAGGGCGCCTACCAACTCCCCGTCGAAGGCGTTGCGGCGCTCGGGGCGGTTGAGCGTGAGCCGGGCGACGCCGCGGCGGTCGTTCTGATAGATCAGAGGCTCGGCCATCATCTACATGCGGAAAACACCGGACCGTCTAGCCCGCCGCGCGGGTGGCGAGTGGGGACGCCAGCGCTGCGCCCGCTTCTCGAGCCCGCAGAGCCCGGTCCTCGACACCGATGTCCGCATAGATCCGGGCCGCCTCGGCAAAGGCCGCGCGAGCGCCTTCGGTTCGATCGAGGGACCGTAGGAGCTCAGCGTGGGAATAAAGGCATCCTGCCTCCCCGAGCCGATCGCCCATCTCGCGGTAGAGGGGGAGGGCCGCCTGATACCGCGCCCTGGCCTCGTCGTAGCGGGCGCGTTGCAAGGCCACATCGCCCAGGCTTTTGATGCAGTTCGCCTCCCCGAGACGGTCGCCGATCTCCCGGTAGAGGGATAGCGCCGTCTCGTATCGCGCTTGCGCGTTCTCGTACCACGCGCGTTGTAAGGCCACATCGCCGAGTCTTTTAATGCAGTGCGCCTCCCCAAGCCGGGCGCCGATCTCGCGGTAAAGGGGCACCGCCGTCTCGTAGTGCGCCTCGGCGTCTTCGTACCGGCCGCGCATGCGGGCTAAATCGCCCAGGCTTTGGATACAGTGCGCTTCCCCAAGCCGGGCGCCGATCTCCCGGTAAAGGGGCAGCGCCGTCTCGTAGTGCGCCTCGGCGTCTTCGTATCGGGCGCGGCGCAAGGCCACATTGCCCAGATTGCGAATGCAGTTCGCCTCCCCGAGCCGTTCGCCGATCTCGCGGTAGAGAGACAGCGCTGCTTGATAGTGCGACTCGGCCTCCTCGTAGCGGGCGCGCCGTAAGGCCATATGGCCGAGGGTTCTAAGGCAGGTCGCCTCACCGCGCCGATCACCTATCTCCTGGTAGAGCGGTAGCGCCAATTGATAACACGCCTCGGCTTCGTCATAACGCGCGCAGTTGCGGGCCACGTCGCCGAGGGCTTTACTGCAGTCCGCCTCCCCGAGCCGTTCGCCGATCTCGCGGTAGAGGGACAGCGCCGCTTGATAGTGCGACTCGGCCTCCTCGTAGCGGGCGCGCCGTAAGGCCACATCGCCGAGGCTCTTAATGCACTTTGCCACGCCAAACCGGTCCCCGATTTCGGTGTAGACCGATAACGCGGTTTCATAGCGCGCCTCCGCGTCCTCATAACTCGCACCGCGGCGCCAGGCTACGTCGCCGAGGCTTCGAATGCAGTTCGCCTCACCAAGCCGGTCCCCGATTCCCCGGTAGACGGACAACGCGGTTTCATAGCCCGCCTCGGCGTCTACATAACGAGAGCGGCTAAAGGCCACATCCCCAAGGGCTTTACTAGAGTTCGCCTGCTCGATCAAAGCGCCGATCTCGCGGTAGATCGCCAGCGCCGCTTGATAGCGCGACTCGGCCTCCTTGTAGCGGGCGCGCCGCAGGGCCACATCGCCGAGGCTTTGGATGCAGTCAGCCTCCCCGAGGCGGTCGCCGATCTCGCGGTACAGGGAAAGCGCGCGCTCGAGGTACTGCGCTTGCGCGGCGCCGTCACCCTCGAATCCGGCAGCACGGGCGAGGAGATACAGCACTTCGGCTAGCTCCCTGGAGGCACCGGCGGGCTCGAGCTCGGCTAGCACTTGTAGCAACACCTCCTTGCGCTCGCGCTTGTCCTTGAGACCAAGCGACCAGTCGTAGCCTGCTTCCTGCTCGGCCAGCGTCGCACGAGCCTCCTCGCCCGTGCCCTCGAAATGGTAGACCCCCGAGCGCCCCGACCAGGTGTCGATGGCCTGGCGCGCGAATTCACGCAAGACGAAACGGGGGCCAAAAAACACCACGGGCCAGGGAAAGCGGCGGATGCAATAGCCGCGGTTGAGATTGAGCATCGCGAGCGGCTGGCTCTCGGCGCGTGTCAGGTCCAGCAGGGTTTCGAGGCCGAAGACGAACATCGCCCCGGGCGCTCGGCCCGACGCCGTTTCGAGCTGTGCCACGATGCTCGACCCGGGCTGGAGCGTCACCTCGACGATCTCCGTGTCCGGCAACTCGCTCCGGATCGCGGCCACGAGCCGCTCCCGCAATCGCCGGTGCGCCACGCTCGCGAACGCCAGGGCAAAACCGCCGGCCCTGCGCAAGAGGTTGCAGAGCCGTTTGAGCTCGACTCGGTTTTGGAGCGTGAGGTCCACGGCGGCCGCGGCCTTCACCGTGGTAGCTCGTCCAAGAGCGGGTTCGGGGTATACCAGAGGCCCTGCTCGTCCTGATAGCAGAAAACGAAGAGGTCGCGCTGCAGGGCGTACCAGAGCGCCTCGCCTTCGCCCTCGACCGGTGCCTGCGTTTTCCTGATCTCGTCGAGGAGCGCCCACTCGGCCGTGCGCAGGGGCAGGGCCAGGTTCTGGGCGCCGGCGCGGACGGCCCGCTCGAGGACTTGCGGGGGGCACGGGTAGCGTGTCGCAGCGGTCCAGGGCCTCGCGCAGCATCACGAAGAGGCTGCGCACATGGCCCCCGGACAGCCGGCAGAGCCGCTCGAGCGACGGCTCGTTCATGAGCTCCCCCGGCTTCAGCCCGGCCCTGGCGGCGCGGCGCTGCACGATCTCACAGAGCGCTCTTACCCCTCCTTTATTTGGACTCCCGTCGCGGCGCAAGACCGGAAGCACGGGCAGGGACAAGACCTCGGATCCATAGGTGTTGCGAAGGCGGATCCGGCACCGGCTGTAGGCCAGCTCGATGGGGATCGTATAGAGCACCCCGCAATTGAGCGCCCGCAGGATCCCGGCCTGGTCCAGGAACAGACTCTCGTGGTTGGTCAGATCCTCGTGCAGCACCTTCTGCGGGACGCGGTCGAGCTGATCGACGATGATGAGCACATCGTCGTAGCCTTTTTTTCTCAGCTCCTCGCGGGCGGGCTTGAGGATCTCGTTGTTCACCAGATCGTAGATGCGTGGCAGGCGCTCTTCGAGGAGCTTGCGCAGCTCGGCACGCGCGCCGGGCACCTCCTTGAGGGCGATGCTGAGGCTCACGGGGTCCGTGGAGATCTCCATCCCTTCGAGCTGCAAGGCCTTGATGCGATCGAGCAGGCTGCCCAGGAACTGCTTGAATTTCGTGAGGCCGAAGCCGATGCCGGCGCGGGCGTCGAGATCGGCCAGTAATTGCCACACCATGTGATAGACCACGTCCTGGGGCTGGACGTCCGCGAGGTCCAGCCAGCGCTCCGCCTCCACGAACGATACGAACAGCTTGCGGGGCGCGGCACCCGTTTCTAGGCCATGTTTCACCCGGTACAGCTCGGTGGTCTTGCCGCACCCACGGTGGCCGGTGAAGAGCCGCGTGTAGGGCAGATCCCCGCTGCGCGCCAGGCTGCGGATCAGTCTTCCCTTGACGTCGTCGGCCCCGAGCGCCTTCTGCCAGTCGACGTAGAGGTCCTGCTCGGTCGCCTCCAGGGGTTTCAGGGGATCGATGAGCTGGTAGAAGGCCGTGAGCTTGTCCATAGAAGGATTATAAAGACTGCGGTACTCATCCTCACGGCTACATGCGGAACACGCCGAAACGCGTCCGCCGGCTCGGCGCGCCGGCGCAGATGCGGAGCGCCTGCGCCAGCACCTCGCGGGTGCGCGCGGGGTCGATGATTCCGTCGTCCCAGAGCCGGGCGGTGGCGTAGTAGGGGTGACCCTGGGTCTCGTATTGATCTCGGATCTCGGCGCGGTAGGCGGCCTCATCTTCGGTGCCCCACTCGGCGCCCCGCGCCTTCAGTGACTCGCGCCGGACCACCGACAGCACCGAGGCCGCGACCTCGCCGCCCATGACCGAGATGCGGGCGTTCGGCCACATCCACAGGAAACGCGGGTCGTAGGCCCGGCCGCACATGGCATAGTTGCCGGCGCCGAACGAGCCGCCGATGACGACGGTGAGCTTGGGGACCTCCGCGCAGGCGACCGCCGCGACCATCTTGGCGCCGTCCTTGGCGATCCCGCCCGATTCGTATTTCTTGCCCACCATGAACCCCGTGACGTTCTGGAGGAACACCAGCGGCGTGCCGCGCTGGCATGCGATCTCGATGAAATGGCTGCCCTTGAGCGCCGATTCGGAGAACAGGATCCCGTTGTTGGCGAGGATGCCGACGGGATGACCCGCGATGCGGGCGAAGCCGCACACCAAGGTCTTGCCGTAGAGGGCCTTGAACTCGTGGAGGTCCGAGCCGTCCACGATGCGCGCGATGACCTCGCGCACGTCGTACTGGAAACGCGGGTCCCTGGGGACGATCCCGTAGATCTCCTCCGCCGGATAGCGAGGGTCGACACACGTTTTCGGCTCCTCGGAGCCCCTTATTACTTTTGGTGTCGGGCGCGACGGGAGATGGGACACGATGTCGCGGGCCATGCGAAGGGCATGGGCGTCGTCTTCGGCGAGGTGATCCGCGACCCCCGAGGTGCGGCAGTGCAGATCCCCGCCGCCCAGGGTCTCGGCATCCACGACCTCGCCGGTCGCGGCCTGCACGAGCTGTGGACCGCCGAGATAGATCGTCCCCTGGTTCCGCACGATGATGGCCTCGTCCGACATCGCCGGCACATAGGCGCCGCCCGCGACGCAATTACCCATGACCACCGCGATCTGGGGGATCCGGAGCGCCGACAGCCGGGCCTGGTGATAGAAGATCCGGCCGAAGTGCTCGCGGTCGGGAAACACCTCTGCCTGGAGCGGAAGAAAGGCCCCGCCCGAATCGACCAGATAAATGCACGGCAGCCGGTTCTCCTCTGCGATCGCCTGCGCCCGCAGGTGTTTCTTGGCGGTGATCGGATAGTAAGTCCCGCCTTTCACCGTGGCGTCGTTCGCGACCACCACGACGTGCCGGCCGTGTATCTGGCCGATCCCGGTGATGATGCCGCCCGCGGGCAGCTCGCCGTCATAGAGGCCGAGGCCGGCCAGCGGCGACAGTTCCAGGAACGCGCTGTCCGGATCGAGCAAGGTCGCGATGCGCGCGCGCGCCAGGAGCTTGCCGCGCTTCTGGTGCCGTTCACGCGCCGCCTCGGGGCCGCCGCAGAGCGCCTTGGCGAGGCGTTCGTTCAGGTCCGCAACGAGCCCGCAGAGGTGGGATGCGTTCTCGGCGAACCCGGTCGCACTGGAATCGATGCGCGTCGAGAGGACCGGCATCGTCAGAGACACTCGATGGCCAGGGCCGTGGCCTCGCCCCCGCCGATGCAGAGCGAGGCCACGCCGCGTTTCTGCCCGCGGGCCCGCAACGCATGCAACAGGGTCACGAGGATGCGCGCGCCCGTGGCCCCGATGGGGTGCCCGAGGGCACAGCCCCCCCCGTGGACGTTGACCCGCTCGGGCCGGAGCCCGAGCTCCCGGATCGCGGCCAGCGCCACGGCCGCGAAGGCCTCGTTGATCTCGTAGAGATCGGCGTCCGCCGTGCCCCAGCCAAGCCGGTCGAGGAGCCGCCGGATGGCGCCGATCGGTGCCGTCGTGAACGCCGCGGGCGCCTGTGCCACCGTGGCATGCGCGAGGATGCGGGCGAGCGTAGGGAGGCCGAGCTTCCCGGCCGTGGGTTCGGCCATCAAGAGGAGCGCGGCGGCGCCGTCCGAGATGCTGGAGGCATTGGCCGCGGTTACCGTGCCCCCGTCCTTGCGGAAGGCGGGCTTGAGCCTCGTGATGCGGGTGAGATCGCAGCGCCCCGGCCCTTCGTCCTCGGAGACCGTCTTGCCCTTTACCTCGACGGGGACGATCTCCGCGTGGAACGCCCCGTCCGCGATGGCGCAGAGGCTGCGCCGCACGGACTCGGCGGCGTAGGCGTCCTGCTCCGCCCGTGTGAAATGAAATCGGTCGGCGCACTGCTCGGCGAAGAAGCCCATCGGCTCGCCGCTTTCCGGGTCTTCCAGCCCGTCGTAGGACATGTGGTCGAGGAGGCGCGCATGCCCCATGCGTTGGGCGCGCGGCACCAGATAGGGGGCCCGGCTCATGGACTCCATCCCGCCCGCGACCACGATCTCGGCGGCACCGGCGCGGATCTGATCGAAACCCAGCATGACCGCCTTCATGCCCGAGCCGCACATCTTGTTCACCGTGGTTGCCGGCACGCCGATCGGGATCCCGGCCTTCAAGGCGGCCTGGCGGGCCGGTGCCTGGCCGAGCCCGGCGGGCAGCACACAGCCCATCAGCACCTCGTCGATGCGGGCCGGATCGATGCCGCTCTCCTCGATCACCGCGCGTATGGCAGCGGCGCCGAGCTCGGTCGCCGGGACCGCGGAAAATGCGCCCAGGAATGCGGCGATGGGCGTCCGTCTCGCGGCGCAGATCACGATTTCGTCCGGCATCTCACAGCCCTCGTTCCGAAAGCCCTCGTTCAACCAGCTCGCGCCCGATCAACCAGCGCCGGATCTCGTTCGTGCCGCCGCCGATGTCGTACACCTTGGCGTCGCGCAGGAGGCGTCCGGCGGGTGATTCGTTCATGTAACCCCTGGCGCCCAGGCACTGGATGGTTTCCAGGGCGACGCGCACCGCCGACTCGGAGGCGAACAAGAGGCACGCGGCAGCGTCTTTGCGGCTACGTTCGCCCCGATCGAATTGCGCGGCGACGCGATAGGTCATGGCACGGGCGGCTTCGAGTGCGGTGTACATGTCCGCGAGCTTGCCCTGCATCAGCTCGAAGCTCCCGATGGCCTGGCCGAACTGCCGTCGTGCGCGCACATAGGGGAGGACAAGGTCTAGGGCGGCCTGCATGATCCCGAGCGGCCCACCGGAGAGCACCAGGCGCTCGCTGTCCAGGCCGCGCATCAAGATCCGCGTGCCCTCGTCGACCGTGCCGAGCACGTGCGCTTCGGGTAGCTCGCAGTCCTCGAAGACGAGCTCGCAGGTGTTCGAGCCGCGCATGCCGAGTTTATCGGTCTTCGAGCCCTTGCGGAAACCCGGCGTGCCGTCCTCGATCAGGAACGCCGTGATGGAGCGGGAGCCGGCCTCGAGAGGCGCGGTGCGCATATAGACGATGAGGAGACGCGCCTCGGGGCCGTTCGTGATCCATTTCTTGGTGCCGTTCGCGACGAAGCCCCGGCCGCGCCGCTCTGCCCGGCAGTCCATCGCCCCGATGATGTCCGATCCCGCACCGGCCTCGGACATGGCGAGCGCACCTACCCATTCCCCGCGGCACAGGAGCGGTAGATAACAGCCCTTCTGGGCCTCGGAGCCGTTCTCGTAGAGGGTGTTGACGCACAGGTTGGAGTGGGCGGCGTAGGACAGGCCGACCGATCCCGAGGCGCGTGAGACCTCCTCCATGGCGATCACGTGCGCCAGGTATCCGAGCCCGCGTCCCCCGTACTCGGGGGCGACGGTGAGCCCGAGCAGGCCGGCTTTCCCGAGCTTGGCCCAGAGATGACCCGGGAACGCGTTGTCACGGTCGATGGCCTCGGCATGCGGCTCTACCTCGGCCTCGGCGAAGGCCCGTACGGCTTGTCGAAACCCCTGCAGATCCACGGTCACGCTAGTCTACCTCCATTAGAGTATGGATAATGGCGGCGCCCATTGCCTCCCGGCAGCGGTCCCGGGGATCGCGGCCCGGACTCCCCACGGACATCCCAATGGGACATCCAACCGGGCCGGGCTCGCGTAATGATCCTGGGACGGGCGGTCCCGACCTCTCTAGCCAAGAAGGAGTAAAGCCATGCATCCGAAGAGTTTCAGACAGCTTCTCTCGATCACCGCACTGTCGGCCGTACTGGTGGCCGCGGGCTGCAACTCGACGGCCCCTAAGCCCGAGACCAGCCTGTATCAACGACTCGGGGGAAGAGAGGCCATCACCGCCGTGGTCGATGACTTCGTCGCCAATGTCGCCGCCGACTCGCGTATCAACGGCCGCTTTGCGACCACCGACCTCCCGAGACTCAAGCGCCTCTTGGTCGAGCAGATCTGCGCCGGCAGCGGCGGGCCTTGCACCTACACCGGCCGGGACATGAAGACCACGCATGCGGGCATGGGGATTAACGACGCGGAGTTCGATGCCCTGGTCGAGGACCTGGTTCGGAGCCTGGATAAGTTCAAGGTGCCGGCCGCGGAGAAGGAGGAGCTGCTCGGCATCCTGGGCCCCATGAAGGCGGACATCGTGGAGCCGGGGGCGTGAAGTAAGCAAGGGCGGGTACGAGACCCGCCCCTACGTCAGCGTCCGGGTCCGAGCAGGTCCTTGAGCGCGGCGAAGGGGCGATGGGTGGCCGCCGCCGTCTCCTCGTGTTTCAGGCAGACGCCCTCCCCGCGTACGAGATCGGCGTGGCGGGCATGCTCGTTGTCATGACAGTAACGGCACAGCAACTCCCAGTTGCTCCCGTCGGGCGGGTTGTGGTCGTGGTCGTGGTCGCGGTGGTGGACGGTCAGCTCGTGGAGGTTGATGCGATCGAAGCCGCGCCCGCAGCGGCCGCACACCCAGGGGTAGAGCTTGAGCGCCTGCTCGCGATAGCCTTCCATGCGCTCGGCGTGGCCGCGCCGTGCCTCCGCGACGATCTGATCGAGCCGGTTGGCATCGAGCGCGCCGCGCGCGGGTTTCGGGGGACGGGGGTATTTGTCGGCCATGTCGGTGCTCGCTTGCCGGGGTCCCCTAATGATAGACGAGCGGTCTCACCGATGCCGCACGGCCCGGTTTGGTGATGACCCCATCGTGCGGGGCACCCCCCGTGGGTGCCATGTCTCACCGACACCGCGCGGCCCGGTTTAGGGCCGGTTGACAGCGCCACGCGCGCGGCTTAGCGTGCCTGCCATCGGAGGGTTTTCAATGCAACGCGAGATCGATCGCAGCGGGTTACTGGTGACGCCCATCGGCCTCGGGGCCATGCCGCTCTCCCTCGCCGGGCGCCCGGGATCGGAACAGGCGTTCCGGGTCATCGAGGCTTTCGTCGATGCCGGCGGGGATTTCATCGACACCGCCAACGTCTATTGTCTCGACGATGGCGACATCGGCCATAACGAGCGCCTGATCGGCAACGCCTTGACGCGCCTCGGACGGCGCGACCAGGTGCTGGTGGCCACCAAGGGCGGGCTGCGCCGGCCGCGCGGGGAGTGGACCGTGGACGGGAGCCCCGAGTCGTTGCGCGCGTCGTGCGAAGAGAGCCTCGCGGCCCTGGGCACGGACGTCATCACCCTCTACCAGCTCCATGCCGTGGACCCGGCGGTGGATTTCCTGGAAACCTTGGGGGCGCTCATCGCGCTCAAGGCGGAAGGGAAGATCCGGCACATCGGCCTCTCGAACGTGGACCCCGGGCAGCTCGAGACGGCGCTCGCGCTCACCGCCATCGCCTCGGTCCAAAACCGCTGTAATCCGTTCTCGCAAGGGGATTTCAAGAACGGCCTCGTGGATCTATGCAGGGCGCGTGGGGTGACCTACATCGCCTACAGTCCCGTCGGCGGCCACTTCGGCCACCGGCGTCTGGAAGCCGATCCCTTGTTGGCCCGGCTGGCCGCGAAGTATGCCTTCTCGCCGCCGTGCATCGCGCTCACCTGGCTGCTCCACAAGGGCGATCACATCCTCCCCATCCCGGGCGCCAGCAAGCCGGCGAGCATCCTGGACAGCCTGAAGGCCATGGACCTCGTCCTGGAAACCCCGGACATCGAGGCCATCGACCGCCTGCCGCGCGGTTAGTGTGCGGCCTTTGGACGAGCCCGCCCCGGAAGGAGATGTTGGTCGTAAGATCGCGAAACGGCGTTGCGGTGCGTTTAACCGAAGTGCGATGGCAGCATATCATCCACCGCCATCCGGAAATGATCGAGCAACGGGAGCCGGTGCTCGAAACCGGATCCGGAACTGGTTCAGGAGGCTGATTACGGTGCGTTACTGGCGATCCGGCTTTTTCCGCGGACGCCGTTGACGAAGAAATACCGGGTCGTCGTCCGAGAGGTTCCCACACGGTTCGGAGGGCGGGGAGGGCGCTAGCCCTTCGCGACCCCTATCTGCCCACCCGCCGGTACGGCCGTGCGGCTCTGCGTGTGCGGGGCCCACAGGTCGGGACTGCCCTTGAACGGCGATCTGCTCCGGCTCGGTGCGCGGTTCCTTGGGCCGGCGCGCACGGCGCCGCATTACCCCCTTTACTTCTCGATGCCTTTGCGCCCCCGCGGCCGGGGCTCCTGCGCCAGGAGCCCGGCCTAGCGACGCACAAACCCATGGCGCTACCCTGTGCAACCAGGACGCGGAATTCGCGCTCATTGCGGGGGTAAAATATGCTGCCAAGACGAAATCCCAGAGGCCTGGATGGAATGCCGTTGATTTCACCGCAAGCATCGAAGCCCCACACCGCACACGGCAGGGGCCGCGGCCTGCCGCAGGCCATCCTGCTTTTTCTAGTCCTACCGTTGCTTACACCGGCGACGGCCCAGCCGGCATCCTCCGATCCATTCGAAGCCCCCTTGGAGATGCTCAATGAATCGAGCTTCGTGAAGAAGGCCGAGGCCGTCAAGGCGATCGAGCGCTTGGGCCATCCACGGAGCCTCCCGGTGCTGCGCGCCTTGCTCCAAGGGGACCTGCATGCCCGTGCGGAGGACCGTAGGCTCTTCATCGTGAAAGTGAAGGGCGGGGAGTTCGAGCGCACCGATGCCGTTTCCGGCGAGGTGACGGTCACGCCCGCCAAGGACGGGCTCAAGCGGGTCATCATCAATAACCAATTGAGGCTCGCCTTGCGCGGCGCGGTGGCGCGCCTGAGCCTTTCGAACGAGGACCCCGCGGTGCGGCTTCTGGCCGTCGAGGAGATCATGAACGACCTCGACGAAGCGGCGCTCGGCGTCCTGCGGGCGGCGCGCGAGCGCGAAGAGGACACGGGGGTGCGCGAGGCCATGGAAAGCGCCCTGGCCCTCGGCGACCTGGACAGCCCCGAGCGCGAGGTGCGGCTGGCGGCGGTCGGCAAGCTCGGGGAGAGCCTCAGCACCGTCGCGCGCAACCGGCTGACCAGCCTGATGGACGAGGCCACCGAGGACTCGGCGGTGCGTGCGGCGGCGCGGCGGGCGGTGAGCGCGATGCGGTTCCGCCTTCAGATCTACGGCTTCTTCGAGACGGTATTTTTCGGTCTGAGCCTCGGCGCGGTCCTGGTGCTCGCCTCCATCGGGCTCGCCATCACCTTCGGGGTCATGGGGGTCATCAACATGGCCCATGGCGAGCTCATGATGCTCGGCGCCTACACGACCTACCTGGTGCAGCAATGGATGCCGGGACATCTCGATGTATCGCTGTTCGTCGCCATCCCGCTGGCCTTTCTGGTGTCCGGTCTGGCAGGGGTCGCTATCGAGCGCGGCGTCATCCGGTTCCTGTACGGCCGCCCGCTCGAGACCCTGCTCGCGACCTTCGGGATCAGCCTGGTCTTGCAGCAGGCGGTGCGGACCATCTTCTCGCCGCTCAACCGCTCGGTCTCGACACCCGCCTGGATGAGCGGATCGCTCGAGGTCAACAACGCCCTGTCGCTGACCTACAACCGCCTCTACATCACCGCCTTCGGGCTCCTCGTGTTCGCGGGTGTGGTCATGCTCTTGAAACGGACGCGGCTCGGCCTGGAGGTGCGAGCCGTGGCGCAGAACCGCTCGATGGCCAAGGCCATGGGGATCCGCACCGAGTGGGTCGATGCCATGACCTTCGGCCTGGGCTCGGGGATCGCCGGCGTCGCGGGGGTGGCCTTGAGCCAGCTTACCAACGTCGGCCCGAACCTCGGCCAGTCCTACATCGTCGATTGCTTCATGGTGGTGGTGTTCGGCGGGGTGGGGAACCTGTGGGGCACCTTGGTCGGGGGCCTTTCGCTCGGGATCGTGAACAAGTTCCTGGAACCCTATGCGGGTGCCGTGCTCGCCAAGATCCTGGTGCTCGTCTTCATCATCGTCTACATCCAGAAACGCCCGCGCGGATTATTCCCGCAGAAGGGCCGGGCGGCAGAGAGCTAGGGCATGCTCGGGCTCACGACACGCGATACCGGCGGGAGCATCCTCCTCGGCATCCTAGGTCTCGCCATCGTGATTGTCCCGGTCCTGAACCTGCTCGTTCCCGAGACCTCGGCGCTGCACCTCTCGACCTACACGGTCACGCTCTTCGGCAAGTATCTGACCTATGCCCTCCTGGCCGTGGCCCTGGACCTCATCTGGGGTTATTGCGGGATCATGAGCCTCGGGCACGGTGCCTTCTTCGCCCTCGGGGGCTATGCCATGGGCATGTATCTCATGCGCCAGATCGGCCCGCGCGGGGTCTATGGCCACCCGGTGCTGCCGGACTTCATGGTGTTTTTGGACTGGCCGGCGCTGCCGTGGTATTGGCATGGCTTCGATCGGTTCTGGTTCGCGATGCTCATGGTGGTCCTGGTGCCCGGGCTCCTGGCGCTCGTCTTCGGGTGGCTCGCGTTTCGCTCGCGCGTCACCGGTGTCTACCTCTCGATCATCACCCAGGCCCTGACCTACGCCCTCATGCTCGCCTTCTTCCGCAACGACATGGGCTTCGGCGGCAACAACGGGCTCACGGACTTCAAAGACCTCCTGGGTTTCGGCGTGCATGCGAATGGGACGCGCGTCGCCCTCTTCGTGATCTCGGCGCTCGCGCTCATGGTCGGCTATCTCGCCTGTCGCGCGGTGGTCGAATCCAAGCTCGGACGGGTGGTGGTGGCCATCCGCGACGCCGAGGACCGCACCCGCTTCCTGGGCTACCGGGTCGAACTCTACAAGCTCTGGGTCTTCGTGCTCTCGGCGGTGCTCGCCGGGATCGCCGGGGCCCTGTACGTCCCCCAGGTCGGGATCATCAACCCGAGCGAGTTCTCACCTTTGAACTCCATCGAGATGGTGATCTGGGTGTCGATGGGCGGGCGCGCCACGCTCTACGGCGCGGTGGTCGGGGCCATCGTCGTGAACTACGCGAAGACCTGGATGACCGGAGCGCTGCCCGAGATGTGGGTGTTCGCGTTGGGCGCGATGTTCGTCCTGGTCACGGTGTTTCTGCCGCGCGGGATCGTCGGTCTCCTCAAGGCGCGCAAGGGGGCCGAGTGATGGCCCTGCCCTCACGCCCCCCGGCGCACTACCGCAAGGTGGACCTGATGCAGTATGGCTTCGGCCAGGCGCAGGGCCCGGTGCTCGACACCGGGCCGGGCACGATCCTCTATATCGAGGACCTCACCGTCTCCTTCGACGGCTTCAAGGCCCTGAACGGACTCAGCTTGTACGTGGACGACGGCGAGCTGCGTTGCCTGATCGGCCCGAACGGCGCCGGCAAGACCACGCTCATGGACGTCATCACCGGCAAGACCCGGCCCCAGCGCGGTACGGCTTATTTTGGCCATAACATCGACCTCCTGCGCCTTTCCGAGCCCGAGATCGCAAAGGCCGGGATCGGACGCAAGTTCCAGCGCCCCACGGTGTTCGAGCACCAGACGGTATTCGAAAACCTGTGGCTCGCACTCCACACCAACAAGGCGGTTTGGCCGACCTTGGTCGCGCGACTCAGCCGTGAGGCGCGCGAGCGCATCGACGAGGTGCTCGCGATCATCGGCCTGTCGGGCGTCCGCGAGCGGCGCGCAGAGGTGCTCGCCCACGGCCAGAAGCAATGGCTCGAGATCGGGATGCTGCTCATGCAGGACCCGAGGCTCCTGCTCCTCGATGAGCCGGTCGCGGGGATGACACATCAGGAGATCGAGCACACCGCGGCGCTGCTCCAATCCCTGGCCGGCCGCCACACGATCATCGTGGTTGAGCACGATATGGAGTTTGTCCGCTCCATCGGGCGTCGGGTCACGGTGCTTCATGAGGGGAGGGTGCTCGCCGAGGGCAAGATGCAGGACGTGCAGCAGAACCCCGAGGTGATAGAAGTCTACTTAGGAGATACGGCCGGGGGCGATCCAGGGAAGGCACATGCTCTCCATCACTGATCTCAACCAGTATTACGGTGAGAGTCACACGCTCTGGGACCTGAGCTTGGAGGTCCCGGAGGGCTCCTGCACCTGCCTCATGGGCCGCAATGGGGTCGGCAAGAGCACGCTCCTCAAGTGCGCGATGGGCCTCCTCCCGATCCGATCGGGTACCCTGCGGTTCGATGGCCGGGAGCTGACGCGCCTGCCGGCGCATGAGCGCGCGGCGCTCGGGATCGGCTATGTGCCGCAGGGGCGCGAGATCTTCCCCCTGCTCACGGTCGAGGAGAACCTGCGGGTGGGTCTGGGCGTCAAAACCAGGCGCGCCCGTCGCAGCCGTACCGGCCGTGGTCGTGCCAGCGGTAATCAAGGAATTCCGGCGCTGGTCTTCGAGACCTTCCCGGTGCTCGAGGACATGCTCCACCGGCGCGGCGGCGATCTCTCGGGTGGCCAGCAGCAGCAGCTCGCCATCGGCCGCGCGCTGGTCCTGGAGCCGCGGCTCCTCGTGCTCGATGAGCCGACCGAGGGCATCCAGCCCAACATCGTCGCCGAGATCGGCGACATCATCCTGCGCCTCAACCGCGACCAGGGCCTCACGGTGCTCCTCGTCGAGCAGAAGCTGCCCTTCGCGCGACGGGTCGCGGATCGGTTTTACCTCATGGAGAGGGGGCGGCTGGTGGCCGGCGGCGCGATCGGCGAATTGCACGAGGAACTGGTGCGGCGGCATTTGACCGTCTAGAGTACTTGCATCATGAACTATGGTGCAAATGAGTCAAGTTTATCCGGCGGCGAGTTGTGCCTCCTGACAGGCTTGGTCGATGAGGGTTTGAAGCCTCTCGAAGGCAGCGCGGATAGGGGAGCGGGCGGATGGCGCGTTGGGAGCGATGCCGGCGAGGATAGGTCGCAAGAGCCGGGTGTAGGTGCGGGAGAAGAACAGCGCCACGCGTAATCCCAGGGTCGTGGGTTCGTACCGTCACCGGACGGTCGAGCACCTGGGTCAGAGAGAATTCGGCTTGCAGGATCGACACCTGATAGCGGTATTCCGCCCGACGGTCCTTGGCAGAGTAGGGGTGGGGGAGCTTCCACAGCCACTTCCTCAACAGGGCGTCGAGCGTCGAAGCAGACAATCCGTCGCACAGGGCTTGGGCGCGTCTCGGGTCCTCACAGGACAAGACTCCGTTGTCCAGCGCCTCATAGGCAACCCCCCGTTGCGTGAGCCGCCGCTTGAGGTACTCGTGCCCGTTCAAACACAACTTGGCGGTGTAGGGAAAGTAGGTGCAGAACTTCAAGAAGAACGGACCGAAGTCCCGGTCCACACAGTACACATAGAAGTGATTGACCATC
>JBOIDT010000003.1:0-50519 GCA_050740755.1 Gammaproteobacteria bacterium
GCTAACCGTTGATTAGACAGAGCCCGAAATTAGGGTGCTAGGCAGAATCTGCATATTACCCTAATTCTCTCCCTGTGAAGGTAGCGACCTATGCCATACGACGCTAGGTCGGGACCACAGCCGTGAGCCAATCCTCGCTCAGTTCCGCGACCGGTCCACCAGCCGATTGCTCTTGATCCACGGCATCATCTCCCGCAGCTTGGCGCCGATCTGCTCGATGGGGTGCTCACGGCCGGTGCGGCGCATGGCTTTCAGGACGGGTGCGCCGGCCTGGTTTTCGAGAATGAACTCGCGGGCGAACTGGCCGGTCTGGATCTCGTTCAGGATCTTCTTCATGGCTTGGCGCGAGGCCTCGCCGATGACGCGCGGGCCGCGCGTGAAGTCGCCGTACTCGGCGGTATTCGATATCGAGTAGCGCATGTCGGCGAGGCCGCCCTCGTATATCAGGTCCACGATGAGCTTGGTCTCGTGCAGGCACTCGAAATAGGCCATCTCGGGCGAGTAGCCGGCCTCGACCAGGGTCTCGAAGCCGGCCTGGATGAGGGCGGTGATCCCCCCGCACAGGACCGTCTGTTCGCCGAACAGGTCGGTCTCGGT
This sequence comes from Gammaproteobacteria bacterium, assembly GCA_050740755.1. Taxonomy (GTDB): domain Bacteria; phylum Pseudomonadota; class Gammaproteobacteria; order JACCXJ01; family JACCXJ01; genus JACCXJ01. The sequence goes on from JBOIDT010000003.1 coordinate 598, forward strand.
CTCCTCACGGAAGTTCGTCTCGATGACACCGGCGCGCCCGCCGCCGATCGCGGAGGCATAGGCGAGCGCCACTTCGCGGGCCTGGCCCGAGGCGTCTTGCTGGACGGCAATGAGACACGGCACCCCGCCGCCCTGGGTATAGGTCGAGCGCACCAGATGGCCCGGACCCTTGGGGGCGACCATCATCACGTCGAGGTCGGGGCGCGGCTCGATCTGTCGGAAATGGATGTTGAATCCATGGGCGAAGGCCAGCGTCTTGCCCTCACGCAGGTGCGGCTCGATGCGCTCGCGGTACAGGGCCGCCTGATGCTCGTCGGGGGCGAGGACCATGACGAGGTCGGCTCCGCCCACGGCCTCTTCCACCGAGGCGCTCGCCAGTCCGGCCGCGGCGACCTTGGTGGCGGTCTCGGAGCCCGGTCGCAGGGCCACGACCACCGCGACACCCGAGTCCCTGAGGTTGTTGGCATGGGCATGGCCTTGCGAACCGTAACCGATGATGGCGACGCGCCGGTCCTTGATGAGGGACAGGTCGGCGTCTTTGTCGTAATAGATTCTCATAGGATTCTCTGCTCCGGCCTTCGACCCCGGGCCTGCGGCCCTACGTTCAGGCCGAACGGAGTGATAGTTAGGTTATTTCTGAAACGCCATACCAAGAATAGGCTTCATACCCTGAGCGCCTGCTCGCCGCGCGCGATCCCGGACACTCCGGAACGCACCACCTCCAGGATCAGTTTCTTGTCGATGCCGTTCAGGAAAGCGTCGATCTTCTCGCTCGTCCCGGTCAGCTCGATGACGTAGATGGTGTGGCTGACATCGATGATGCGCCCGCGGAAGATATCGACGAGCCGTTTGATCTCCTCGCGGGCCATACCGGTGGCACCCACCTTGAGGAGCATCAGCTCGCGCTCGATGTGCTGGTCCTCGCCGAGATCCATCAGCTTGATCACATCGACGAGCTTGTTCAACTGCTTGGTGATCTGTTCGATGATCTCGTCCGAGCCGCCAGTCACGAGCGTCATGCGCGACACCGTCGGGTCCTCGGTGGGCGCGACGGTCAACGACTCGATGTTATAGGCGCGCGCCGAAAACAGTCCGGCCACCCGGCACAGGGCCCCGGCCTCGTTCTCCAGGAGGATGGAAAGGACCCGGCGCACCTACGCCAGTTCCCGTTCCGGGGAGAGGTGCATCTCATGATGGCCCTTGCCCGAGGCAATCATCGGATAGACGTTCTCGGTCTGGTCGGTGATGAAATCCATCAACACCAGACGGTCCTTCATCGCCAGTGCCTGTTTCAAGGCCGGCGCCACATCACCGGATTTTTCGATGCGCATGCCGACATGCCCGAAGCTCTCGGCTAGCTTGACGAAATCGGGCAGGGCATCCATGTAGGAATGCGAATAGCGCCGATCGTAGAAGAACTCCTGCCACTGGCGGACCATGCCCATGTAGCGATTGTTGAGGTTCAAGACCTTGATGGGCAGGCGGTACTGCAGGCAGGTGGAAAGCTCCTGGATGCACATGACCAGGCTCGCCTCGCCGGTCACGCACACGACCGTATCGTCCGGGAAGCCGAGCTGCACGCCCATGGCCGCGGGCAGACCGAAGCCCATGGTGCCGAGCCCGCCGGAGTTGATCCAGCGCCTGGGATGGTCGAACTTGTAGAACTGCGCGGCCCACATCTGGTGCTGCCCCACGTCCGAGGTCACGTAGGCCCGGCCCTCGGTCAGACGGTACAGCTCCTCGACGACGAACTGCGGTTTGATGACCTCGGACTTGCGGTCGTAGCGAAGGCAATCGATGGCCTGCCATTTCCTGATCTGGTCCCACCAGGCGGCGAGCGCGGTCGCGTCGGATTTCGAGCCGCACTCGCGCATCGTGGCGAGGAGATCGCGCAGCACGCTCCCGGCAGGACCCACGATGGGGATGTGCACCGGGACGTTCTTCGAGATGGACGACGGGTCCACGTCGATGTGGACGATCTTGGCCTCGGGACAGAACTGCTTCAGATCCCCGGTCACCCGGTCATCGAAGCGCGCGCCTATCGCGATCAACACATCGCAATGGTGCATGGCCATGTTGGCCTCGTAGGTGCCGTGCATCCCGAGCATGCCGATGAACTGCGGGTCGGTTCCTGGGAACGCGCCCAGGCCCATGAGGGTATTGGTGATCGGAAACCCGAGCAGGCGGGTGAACTCGGTCAGGACCTCGGAGGCGTTGTCGAGGACCACGCCCCCTCCGGTGTAGATCATGGGCCGCTTGGCCGCGCCGATGAGCACCGCCGCCTTCTTGATCTGGATCGGATGGCCGCGGGTGACCGGCTTGTAGGAGCGGATCTCGACGGACTCGGGGTAGCGGTATCCCGCGCTGTCGGCCGTGACGTCCTTGGGGATATCGACGACCACGGGCCCCGGCCGGCCGGAGCCTGCGATGTAAAAGGCCTTCTTGATGGTGGTCGCCAGGTCCTCGACCCGCTCGACCAGGAAGTTGTGCTTGACGCAGGGGCGGGTGATGCCGATGGCATCGACCTCCTGGAAGGCGTCGTTGCCGATGAGATGGGTGGGCACCTGGCCGGTGAAGACCACGAGCGGGATGGAGTCCATGTAGGCGGTGGCGATCCCGGTCACGCAGTTGGTCGCGCCCGGACCCGAGGTCACGAGCACGACACCGGGTTTGCCCGTGGCGCGCGCATAGCCGTCCGCCGCATGGGTCGCGCCCTGCTCGTGGCGCACCAAGATGTGCTTGACGGTGTCTTGCTTGTACAGCTCGTCATAGATGTGCAGGACCGCCCCGCCGGGGTAGCCGAAGACGAACTCGACGCCTTCGTCCGCGAGACACCTCCAGAAGATCTCGGCACCGCGTAATCTTTCAGCCACTAGCGCTCCCCCCGTATCGCTGTACGAGGAATGACTTCCACCGCAATCCCCGGACGCACATACGGTTCGCATCCAAGGTTCGTGAGGGCCCCCTGCGATACCGCGCACTCACCGATCGCGCGTTTCCATCCCCTCACCCCTCTTCGACCCCTGACCCCGGCCCTCAGCCGGAGGGGGAGCGGACCCAAGGGAGCAACCTCTCCCGGAGGGCGACGGGACCCGAGGGAGCCACCCCACCCCTCTCTCGGAAGAATGATTCAGGACGGGGGCCCGTATCGACGTCCGTCGGAGACGCCGTCGTGCCCTCGAGCTTGGTGCCGCGGCGGCCCCGCCGGAAGCCGGGCGCGCCCCCTCGCAGGAAAAGGTCGGGCCGGCGCCCTGCGCCGCAGCCCCAGAGGGGCTGGGCGTGACCCAGAAAACTAAAGAAAGTTAACGGGATCACGGGGCGAGGTCAAGCGAGCGTGCGGGGCGAACCGGCAGACGGGTCGGTCTCGGGACGCTTACGTCCGCGGCCGAATCGGTTTATAGTCGCCGCGGTCCCGTTAGCCACAACGCCCACCATGATCGAGCACCCCCCATGGCCCCTCCTGTGCGCCGCCCTATGCGCGGCCGCGTCCCCGGTGCTCGCGGAGATGTACAAGTGGCGCGATGCCGAGGGCCAGGTACACTATTCCGAGTCCCCGCCCCCGGGGCGGCCGGCCGAGACCATCAAGCCCCCGCCCAAGGTCGATTCGACCAGGGCACGCGAGGCACTGGATAAAGAGATCGAGAGATTCGACATCCGCGCCGACGAGCGCCAGGACCGAGAGGACGAGGCCCGCAAGAAGGCCACGGAGGATAAGGAGAACCAGTCGGCCTGCCAAGAGGCGCGGCGCCAGGCCGAGTCCTTGGCCGACTCACCCCGCAGCTACCGGACCGAATCCGACGGCACCCGCGTCATACAGACCGACGAGGAGCACCAGGCCTCGGTCGCCAAGACGCGGGACTGGATCGCCCTGCACTGCGAACCCTGATGCGCCTCTCTAAGCTCCTGCTCCCGACCCTCCGGGAGCTGCCGGCCGAGGCCGAGGTCGCGAGCCACCGGCTCATGCTGCGGGCCGGCATGATCCGCAGGGTCGCGGCCGGGATCTATACCTGGCTGCCGCTCGGGCTGAGGGTGCTCCGCAAGGTCGAACGCATCGTCCGCGAGGAGATGGACAGGACCGGGGCTCAGGAGGTCCTGATGCCGGCGGTCCAACCGGCGGAGCTGTGGCAGGAGTCCGGGCGCTGGGCCCAGTACGGCCCGGAGCTGTTGCGGCTACGCGACCGCCACCAACGCGAGTTCTGCTTCGGTCCCACCCACGAAGAGGTCATCACCGATCTGGTGCGGCGCGAGATCCGGAGCTACAAGCAACTCCCCGCGAACTTCTATCAGATCCAGACCAAGTTCCGCGATGAGGTCCGGCCGCGCTTCGGGGTCATGCGCGCCCGCGAGTTTCTCATGAAGGACGCCTATTCCTTCCATCTCGACCAAGGCTCGCTGGAGGAGACCTACGCGCGCATGCACGAGGCCTATACGCGCATCTTCCAGCGCGTCGGTCTCGATTTCCGGGCGGTGCTCGCGGACACCGGCAACATCGGCGGCGCGCTGTCCCACGAGTTCCATGTGCTGGCCGAATCCGGTGAGGACCGCATCGCCTATTGCCCCACTTCCGACTACGCCGCCAACCTGGACTTTGCGGAAGCGTTGGCGCCTCCCCACCCCCGCCCGGCCGGCGACGCGGCCATGAAAAGAATCTCCACGCCAGGCAAGAAGACCATCGCCGAGGTGAGCGAGTTTCTGCGCGTGCCGCCGCAGGAGATACTGAAGACCATCGCCGTGGTTAGGCTCGATCCCGGGCACACCGAGGAATTCTGCCTCCTGTTGCTGCGCGGGGACCACGAGCTAAACGAAGTCAAGGCACGCAAGCGGATCGGTGACTTCCGCTTCGCCAGCGACGAGGAAATAGAGCTCCATCTGGGCTGTCGTGCCGGCTACATCGGTCCCGTGAACCTGCAACACACACCACCTGGAATGGGCATCATCGCCGACCGCGCCGTAGCTTCCATGAGCGATTTCGTCTGCGGCGCCATCGAGGATGGCTACCATCTCACCGGTGTCAACTGGAACCGCGACCAGCAGCTAACGCCACACGTCTTCGACTTCCGCAACGTAGCGGAAGGCGACCCGAGCCCGGACGGCCGCGGCACCTTGACCATCGCCCGCGGCATCGAGGTCGGCCACATCTTCCAGCTCGGCGACAAGTACAGCCGCGCGCTGGGGGCGACCTGCTTGGACGAACGCGGCCAGGCGGTGACCGTGATGATGGGGTGCTACGGGATCGGGGTCTCGCGGGTGGTCGCCGCCGCCATCGAGCAGCACCACGACGAACGCGGGATCCTGTGGCCGCCCGCCATCGCGCCCTTCGAGGTGGCCCTGGCCCCCATCAACCTGCACCGCTCGCTGCGCCTGCAAGCGGCGGTCGAGGACATCGCCGCCCAGCTCGAAGCGGCCGGCATCGACGTCTTGGTCGATGACCGCGGCGAGCGCGCCGGGGTCATGTTCACCGATCTCGACCTCATCGGCGTCCCCCACCGCCTGGTCCTGAGTGATCGCGGCCTCGAGCAAGGCACCATCGAGCACAAGATGAGACACGAGGCGGAGGCCCGTGATGTCCCCATCGACCGGGTGGTCGCGCTCATTCGGCCGGCATGAAGGCGGATTTCGCACACACGATTCTGAGGCGGGTCTTGTCGAACCCGCTATGGCTCCTGCCCGCGGCCCTCCTCGGGATCGCGCTCGCGAGCCTGTTCTTCGCCATCTTCCTCTCCATATTCGCAGTCGCCGCCGTGGTGCTCGGCTTGCGTTTCTATTGGTGGAGGCGCGACCTCCAAAGGGCCACGGGTGGGAAGACGCTGGAAGGGGAATACATCGTCATCGAGAAGCACAAGGCCATCGTCCGCCGCAACGACGACCCCGCCCCTTAGTCGCGCGCTTGGACCACATCGAGCTGAAGTCCATCGGCCACGTCCGGCATCGGGTACCGGACGCGGACATAGCGTGCTTGCGGGCCGAGATGGTCGCCGAGATCGTGGTCGACGAAGCCTACACGGAGGCGCTCTCCGGGCTCGAAGGCTACTCCCACCTCATCGTGATCTACTGGATGCACCGCCACGATCCCGCCCGGTACCGCCCGATGGTCCACCCGCGCGGGCGCGAGGACCTGCCGCTCACCGGGGTGCTGTCGACGCGCGGCCGGGACCGGCCGAACCCGATCGGGCTCGCGGTGGTAGAGTTGCTCGAGCGGACCGGACACTGCCTGCAGGTCCGGCGCCTCGATGCCTACGACGGGACCCCGGTCATCGATATCAAACCGTACGATCCCTACGACGTCTTCACCGACCTCCGCGTCCCCGATTGGTGGTACCGCCTTCCGCACCCTGCCGGATCTGGTTTCGGCATCGGCGGGACGCCGGTACCTTGAACCCGCCTGTCGATGTCGGGCCGTTCCCCCTTCTCCATTCGACACTCACCATTCGCGACTCACCATCGTGTGGCCGGCGCCTTGAAGCGGGTGATCTATGCCGGACGATGGGGCGTGCGGCGCCGAGTCTTCTGCCTCATCGCCCTGGCGGTAGTCGGGGCCGCTGCCGAACCCGAGGTACGCCAGGTATTCGGCCAGTGGAGCCTGCGCTGCGAGCAGGCGAAGCGCGGCCAGGAGCGGTGTTCCATCGTGCAGGACGTGGTCACGCGAGCCAGCGGGCAGCGCGTGGTGCGTGCCGCCATCGGTCTCGTACCGGGCCGCACGGAGCCCATCGCGCTCTTCACCCTGCCGCTCGGGATCTCGCTCCCGCCGGGGGCGAGCCTCCAGATCGGAACCGCCGAACCGGTGAGCTTCCCGATCGAGCGTTGTGATGCACAGGGCTGCCGCGGTGGCCTGAAGCTCGGTGCCGCGCTCTTGGACGCGCTGAAGCAGGCGCAGAACGCCGAGCTGATCTTCCACGACGGGCAACGCCAGCCGATCCGCGTCGCCCTGTCGCTGGAAGGATTCGCCCCGGCGCTCGAGGCCCTGCGTTAAGCGCGCTCGACGAAGGCACAGAGGCCCGGCAGGGCCGGACAGGGGTGGACGATGAGGCGCGTGGGGATGGGCTCGAGATAACGCCGATAACGCCCCTTGGCGACGAAACGTTCGCGGAACTCCGAGGCCCCGAGGGCGTCGGCGAGACGCGGCAGGATCCCGCCGGCGAGGTAGATGCCGCCGAGCGCGCCGAGCGTGAGCGCCAGGTTGCCGGCGATGCTGCCGAGAAATCCGAAGAACATCCCGAGCGTGCGCGCCGCGATGGGGTCGGACCCGCCGAGCGCGAGCGCGGTGACGTCCTCCGGACGCACGCTATTCGGTTCCTGTCCGGCCAGCGTCCGCAGGCATTCATAGAGCATGACGAGCCCGGGCCCCGAGACCAGGCGCTCGGCCGAGGCATGGCCGAAGCGTTGCCGCACCATGGCCACCACGGCTTCTTCTCCCTCGCAGGCGGGCGCGAGCGTGACATGCCCGCCTTCGCTGGCGAGGGCGGCGTAACCCCGATCGCAGGGGATGAGCCCCGACACCCCGAGCCCCGTGCCTGGACCAAGAACGCCGATCGGGCCGCCATCGCTGGCCGAACAGGCCGTGCCTTGGCCGATCGGCACCGTGTCCTCGGCGGCCAGGGCCGGAATCGACCAGGCGATGGCGGCGAAGTCGTTGAGAACGTGCAGCCGCGCAACCCCGAGCTCGCGCCCGAGCCCCGCGATGGAGAAATCCCAGTCCCGGTTGGTCATCGCAACCGCATCCCCGACGATAGGCGCGGCCACGGCGAACGCCGCCCCGAGCCGCGAACGATCTTTCGGGAACGATTCCAGGCCCGATTCGATGACGGCGCGCAGATCGGGATAGCGATCGTTGTCGGTCACGCGGATCGGCACGAGCGTCCCGTCCGCCGCGAGGGATGCGAGTCGTGTACGGGTGCCGCCCACATCGGCGAGGAGCCAGGCCTCGATCGCCGCCCTATTCATCGTGTGCCACCGGCGCGATGATAGCATCGCTCGACACCGCCGCCGGCAGGGCAGTGCCGCTTTGCCGCGCGGTCCTTTTCGTGTGGCTTGCTCGCCGTATAAGCACAATAAACGGGGGATCCCGATGCGTACTCATGCGATGACCTTCGTGCTCGGCGCGGCGCTCTGCGGCGTGTGTCCGATCGAGGCCCGGGCCGGCGACACGCTTACCGGCGAGATCGGCACAGGCGGCGACGTGCGGCTTACGGCGGACGCCTCCCCCCTGCGCATCGGCGCCTTCGCCGTCGAGGCCGGCAGCGGCGACGACGGCATCGGGCGCGGCGGCCTGGCCTTGCAGTGGGACTGGGGCGTCCAGTGGCTGCCCGCCGGCGACTGGTATCTCGGCGGTTACGTCGAGCTCTCGGCGAGCTACTGGGCAGGCGACGAGGGCCGGACGGGCACCGGATCGCTCGGCGAGTTCGGGCTGACGCCGGTGCTCCGCTTTCAGAAGGCGTCCATGACCTACGGCATCCTACCCTACCTGGAGGCCGGGGTCGGTGTCCACGGCATGACCGACGATCAGTTGGGCGACAAGGACTTCTCTACGGAAATCGCCTTCGGAAGCCACGGCGGGATCGGGATCCGCTTCGGCGACCGGGCCCGTTTCGAGCTGGGCTACCGCTACCAGCACCTGTCGAACCTGAGCATCGGCGACTCCAACCCCGGGATCAACTTCCATCTGGTACGGCTCGGCTATCATTTCTAGGGGCGGAGCAGGCTGGGACCGGTCGCAGCCGAATCGGCCTCGCGACGGGCCGCGGTGAGAAATGCGGGCTAGCCCGCCGGGTCGATGACACTGATGACCCGACTGACAATGTCCTGGGCGATCGCCGTATCCAGCGTTTCGACGTAGCGGGCGGTCCCGGCGCGCTCTGGCCTCGATGTCGCGCTCTAGGCCAGCAACGCTTCGACCGCCGCGCGTTCTTCTTCCAGCTCCTGGCGGGTCAGGTCGATCCGATCCCGGCTGAAGGCGTTGATGGGCAGGTCGGGAACGATCGCGTATTCGCCGTTCTTCGTGGTGACGGGGAAGGAATAGACGAGGCCGGGGGCGATGCCGTAGCTGCCGTCGCTCGCGACCGCCATGCTGGTCCAGTCGCCCTCCGGGGTGCCGAGGACCCAATCGCGCATGTGCTCGATGGCCGCGTTGGCGGCCGAAGCGGCGCTCGACGCACCGCGTGCGTCGATGATCTCGGCGCCGCGTTTCGCGACCCTCGGGATGAAGGCATCGACCATCCATTTCTCATCGACGAGATCCATCGCCGCCTCGCCGCGCACGGTCGCGTGGTGGAGGTCGGGATACTGGGTCGTGGAGTGATTGCCCCAGATGATGACCCGCCGGATATCGCCGACAGGAGCGCCGGTCTTCTCCGCCAGTTGCGCGAGCGCGCGGTTGTGATCGAGTCGCGTGAGCGCCGAGAAGCACCGCGGGCTCAGGTCGGGGGCGCTGCGTAGCGCGGTCAGTGCATTGGTGTTGGCGGGGTTGCCGACCACCACCACCTTGACCTGGCGGCTCGCATGCTTGTTGAGCGCCTGGCCCTGGACCTTGAAGATCCCGCCGTTCGCGGCCAGGAGATCGCTGCGCTCCATCCCGGGGCCCCTCGGCCGCGCGCCGACCAATAGGGCATAGGCCGCGTCCTGAAAGGCAATGTTCGGATCGTCGGTGATCACGATGTCCTGCACCAGCGGGAAGGCGCAGTCCAGGACCTCCATCACTACCCCCGTCAAGGCCTTTTGGGCCGCCGCGATATCCAAGAGCCGCAACACCACCGGCCGGTCTCGGCCCAACATCTCTCCGGACGCGACACGGAAGATCAGGGCATAGCCGATCTGGCCCGCCGCCCCGGTGATGGTGACTTGTGTTGATGCTTTCATGCGCCCCGTCCTGTTAATATATTATATGGCGGCTCAGCGTTCGTTCATGGGAACGTAATCGCGCTCCGCGGGCCCCACATAGAGCTGTCTGGGCCGGCCGATGCGGAAGCCCTCGTGCTCTTTGCGGATCATCTCGCGCCACTGGGCGAGCCAGCCCGCGACACGCGCCAGGGCGAACATCACCGTGAACATGCGCGTCGGGATACCGAGGGCCTGCAGGATGATCCCGGAATAGAAATCGACGTTGGGATAGAGCTTGCGCTCCTGAAAGAACGGATCCTTCAACGCGATCTCCTCGAGCTTCATGGCGATCTCGAAGATCGGGCGCTGGGCGTTGGCCTGCAGATGATGCAGGACCTCGTGACAGGCTTCCTGGATGCACTTGGCGCGCGGGTCGTAGTTCTTGTAGACGCGATGACCGAAGCCCATGAGCCGGTAGCCATCCTGCTTGTCCTTGGCGCGATCGACGAATTTCTGCACGTCCTTCGGGTCCTTGATGTCGTTCAGCATATGGATCACGGCCTCGTTCGCGCCACCGTGGGCCTTGCCCCAGAGGGTCGCGATGCCGGCCGCCACGCAGGTATAGGGGTTGCTCTCGGTGCTGCCCGCGAGCCGCACCGCCGAGGTGCTGGCGTTCTGCTCGTGGTCCGCGTGCAGGATCAGCAGGAGGTCGAGGGCGCGCACCGCGACCGCGTTGATGACATACGGCTCCGAGGGGATCGCGAACGCCATGTTCAGGAAGTTCTCGACGTAGCCCAGCGAGTTGTTGGGATACACGAACGGGCGGCCGGCCGGATGCTTGTAGCATTTCGCGGCGAGGTTGGGCATCTTGGCGAGGATACGCCGCACCGTCATGTCCTGGTCTTCTTCGCTGTAGATGTTCATGATGTCGTGATAGTAGGAGGCCATGGCCCCCATCACTCCCACCATCATCGACATCGGATGGGCGTCGTAGCGGTAGCCCCCGAAGAACCGGGTCAGGTGCTCGTGCACCATGTTGTGCTCGCGGAGCGAGGACTCGAACTCCGCCATCTGTGAGGCCGTGGGCAGATCCCCATAGATGAGGAGGTAGGCCACCTCCAGGAAGGTGCTGCGCTCGGCCAGTTGTTCGATGGGATAGCCCCGGTAGCGCAGGATGCCGTGATCGCCATCGATGTAGGTGATGCCGCTGCGGCAGCTCGCCGTGGCCCCATACCCCGGGTCCAGGGTGAACATCCCCAGCCGATCGTAAAGCTCGCCGATATCGACCACCGCAGGGCCGTCGCTGCCCCGCAGGATCGGGCACTCGATGCTCGTGCCGGTGCTGTTGTCTATGATCGTGACCGTCTCTTTCGCCATGCCCATCTCCGTTCCGTGGTATCGCCGCGCCGGCACCATACCACCTGTGTGATCCCGGTGCCTAGCATATCGTCAGTTTGCGCGTCGCAGCAAGGCCAGCCCGCGCGCGGGCCGACGCAAACCTTGGCCAGGCGCACACAATTAGGTATTATTGCACTGCACACCCTAAGAGATCCGCGAGGTGTGTTGCGCTGATACAACTCCAGGCACATCTTAGAACAACGATACGTATGCCAGGTCCCATCGGTAGGAACCCGGCGTCGCAACCAGTTACGCACCATGCAGACACAAACCTCTACAGTCATTTCGACGGCTAATCTGGGCATCCTGGAGCCGCTCTATGAGGCGTTCCTACGGGATCCCGACGTCATGGACCCCGCCTGGCGCGAGGTGTTTTCCGACCTCGCGGATGGCGCCGGACGCCCACAAGTCACCCCGCGCGGGGCCGCCGATGCGGGGCTGGACGACCGCTTTCAAAAGCAGGTCGCCGTGCTCCAACTCATCAACGCCTACCGCTTTCGTGGCCATCGGCAGGCCGACCTCGATCCCTTGCGCCAGTACGAGCGCCCGGAAGTGGCGGAGCTCGACCCGGCCTTCCATGGGCTTACCGACGAGGACCTGGATATCACGTTCAACACCGGGTCACTGGTCGGTCCGGCCAAGGCCACCTTGCGCGAGATCCTCGACATCGCGCGCGCCACCTACTGCCGCACCGTCGGGGCCGAGTACATGCACATCAACGACACCCACCAGAAGCGCTGGATCCAACAGCGCCTCGAGGCCGGCCGGGGGCAGTCCGGGCTGTCGCCGGCGAAGAGGCACCGGGTCCTGGAACGCCTGGTCGCGGCCACCACGCTCGAACAGTTTCTGCACCGAAAGTACGTGGGGCAGAAGCGCTTCTCGCTGGAGGGCGGCGAGAGCACCATCCCGCTGCTCGACGATCTGGTCCAGGGGGCCGGCAGGCTCGGGGTCCAGGAGGTCGTGATCGGCATGGCCCACCGCGGCCGCATCAACGTCCTCGTCAACACCGTGGGCAAACACCCGGCCGAGCTCTTCGATGAATTCGAAGGCAAGGACAAGGACGGGGTCGGCTCCGGCGATGTCAAGTATCACCTCGGTTATTCTTCGGACATCACCACGCCGGGCGGCCCGGTCCACCTTACCTTGTCCTTCAACCCCTCGCACCTCGAGATCATCGATCCGGTGGTGCAGGGCTCGGTGCGGGCCCGGCAGGAGCGCCGCCATGACAAGGCCCGCGACTCGGTGTTGCCCATCCTCCTGCACGGGGACGCGGCCTTCGCCGGCCAGGGCGTGGTGATGGAGACCTTGAACCTGTCGCAGACCCGCGGCTATACGACCGGGGGGACCATCCACGTCATCATCAACAACCAGATTGGGTTCACCACCAGCGACCCGCTCGATTCGCGCTCGACGCTCTATTGCACCGATGTCGCCAAGATGGTCCAGGCGCCCATACTGCACGTGAATGGCGATGACCCCGAGGCCGTCGTCATGGTCGCCGGGCTGGCCCTGGATTACCGCATGGAGTTCAACAAGGACGTGGTGATCGACCTCGTGTGCTATCGCAAGCACGGCCACAGCGAGGCCGACGAGCCGGCGGCGACCCAGCCCATCATGTACCAGAAGGTCCGGCAGCAACCGCCGGTGGTCGAGACGTATGCGGCCAGGCTCGTGGCCGAAGGCGTGGTCAGCGCCGAGGAAACGCAGTCCCTGGAACGGCATTACGTGGAATCGTTGGAAGACAACGAGGTCGTGGCCGGGGCACTCGTCTACAACATCAAGAACGAGCTGCGCGTGAGCTTCGAGGCCTTCCTGGGAAAACACTGGCGCGAGCCCTGCGAAACCCAGATCACCTCGGACCGGATCCGGGCGCTCGCCGAGCGTTTCACCGAAGTACCGGGGCATTTCGAGTTGCACCGTGCCGTCAACCGCATCATCGAGCAGCGCCGCGAGATGGCGGAGGGCAAGCTCCCCATGGACTGGGGATGTGCCGAGACCCTGGCCTATGCGAGCCTGGTCGATGAGGGCTTCCCGGTGCGGCTGTCCGGTCAGGACAGCGAGCGTGGCACCTTCTTTCACCGCCATGCCGTCATCCACGACCAGAAGACCGACGAGACCTTCGTCCCCTTGCAGCACATCCGCGAGGGCCAGGCGAGTTTTCTGGCGGTCAACTCCATCCTCTCGGAGGAGGCGGTCCTGGGTTTCGAGTACGGCTTCAGCAGCTCCGAGCCCAATGCGCTGGTGGTGTGGGAGGCCCAGTTCGGCGACTTCGCGAACGGGGCGCAGGTCGTGATCGACCAGTTCATCACCTCCTGCGAGGCCAAGTGGGGGCGGCTATGCGGGCTCGTGTTGTTGCTGCCGCACGGCTATGACGGCCAGGGCCCGGAGCATTCCTCGGCGCGCCTCGAACGTTATCTCCAATTGGCGGCCGAGGAGAACATCCAGGTGTGCGTCCCGAGCACCCCGGCGCAGTGCTTTCATCTCCTCAGGCGCCAGGTGCTGCGCCGCTATCGCAAACCGCTCGTGGTCATGAGCCCGAAGAGCCTGTTGCGCCATCGGCTCGCGACCTCCACCCTGCCGGAGATCACCCATGGGCGCTTCGAGCCCGTGATGCACGAGGTCGATCCCCTCGATCCGAAAGGCGTGGACCGCGTGCTGGTGTGCAGCGGCAAGGTGTATTTCGATCTATTGGAGGCGCGCCGGGCGCACAAGATCCAGGACACGGCCATCGTTCGCGTCGAGCAGCTCTACCCCTTCCCGGTCGAGGAGATGGACGCCGCGCTCTCGGCCTATCCCAACGCCCTGGACGTGGTGTGGGTCCAGGAGGAGCCGCGCAACCAGGGGGCCTGGGTGTATCTCCTGGCGCGCCTGCACCTGTTCGGGCGGCTGCACGAGCCCCAGCAACTCCGGCTCGTGGCGCGCCCCTACTCGGCCTCGCCCGCGGTCGGCTACAGCTCCAAGCACCTCGAGCAGCAGCAGGCCCTGGTGGACGAGGCGCTCCGGCTCGATCGCATGGCCCTGGCCCGGCAGATGACCGCGTAACCCACCGTGCTCGTCGAGGTCAAGGTCCCCCAGCTCGCCGAGTCGATCCCGGACGCCACGCTGCTCCCGTGGCGCAAGCGGGTGGGTGAGCGCGTGACACGCGGCGAGCCGCTCTGCGATCTCGAGACCGACAAGGTCACACTCGAGGTCAGCGCCCCCGAGGATGGGATCCTCAAAGAGCTGCGCAAGCAGGAGGGCCAGACCGCCGTGAGCCACGAGACCCTGGCCGTCATCGATACAACCGTCCTCAAGGCCGTCGCCGACCACCCTCCCCCACCGGCAACTGCTCCCGAGCCCAAACCTACGGTGCCTAGCCCCGAGGCTCCGGCACCCGAGCCCAAAAGTAACAATGCCAAAAGTAAAACTGAGATAACCAAGCTGAGCCCCGCCGTCCGCAAGCTCGTGGCCGAGCACGCGATTGATCCTCAGGCGGTCCCGGCGAGCGGGAAGGACGGGCGCCTCACCAAATCCGACGTGCTCACGTATGTCAAGCCCGCCGAGGACGCCAAGGGGGACGCCAAGGCGGCAGGCGCGCCGCCGGTGGCCGAGCCCGTCGTGCCTGCCGATGAGACACGGGAGCGGCGGGTCACCATGACGCGGCTGCGCCGGCGCATCGCCGAGCGCCTGTTGGCCGCCCAGCACCAGCACGCCATCCTCACCACCTTCAACGAGGTCGATATGCAGCCGGTGACGGCGCTACGCGACCGTCACCGCGACGCCTTCGAAGCCCGCCACGGGGTGCGCCTCGGGTTCATGTCGTTCTTCTGCAAGGCGACGGTCGCGGCGCTCAAGCGCTACCCGATCGTGAACGCCGCGCTCGAGGGCGAGGACATCGTCTACCACGATTACTACGACCTCGGCATCGCGGTCAGCTCCCCGCGCGGGCTCGTGGTGCCCGTCCTCCGGGACGTCGAGCGCCTGTCTTTCGGGGACATCGAGGCCAGGCTCCGGGAGTACGGCGAGAAGGCGCGCGAGGCCAAGCTCAAGGTCGAGGAACTGACCGGCGGGACCTTTACGATCACCAATGGCGGCGTGTTCGGCTCGCTGCTCTCGACCCCGATCCTGAATCCCCCGCAGAGCGCCATCCTCGGCATGCACCGCATCCAGGACCGCCCCATCGCCGAGGGCGGCCAGGTGGTGATCCGGCCGATGATGTACCTGGCACTCTCCTACGACCACCGCATCATCGACGGGCGCGAGGCGGTGTCCTTTCTCGTGACCCTGAAGCAGCACCTCGAAGACCCGGCGCGCCTGCTGCTCGACATCTGAGAGTTGGGATGAAATCCTCGCAAACAGCCCGGACCGCTCGGAGCCAGCAAGCAACGAGACATATCCACTTGTTCGACCGTGAAGAATCAGCACATCAACGAACATTGCCGCGAGCAGTTTGCAGACAGAGACAAAAATGACAAAGGTAACGGATCGCAGACTTCATGCTCTCGCCACACGAGCAGAAGGAGTTTTCGCTACGCGAAATGCTACTGCTGATTTACCCCCGATAGTTGTCGAGTTCGCCGGAAGCCCAAAATCTGGTAAGAGCACTAACATTGATGTGATCAGCCACTTTTTGAAACGGATGGGCTTCAAGGTTTGGGCTCCTACTGAAGGCGCAAGCAAACGAACCCCTTACCACCTGCGGCGTGACCTCGTAGCTTTCAATACATGGGCTCTAAATTACGCAATTAGCGAACTACTTGTCGCTTACTACAATATCGATAGACCCCATTTAGTAATTCTGGATCGTGGCCCGTTTGACTCCGTCGCATGGATGGGCCTTCTAAAGACAAAGAAGCAATTAAGCCAGGAAGAGTATCGCATTGTTAAACACTTCGCATTGCATCCGAAGTGGAGTAGCCTTATCAACCAGGTATACTTGTTTACCTGCAGCCCAGATGTGTCGCTAGACCGGGAGCACAAGGTGACTCTTACGCGAAGGCCTGGGACGGCGATGAATAATGCCATGTTGACAGGGCTGCTCTCGCAGTATCAAGAGCTTCACAAAGAACTTAAGGACTATCCAGTCACAGACATCGATACCACCTCAACTACGGAGCCAGTCGACACCGCTTTTCTTATCGTAACATCAATACTCGATCTATTTACGAGACAGCAAAATGCAAGCTAGCAATAAAACTGGTGGTCATCGCAAAGTATTGGCTGTCCCTGCATCCGAGATCGAAGCCCTCTATCGCGAACCAAAGTTCTATTGCGATGAGGACACTGTCAATGCGTCGCTCTGCGCTATCCGAAATCATGGTCGGTTTGTAGACCGGGATTGGGCGGAACAGAATCCTTCGGTGAAGCAAATTGTGGCGTACGCAATTATTCGAAATAGCCATAAGATCCTCTGCCTCCGAAGATCAAAAAAGGGGAACCGTAAGTCCCTTCGGCTTCGGTACACCCTGATGTTGGGTGGTCACGTGGATGATTTGGACTACGGTTCCGGTTGTCCCCTGGAAGATTGCGTCGTCAGAGAAGTAGCTGAGGAGATCGGAGTAATTCCGAGTGCGACGCCACATGTCCTAGGCGTAGTTGCAGACCCTAGCAACGAGGTCGGATTGCTACATCTCGGCGTGATTTATGACTTCCCCATAGAACTAGATCACATTGTAATGCATAGAAATTGCGATACCGCTGAGTTTGTCAATTCCGGTCAGGTTTACCGTCGGCCTCTTCTATCTCCTAGATCCCTAAGGGAGAAGGCGTATCGTTTCGATCGCTGGTCAGAGCTATTTATCGAGAGTGAGATTGCTCATTTAGTGTTTGGCGAGTCGTTGTCCGGACCGAGACAACTGCGTCTCCCGCATATTCAGGAACAGCAAGGGTGAGTCTAGCCCGCGTCGGATGAGTAGAGCGAAGCGAAACCCATCAATGGTTGGCGGCGCACATGATGGGTTTCGGCTATCGCCTCTTCCCGTCCCACGACGGGTGCAATGGCGTTGGTGGAAAAGGTATCGCTACAAGGCGGGTGCAGGGTTGCAGGACATGGATTGGATGGGGATGGAATGGTCTGTTTGCGTGAGGGATGATGGGTTTCGCTCCGCTCTACCCCTCCACCAAACTGAAGGTGGTTGCAGAGAAATGATTGTTACGCTTAAAACAAAGAATTCCAGCTACGCCGACCTGTCCGCAGATCAGCCGTACTTTGTTATTGGCATCGAGTCAGATGATTACAGAATATTGAACGATGCTGGAAAACCATATCTTTACCCACCCGAACTGTTTGATGTAATAGACTCAGGTGAGCCAAAAGATTGGGTAACGGAAATTGGTGAAGATGGTGAACGGTATTCGTACCCCAAGCCATTGAACAAAGTTGGCTTTTTCGAGGATTTTTTTGATCACAAGTACGAGCAAACGTCGATATTTTGGCGCGTTGTAAACCAGAGACTCGCAGACGTCGCATGACCCCATCACCCGCTAAGCAAGCGGGTCACATGACCCACAAAAGCTACGTTAGTCCTACGGCGTTGGTGGAAAAGGTATCGCTACAAGGCGGGTGCAGGGTTGCAGGATATGGATTCGGTGGGGATGGAATGATGGTGTCTGTTCGCGTGGGGCATGATGGGTTTCGCTCCGCTCTACCCATCCTACAAGGACTAACGCCAATGGATACAAAAGAGAAACCAATCAAGTTTGCCGTCTGCCTTGCGACCTCAGGGGACGAGGACGTAGACGTTAGCAAAGTCTATCGGATTTTGTCGGATGCGAAAGCAACGGAAGTGGGCTGTCTACGGGTCATCGACGAGTCGGGTGAGGATTATCTCTACCCGGCGGAGCGGTTCATGGTCTTGGACTTGCCCGAGGCAGAGCGGGAGCGTTTGCGAGCCGTACTTGAGGCCGACGCGGCCTAACCAAACCGCCTGCAGGCGGATCGTGCCCTATCCCCGGACGCGGAGAATCGTGTTGGCATGATGGTGTTTTCGCTAACTGCGGAAGCGAGTATCAATGAGGAGCCCGGTGCGGTAGTTCCGCACGCTGGGATCTGTGCCGGAGGCGCCGGGTAACCGGCGTCCCTACGGGGGCGGAGCGATAATTAACACATGGACTGCTCTGAACGATGCCGACCATCCTGAGGGTTGGGCCTTACCGGATGTTCTTTTACTCCAGCGACCACAGGGAACCGGTACATGTACATGTGGAGAGAGATGATAATGTTGCGAAGTTCTGGCTTGAACCTGTCCGCCTGCACAACAGCGGTGGATTCAGTTCGGTCGAGCTACGGCGAATTCAAAGCATCGTAAACGACCATCGGAACCTGCTCATTGAGGCTTGGCATGAGTATTTCAGCAAGTGAAGTTCCCGCACCCTTGGCGCAAAACGTCAAAGTAACCCGCGACGCATTGAATGTACAGCTCAGCGATGGCCGGTCAATTTCAGCGCCATTGACGTGGTTCCCACGTCTATTGCACGCCTCGCCGGAGGAACGAAGGAACTGGCGGTTGATTGGGAAGGGGCGTGGCATTCACTGGGAGGATATCGACGAAGACGTCAGCATCGAAGGTATTCTGGCTGGACGGAGTTCCGGCGAAAGCCAAGAATCGCTTAGACGGTGGTTCGAGAGTCGTTCATCACGCCCAACAATGCGGTCAACCGGACGCCGGGGGAAACGCGGCGGCGCTGCGCGGTAGCGCTTCTAGCCGGCGCCGGTTACCGCAAGCGTTGGGCGCCAGAAAAGCGGCCTTGGTGATGTTCCGGATCGGTGAGATCATCGTTCCATGATAATTGCTATTGAATTGAACGCGGCGCAATCTGAGCAACTCGAAGCCATTGCGGCTTCGATGGGAGTGCCTGCGGAGGAACTGGCTCAAGCAGCGGTCGCCGATCTAATCGGTGGCGACGCTACCGATTTTGAGGCGGCTGCGTCCCACGTGCTGCGAAAGAACCGTGAGCTATATCGACGCCTTAGCGGATGCGGTTCTTGACCCTTGGCGAGGCTGGCGCTGCAACGACGCCTCCTTACCGAGACCGGAGGCTCGGCCATCAACGTGATCGTGAGATAGACTGCGGACACTCGGGAGGGTTTGATGGGTATGCAAGCGTTGGTGGTTCACTCGGACCCGGAGATCTTGGGGGGTACCCCCGTATTCGTCGGGACACGCGTGCCTCTGCGGAACCTGATTGATTATCTGGAGCGAGGCCACAGTCTCGACGACTTCCTCGACGCGTTTCCCTCGGTCACGCGGGAGCAAGCCGTGGCGGCGCTCGAGACGGCTCATGAGGTCCTGACGGCCAGTGCGCGTACTGCTCCGTTTCAATCCCTTGTACAACGTTGATGGCCTTAGGCGTGGAGCACTATGACTGCCTCGTGATCGGGGCCGGGCCGGGCGGGTATACGGCGGCCATCCGGGCCGCCCAGCTCGGGATGAAGACGGCCTGCGCCGAGGACTTTAGGGATCCCGCGGGCAAGCCGGTGCTCGGCGGGACCTGCTTGAACGTCGGCTGCATCCCCTCCAAGGCCCTGCTCGATTCCTCGCACCATTTCCATCACATCGCCCACCAGGCGAAGGCCCACGGGATCACCGTCGAGGGGCTCCGTCTGGACCTCGCCGCGATGCTCGGGCGCAAGGACCAGGTGGTCCGGGCGCTGACGCAGGGGATCGCCGGGCTCTTCAAGAAACACGGGATCACGTGGCTTCAGGGACACGGGCGGCTTCTGGGCGGCGGGCAGGTCGAGATCAACCCGTGGGAGGGTGGCGCGCCGCTCAAAGCCTCTGCAAGCCACATCATCATCGCGACCGGCTCGGTCCCGGCCCCGCTGCCGGGCGTGCCCATCGACAACGACCGCATCTGCGACTCGACCGGGGCGCTGGCCTTCACCGAGGTCCCCAACCGCCTCGGGATCATCGGGGCCGGGGTCATCGGCATCGAGCTCGGGAGCGTGTGGCGGCGCCTAGGCTCGGAGGTCGTGCTGCTCGAGGCCCTGGAGACCTGGCTGCCGAGCGCGGATACCGACATCACCCGAGCGGCCGCGAAGGAGCTCAAGCGCCAGGGCTTGCAGATCCGGCTCGGTTGCGAGGTGCAGGGCGTCGAACGCCAGGGACAGGCGATGCACATCGCCTACCGCGTAGGCGAACAGATCGAGCGGCTCGGCGTGGATCGGCTGGTGGTGGCCGTGGGACGGCGCCCGAATACCAAGGGCCTCGGGGTCGAGGCGGCGGGCCTGAAGCTCGATGCCCGCGGGTTCATCGAGGTCGATGGGCAGTGCCGGACCAGCGCGGAGGCGATCTACGCCATCGGTGATGTCGTGGCCGGACCCATGCTGGCGCACAAGGCCTCCGAAGAGGGGGTCGCGGTGGCCGAGCGCATCGCCGGGCAGTCCCCGGCGGTGGACCATGGACTCATCCCCTGGGTCATCTACACCTGGCCCGAGATCGCCTGGGTCGGTCGGAGCGAGCAGGCCCTCAAAGCGGAAGGGCGCGCCTATCGCGGCGGCCGCTTCCCGCTCCAGGCCAGCGGGCGCGCGCGGGCCATGGGTGAGACCGCGGGCCTGGTCAAGATCCTGGCCGATGCAGACACCGATCGCATCCTGAGTGTACACGTCTTCGCGCCCCAAGCCTCCGAGCTCATCGCCGAGGCCGTCCTCGCCATGGCCTTCGACGCCAGCGCGGAGGACCTCGCGCGCACCGTCCATGCCCATCCAACGCTCGCCGAGGCGATCCACGAGGCGGCGCTTGCGGTCGACGGGCGCCCCATCAACCTCTGAGCGTCGGCGCCGGGCGCGCCGACCCGGCATGCCCGCCGCGATGCTGGATCCCCGGCCCGCAGTCTGTTACGCTTCTATTGCGTTGCAGCGTGCGCAGGAGATCGAACCATGTCGGATGTCGTCATCGTCGCCGCGGGCCGCACGGCCATCGGCTCATTCGGAGGCAGTCTGTCGACTATCCCGGCCGCGACCTTGGGCGCCAAGGTCATCGCCAACCTCTTGTCGCGAACCGGGATCCCGCCCGAGGCCGTGGACGATGTGATCCTGGGCCAGGTCCTGACCGCGGGAGTCGGCATGAACCCGGCCCGGCAGGCGGCGATCGGGGCCGGCTTGCCGCACGCGGTGCCCTGCATGACGATCAACAAGGTATGCGGCAGCGGCCTCAAGGCCGTCGCTCTCGCCGCCCAGGCCGTCCGCGCCGGTGACGCCGAGATCGCCGTCGCCGGGGGCCAGGAGAACATGAGCCTCGCCCCGCACGTGCTGCCGGGCTCGCGCAACGGCCAAAAGATGGGCGAGTGGAAGCTCGTGGACACCATGATCAACGAGGGGCTCTGGGACATCTTCAACAACATCCACATGGGGATCACGGCCGAGAACATCGTCAAGAAGTACCAGATCACCCGCGGAGAACAGGACGCCTTCGCGGCGCTGTCTCAGCAGCGCGCCGAGGCCGCCCAGAAGGCCGGGCGCTTCAAAGACGAGACCATTCCCATCGAGATCCCGCAGAAGAAGGGCGACCCGATCGTCTTCGACGCCGACGAATTTCCGCGCCATGGGACGACGGCGGAGTCCCTGGGAAAGCTCCGGCCGGCCTTCGCCAAGGAGGGCACGGTGACCGCCGGCAACGCCTCCGGGATCAACGACGGCGCGGCCGCCGTGATCGTCACCAGCGCCGCGCGCGCCAAGGCCCTCGGCCTCACGCCGCTCTGCCGCATCGCCGCCTACGCGAGCGCCGGGGTGGACCCGGCCATCATGGGCACCGGTCCCATCCCGGCCACGCGCCGTTGCCTGGAGAAGGCCGGATGGAAGGTCGAGGACCTAGATCTGATCGAGGCCAACGAGGCCTTCGCGGCTCAGGCCATCTCGGTCAACCGCGATCTCGGCTGGGACCTCGCCAAGGTCAATGTCAACGGCGGTGCCATCGCGCTCGGCCATCCGATCGGCGCCTCCGGCGCGCGCGTCCTGGTCTCCCTCCTCTACGAGTTGAAACGCCGCGATGCCCACCGCGGTCTCGCGACGCTTTGCATCGGCGGCGGCCAGGGCATCGCCTTGGCGGTGGAACGGTAAGGGGAACGAGGTCAACATGTGAAAACGGAGCTCACGGGGCACGTGGCGCTCGTCACGGGCGGCACGAGCGGGATCGGGGCCGCGATCTGCCGGCAACTCGCCGACTCGGGGGCCAAGGTCGCGACCAACTACCGAAACGAGGACAAGGCCCGGCAGTGGCTCTCCGGAGTGCGCGCGCAGGGCTACGACTTCAAGATCTACGGCGTGGACGTCCGGGACTTCGAGGGCTGCGGCCAGATGGTCGCCGCGATCGAAAAGGACCTCGGTCCCATCGACATCGTGGTCAACAACGCCGGGATCAGCATGGACGTAACGTTTCGCAAGATGACCCGCGAACAGTGGGACACCGTGCTCGGCATCAACCTCGACAGCCTCTTCAATGTGACCCGGCAGGTGATCGGCGGCATGATCGACCGCGGCTTCGGGCGCATCATCAACATCTCCTCGATCAATGGGCAGAAGGGCCAGATCGGGCAGGCCAACTACACCACCACCAAGGCCGGCATGCACGGCTTCACCATGTCGCTGGCGCAAGAAGTGGCGCGCAAGGGGATCACCGTCAATACCGTGTCGCCCGGCTATATCGCGACCGAGATGGTGATGGCGGTCCCGGAAAACATCCGCAACCAGATCGTCGCGCAGATCCCGGTCGGGCGTCTGGGCGAGGCCCAGGAGGTCGCCTATCTGGTGGATTTCCTGGCCTCCGACGAGGCGTGCTTCATCACCGGGGCGGATTTCGCGATGAATGGGGGCCAGCACATGATGTGATGTCGAGGCCAACCTCGGCACGATCGATGCCCGATCGATGGAAGATAAGCGCATCATCAAGAAGTACCCCAACCGGCGTCTCTATGACACGGTAGAGAGCAAGTACATCACCTTGGCCGATGTGCGCGGGCTGGTGCTGGAGAGCGTTGCGTTCTGCGTCAAGGACCAGAAGACCGGCGAGGACATCACGCGCAGCATCCTCTTGCAGATCATCAGCGAGCAGGAGGGCTGCGGCGAGCCGATCTTCAGCACCGATGCGCTGACCCGGATCATCCGTTTCTATGGCGACACCGTCCAGGGCGTCGCGGCGAGCTTTTTGGAGCAAAGCCTTTCGCTCTTCAGCGAGCAGCAGAAGCGCTTTCACGCCCAGATCAACGAAGCAGTCAAGCGCAACCCCTTGACGGCCATGACCGAGATCACCCAACACAACCTAGAGATGATCAAGAAAATGCAGGACAGCTTCTTCAAGGTCGCGCGTCGCGCGGGCACAGAGGCAGAGGAGCAGGATCCGAACGAGAATAAGAGCTGACGACCGCCGAAGGCGCGGGGTCGCCGCCTGGGGCGTTGGCACAGTGTTTGTTGCCATTCGGCATCGGCAATGAGGGCGTCGTATGTGGCTCGATCGACTGGGCAGGCAGGGGATGGACTACTGGGTCCGCGCCGCGCGCATGGGCCTCGGGTCGGCTTTCGCCGTGGCCGAGCTCGGCGAACGCTTTTGGGGCCGGCTCGTGGACGACCAACGCGCGAGCATCGACCTGGCCTTCACGAACGCGGCGGAGCACTACCGTTCGCTCGCGGCGCTCCTCTCGCCCAATTCCCCCTCCTTACGCCGCTCCACGCCCCCACGGCTCGCGCTCGTGACCGGCGCCCGGGGTATGCTCGGCACTACCGTGTGCGAGCGGCTCGCGGAGTCCGGGTTTCGGGTCGCCGCGACCTATCCGCCTTCCGAAGCCGGCGATGCCAGGCAGTGGCGCTGTTACCATAGCCGCCAGGGTTACGACATCGCCATCGTCGAGTGCGACATCGGCTGCTTCGAGGACTGCGCCCGGCTCGCGCGCTGGGCGGAGCGGCGTTACGGGCAGGTGGACATCCTGGTCCATTGCACTGCTCCGGAAGCACAATGCGCCGAGACTGAACACTGGAGAGCGGTGCTCGATGCCGGCCTCGACGGGGTCTTCAACCTCGCCCGCAACCTGATCCCGGGGATGTCGAAGCGCCGTTACGGGCGCATCATCACCATCGTCTCGAGCGGTCCGGCCGGGGAGGTCCCCACGCCGCAGCTCACCGCTGCCAAGGCGGGCATCCTAGGGTTCAGCCGCTCACTGGCACGCGAGGTCCAGGACTACGGGATCACCGTGAACACGGTATCCGCGGGGTGTTCAAAAACCGCCCCGGAAGACACCAGCCGCGCGATCCTGCACCTGCTCGACCTGGACTGTCTGGACCAGCCCGAAGAGATCGCCAAGGCCGTCGCCTTCCTGGCCGCGGACGAGCAATGTTCCTATACGGGTAACGATGTCGCGAGCCAGCGGCGGGCGGCGCTCGGGCCAGTCGTCGACATCGATCAGGTCAAGAGAGTCCAGGAAAAAAGGCGGTCTTGCGACGGTCTTTTCGCGTCCTAGCGCGACCGGCTCGGGCTCAAGCGGCGCTCGCCACCCCGAGGTCCCAGACCGGCGGCGAGTGATACAGCCTGGAGAGCAGGAGCTCCCGCTCGATCTTCATCTCGCGCGGCAGGCGATCGCCGAAGCGCGTGAACAACTCCTCCTGGTCGTTCGCCTCCTGGCGGGCCCGCTCGCGATCGATGTTCATGATCTCGAGGTAACGCTCGCGAGGGAAGGATAGGCCGTCCCAGTTCAATGCCTCATAGGGCGGCACCCAGCCGAGCGGACTCTCCACCGCCCGCGCCCGGCCCCGGCAGCGGTCCACGATCCATTTCAAGGCACGCATGTTCTCGCCATAGCCCGGCCAGATGAACTTGCCGTGCTCGTCCTTGCGGAACCAGTTGACCCGAAAGATCGAGGGCGGCGTGGCCACGCGCTCGCGACCGATGCGCAGCCAGTGCTTCCAGTAATCCGCCATGTTGTAGCCGCAGAACGGCAGCATGGCCATCGGATCGCGCCGCATGCCCGCCTGGCCCGCGGCGGCCGCGGTGGCCTCCGAGCCCATGGTGGCCGCGAGGTAGACGCCGTGCTCCCAGTCATGGGCCTGCAATACCAGCGGGAAGTTCTTGGATATCCGCCCGCCGAAGATGAAGGCGCTGATCGGCACGCCGTTCGGGTCCTCCCAGGCCGGATCGATCGAGGGGCATTGCCCCGCGGGCGCGGTGAAACGCGCGTTGGGATGGGCCGCGGGCGTCCCGCTCTGCGGGGTCCAGTCGTTTCCCTTCCAGTCGATCAGGTGCGCGGGGAGCTCTGCGGTCATGCCTTCCCACCATACGTCCCCGTCGTCGGTCAATGCGACGTTGCTGTAGATGCAGTTTGCCTTGAGGGTCAACATGGCATTCGGGTTCGAATCCATGTTGGTCCCCGGCGCCACCCCGAAGTAACCGGCCTCGGGATTGATCGCATAGAAGCGCCCGTCGGGGCCCGGCTTGATCCAGGCGATGTCGTCCCCGATGGTCGTGACCTTCCAGCCGTCGAAGGCTTTGGGCGGGATCAGCATCGCGAAGTTGGTCTTGCCGCAGGCGCTCGGAAACGCCGCCGAGACATAGGTCTTCTCCCCGCTCGGTGACTCGACACCGAGGACCAGCATATGCTCGGCAAGCCACCCTTGGTCGCGTGCCATCACCGAGGCGATGCGCAGCGCGAAACACTTCTTTCCGAGGAGCGCGTTGCCGCCGTAACCACTGCCGAACGACCAGATCTCACGTGTCTCTGGGAAGTGCGTGATGTACTTGGTGTCGTTGCACGGCCAGGTCACGTCCTCTTGGTGGGGCTGCACCGGCGCGCCGACCGAGTGCACGCAGGGGACGAAGTCTCCGTCCGGCCCGAGTGCATCGAGGGCCGCCTGCCCCATGCGCGTCATGATGCGCTGATTGATGGCGACATACGCCGAATCGCTGATCTCGACGCCGATGTGCGAGATGTGCGATCCGATCGGCCCCATGCTGAAAGGGATGACGTACAAGGTCCGGCCGCGCATGCAGCCGTCGAAGAGCCGTTCGAGGACGCCGCGCATCTCGTTCGGGTCCATCCAGTTGTTGGTGGGCCCGGCGTCCTCCTTGCGCGCGCTGCAGATGAAGGTCCGATCCTCGACACGCGCGACGTCCGTCGGGTGGGACCGGGCCAGGTAGCTCTGAGGCCGCTTCTTCGGGTTCAGGCGAACGAACGTTCCCTTCTGCACCAGTTCCCCGCACAGGCGGTCGTATTCCTCTTGCGAGCCGTCACACCAATAGATCCGATCCGGTTTGCACAGGGCGGCGATCTCGTCCACCCATTTGAGCAACCGCCGGTTCTTGGTCCGGTTCGCCCCGTCGTGAGTCATCGTCATGCACTACACCCCTTCAAACACATGTAAGATTCCAGCAACCTTGCGCCGGGCCGACCGGCGTACGAGAGCCCGTCTTCGCTTCCGAGCAAGCGCGGGACGGCGCGAGAGAGTATAGCATCGAAGCGCCTTTGCTCTAGCCCAACTTTTGGGCTAGAGTGGCCGGTCAACGCGCGGCGTCCCGGCGGGGCCTGCACCAGATGGGCAGTGGGCGTCAGAAATACACCGACTATTCCCAAAGGGGGACCATGCAAAACGAAATTCTCGACCAGTGGGCGACGGTCAGTCGCCAGGCGCTGGAATCCATGAAGGAACTCGGCCAGATCAACGAGCGCATCCTGGCGCGCATGACGGAACAGCAGCAGCAGATCCTGAGCGCCTGCCTGGAGGCTACGTCCCTGGAGCTGCAGATGATGGGCGGAGTCAAAGATCCGAGGGACCTGGTCGCCCAGCAGACCGAGCTGGTGAGCCGGTACAGCAGCAAGTTCATCGACATCGTGCGATCGACCAACGATCTGCTCACCGAATGTCGCAGCGAACTCAACGCCTGGGTGGAAAAGGGAGTGGCGGCGGCGAACGCGCCCCCCAAGGTCGCAAAGACGAAGTGACCGCAACCGGGGAGCGAGCCGCCCTGCAAGGCGCTGGGGCTCATCCCGCCTATTTCCGTCCCGAGGCGAACAGGATGGCACGGAGGGATCGACGCGCATGAGGGTCCGGGACCCGCATCGGATGGGCCCCGCTCGCTCCCGACAAACCTGCGGCGAGATAGGCCTCGGGGGTGCTTGACATCGGCCGATGGGTGGGCTATGCTGCAATGCAGCATCACAGGGAAGTCCTGCCAAACCACAGTAAATCCACTCATCCCGTTAGGAGGGAAGACCATGCAAACCGACTATCTCGAGTCATGGACCAGCCTCAGCAACAGCGCGTACGCGTCCTTCAAGGAGTTGGGCGAGATCGGCACCAAGGCCACCGAGAAGCTCGCCGAACACCAACTCGGCTTCCTCAGCATCTTCATGGACACCGGCGTTAAGCATCTGACCCTGTATTCCGAGTCGAAGGGTTACAAGGACCTGCTGTCGGGCTTCACAGAGCTCAGCACCGAGTACAACGACAAGCTCCTCAATGCCCTGCGCAAGACCGCCGAGATCTTGACGGAGTCCAAGGACGAATTCACCGTGTGGGCCGAGAAGGCGATCGACGCGGGCCTCGCCCCCATCAAGAAGGCGACCGTCCTCCCCGCCAAGAAGGCGGCCGCGGCTTCCTGAGTTTACCCCACCGACATCCCACCCTTGGCCTGTCCCAGGCCAAGGGTGGTGGCTTTTCAGCGTCCGATCGTGAACACGTCGACCAGGCGAAACGTGCGTTCACTGGACCCTGAATCCAGGTCCCTCGGTTCGTCGATGCCGATGACATAGGCCGTGAGCGCGTCGGGCGTGAGGCGGACGCGCACCAGATGCCGGAAAGCCGCCGCTAGCGAACCGCCACCCGCCTCGTTGTTGTGGCCGTCGTAAAGGGCCGTGACCATCAGGTACCACTCGAGCCACACGCAACTGAACAACGCCCCGACGAGCGGCGCTACTATAAACATTCTGCAGAAGGTGACCGGCTCCGCGCCGCCGCCGCAGATCCCGCTCGCCACACCGATCAGCAATACCAGACCTCCGAGCGCAAACCAGGCCAGCAAGATCTTCTCCGCGACCCCTCTCTTGTCACGTGCCAGGTCCTCGGGCTTCAGGTCCCGCACGTAACGATTCAGGAGAAAGCCCGCGACCGCGACTACCGTGAGGGTCAAAAAGAACGCGAGCCAGCCGCCGTACAAGACCAGGAGCAGCGGCACGAGCAACTGCAACACCCAGTGCCAGTGGCCGCTAAGGCTCAACGTCGCGCGGTCTTCCCTGGTCGTGAGGAGCTGCGAGCCGATCCCGGTTGCGAGTCCGTGCAATCCACCGATGAGCAGGGCCAGCAACACGACAAGAAACGCCTCCGTGACCATCACTGAAAGCCTGGCATCCCCGAAATGCCAGAGACCGTACCACGCGCTGATGATGGAAAAGACGACGAACGCCCATTGCGGCACCACGTCGCAGATCGAGACGTTGTAGACCCGCCCGGCCGCATCGACCTCCACCGCGCGGTCGACCAGGAGGTTGCTGTAGGCGAGACTGGTCTTGAGGCTCAGGTAGGAGATCCCGAGATAGGCCAGGACCAGCACGCTGCTGAGCACGGTCGACTTGGCGCCCGCATCATCGAGCCAACCCAGCAACAGAACGAGCGGTAGACCGGCCAGAAAGCAGCGGCCGATGAACGTGAACAATCGCCTGCGCCACACCTCCTCGGCGGAACCGAGGTCGTGGCGCAGCGCGGCCACTTCGGGCACAACCTTTTTTACAAAGAACCACCCTAGAAACCCGACATAGAGAACCTCGAAGAAATAGCGCGAGGTGAAAAGCAGCGCCAACAGATCCCAGAGATTCATACTGCCCTCGACCGCAAGCCCGAGCCTGATCCGCCCGAGCAGGCCGTCCGTGGGTCTCACCCCCTCCGCCACGATCTGGAACCACGAATACCGGGAGAACAGCGCCCAGGTCGATTCCGGGACCGTCACGGCGAAATAGGCGTACAGCGCGACGAGCGCGCCGGCGAGCCACACGAGCCCCCCTTTGGCGATGATCCAAGGGTTCAACAGTCGCCGCACGATCAGCTGAAACGACGCGAGCGGCTCTGGATAGAGGCGATTGGTCCGGACCTGGTCGATGTTCGTGTAGGTGGGATGCAGGAAGGCGCCTCCGCCGCCCGCGACCACGGAGGCGTAATTGGATCGATTCGTCCCGGGCGATCGATTCTTCCCGGGATCGGCTTCGCTGCCCTGACCCCAGTGCCGCGCATAGTGGTGGATGTCGCCGGAGATATCCAACCGGCACTGGTTCTGTGGAAGCATGCCGTGGTTCGCCTCCAGGAACGAAGGGGCGAGACCCAGCTTGTCGAAGGTCTTGACCATCTCGTGGTCCGGCGGCATCCAGCGCCCGAACACGGTGGAAGGCTCGGGCGTCGCGACGACGAGTTTGTCGGGCACCGAGGATTCCCCCGCCGCGTGGCCCTGGTTCTTGAAGAACTCTGCCTGCCGCTTGTCGATCTTGCCGTTCTGCGAATCCAGCCCCCAGAGCCACCAGCCGAAGGGCAGCCGCAGCGCAACATAACTCGCGTTCTGTACGCGGAAGAATCCCTTCAAACAGAGCTGCGGCCCTTCTTTGGGATCGGTATTGTAGGGCTCCGGATCGAGCGTCTTGCGAAACTGACGGCTGAAGCCGTCCAGGGAATCGTAGTAATCATGGTTCGCCGGTATCGCGATGATGGGCCGGCGCGTCACGGGCGGCGGGGCCTCGCTGGCGCCGAAGATCTCGTCGTAGGCCCAGTTAAAGGGCGTCTGAAAGTGCTGCGCGAGGGTGCCCCGATCGGCGATGTGGTAACCGGCGTCCCCTCCCACGAACAAGAAGCTGCCGCGCGGGAGGAGGTACCCGGCGTCTCCGGGCCGGGCCGGCGCAGCGAGGTTCGGGCCCGGGTGGACGTTCGGGCCCGGGATGCCGAGATCGCTCATGGCGAGATAGGCGATGTTGTAGACTGCAAGCTGCCCATCGCCCGTGTCCGAGATGTAATCGAACCAGAACTCGCCCCCCTCCCCTTCCGCGCTGAAATCGATCCGGTCGCCCTGCATCCAGTCACGATGGTCGAGCTTGTCCCCGTGGAGGGTAGACAAGCCGATGTCACGCAGCTTGGAGATCAGTTGGCGGCTCAGCAACCAGGCGACCGGGCCTTTGAGGGATATGCCGTTCTTGGTCTGGATCCAAGGGAGCCGACAGCGTGCCATGGCGTTCTCCATCGGTTCTCGTGATCGTCTAGGCGCCGCGCCACACCGAGCCGCGGTCTTTTTGAGGATAGCACAAGGTAGGGCGCACCCGCGGGAGGGGAGTGCGCGGGAGGGGATCGCGGCCACGCCGCAAGTGCGGCGGGCGAAAGTCCCTTGAGCAGCCAGCCGAGGGGCGGGCCGTTAGCGGCGCGTCAGTACCGTTTGGCCAACCACTCGCTGACCGCGGGGGGGATGAGCTGCTGGGCCTTGCCGCTCACGTAGATGCCGATGTGTCCGCCGGGGAACTCGAGCTCGGTGTAGTCCTTGGTGCCAACGTATTTCTTGAGTGCGCGCGACGCGGCCGGTGGCACCAGGTGGTCGTCGGTCGCGTAGATGTTGAGCACCGGCATGGTGATGTTCTCGAGATCGACGCTGTTCTCGCCGATCATGACCTCGCCCTTGATGAGCCGGTTGCCCTGGTAGAACTGTTTGATGAACCCGCGGAACGTCTCCCCGGCCTGATCGGGGCTGTCGAAGATCCATTTCTCCATGCGCATGAAGTTCTTGCACATCACCGGGTCATCGAGGGTATTGATCATGTCGAGGTACTTCTGGCCGGAGAGGCGGAACGGCTTGAGCGACAGGAAGGTCCAGTTCAGCATCTCGCCCGGGATGTTGCCCATGGTTTCGACCAGGAGATCCACGTCCACCTGGCGCACCCAGTGGCTCAATAAATCCCCTTCCGTGTGGAAATCGACCGGGGTCACCGTGGTGATCAGGTTGCGCACCTTGTCGGGGTGGATGGCGCCGTAGCACAGGCTGAAGGTACCGCCCTGGCAGATCCCGAGGAGGTTGATCTTCTCCACGCCGTGGCGTCTGCGCAACACGTCCACGCATCGATCGATGTAACCGTTGATGTAGTCGTTGAGCGTCAAGAAGCGATCGGCGCTGTCCGGGTAACCCCAGTCGATCAGGTACACATCGAGCCCCCCGGCGAGGAGACCGCGGACCATCGAGCGGTTCTTCTGCAGATCCGCCATGTAGGGGCGGTTGACCAGGGCGTAGACGATGAGAACCGGTACCGGTCTGGGGTTCTCGGCGAGTGGGCGGAAATGGTACAGGACGACCTTGTCCTCGGTGTAGACGGCAGCCTTCTCGGTCGCCCCGACGTCGATGTCGCCGATCTCGCTCAGGGTCTTGAGGCCGTGGCTCAGCTTGACCCCGAACTCCTGCACTTCCCCCAATGCCCGGTCCGGGCGGATCTGAAACGGAAACATGTCTCGCTCCCCTCAGGTGGTCTTCGCTCGCGATCGCGTCGCCGGCGTCCGGGCAGGCGTGCGGCCTTTGGCGGCGGGCGCGACATCGCCGCGCTTCCCGAGCACCGTGGTTTCCTGGCCGTTCGCCGTGAGCGCTCCCACCGCCACCGACAGACGCTTGTTTTCCGCGCTCACGAGCGCGATCTCCCGCTCCAGGTCCGCTACCCGCACGGCCTCGCCGCGCAGCGCTTGTACCTCGGCGCTGAGCGCCTTTACATCCACCCCGCCCAGGGCCTCTCCCAGGGTCTCTTCGAAACGCCGGATGCGTTTGTTCAGGCCCTCGCCGATCGCCTCGCCGACCTCGGAGCGCAGCGCCGCGATCTGGCGGCGGACCTCCTGCTGCCGGCATTGCAAGGTCGTCATGCCGCGCCGGGTCGGGAGATTGGCGGCACCGACTGCCTCGTCCACGAGGTTCTGACTGTGGTGTTTCAACGCCATCAAGGCGTTGACGAGACGTCCGTAGATCGCGGCGTATTCCTTGGTCAGCACAAACTCGCTGTAGGCCGCCTCGCCGGCATCCACCCAGAGATCGTAGACCTCGCGCAGGCTGGTGATCTCCTGGCCCGTCTCGGCGCGCTCCATGACCCGCTTCGAAAATCGTTCGATAGAATCCACACCGAGCCGGGCATGGGCATTCAGATATTCTTGCGACGACCTCTGGTAGTCGAGCACGAGCTTAGCGCCGCGCTGGTTCTGGTCCTGCCATTCGCGCGTGTAGCCCACACTCGGCACGGACAGAAACCGTCCGATCTGGTCGTGGACCTCGTCCGTCACCTGGCGCAGGCGTTCGGGTTTCAGGGCTTGCAGGAAATCACCGGGCAGTACCGAGAAACCCGAGACGGTCCGCGTCCAGGTCTCGATCGGCAACTCAAAGAATGGCATGAGGCCCCGCATCGCCTGGGTCATGTCCGCGGGGCTGCCCGCCGTCAGCATGGCCTTCCAGTCGTTGACCTTGCCCTGGAACACCTCCCGCCATTCCGTGTCCTTCGCACTGCCCGCGAGCCTGGTGAAATCTTCGGCCACGCGCAGGAACACCTTGCCCTGGCGCAGCAATCCTTGCAGAAAGGCCTGGCCCGGCTCCGAGGTCGGCTGCGACACCGACTGCTGCCACACCTCCAACGCCGCGGTCCAGGGTACCGAGAAACCGCCCGAGCCCGGCTCCCCGGCCTGTTGATACAGGCGCGACCACGTGCCCCAGAACGCGCGCTGGGACGCCATCCAGTCCTCGCCCCAGGGGACGCCTTTCTCGCTCATCGTGTATGCCTCTGCGTATCGAATCACAGTGGCGGGTCCGCTCGCCGGTGCTCACGGCTGCCCGTAGATCTCCACAAGTCCGCGCATGCCGACCAGTCTGGGGAGTCTAACACCGAGACTATTGCGCTGCAACATTCATCGGCCGGGCGCCTGACCCTCCTGCGCCAGCCGATTGCGAACCAGGTCTTCGACGACCGAGGGGTCGGCCAGCGTGCTGACATCCCCGAGTGCGTCGATCTCGTTGGCGGCCACCTTGCGCAAGATGCGGCGCATGATCTTCCCGGAACGGGTCTTGGGCAGCCCCGGGGCCCACTGGATGACATCGGGCGCGGCGATCGCGCCGATCTCCCGGCGCACATGGCCGACC
Source organism: Gammaproteobacteria bacterium (assembly GCA_050740755.1). Lineage (GTDB taxonomy): Bacteria > Pseudomonadota > Gammaproteobacteria > JACCXJ01 > JACCXJ01 > JACCXJ01. The sequence goes on from JBOIDT010000003.1 coordinate 33,882, forward strand.
AGCGTGGCTCGCAGGGCCTCGGAGGGCTCGACACCGGACATGAGCGTCACATAGGCATAGATCCCCTGCCCCTTGATGGGATGCGGAAAGCCCACGACCGCCGCCTCGGCGACCGTCTCGTGCAGGACCAGCGCGCTCTCGACCTCGGCGGTACCGAGGCGATGACCCGACACGTTGAGCACGTCGTCCACCCGCCCGGTGATCCAGTAGTACCCGTCCTGGTCCCGCCGTGCCCCGTCGCCGGTGAAGTAAAGCCCTGGAAAGCGAGCGAAATACGTCTCGCGAAAGCGTTGATGGTCCCCATACACGGTCCGCATCTGCCCGGGCCAGGGGCGGGTGATCACCAGCATGCCGTCGGCTTCTCCCTCCAGCACCTGCCCCCGCTCATCGACGATGGCCGGTTCGACCCCGAAAAACGGCAGGGTCGCGGAGCCGGGCTTCTGCGCGATGGCACCCGGCAGAGGCGAGATGAGAATGCCGCCGGTTTCGGTCTGCCACCAGGTATCCACGATCGGACAACGCCCCTCCCCCACCACCCGGTAGTACCACTCCCAGGCCTCGGGGTTGATGGGCTCGCCGACGGTCCCTAGGACCCGCAGGCTCGTACGGCGGCCTTTCTGCACCCAGGCGTCCCCCTGGGCCATGAGGGCGCGGATCGCGGTCGGGGCGGTATAGAGAATGTTGACCCCGTGCCGGTCCACCATTTCCCAGAAACGCCCCGGGTTCGGGTGGGTCGGGATCCCTTCGAACATGAGGGTCGTGGCGCCATTGCAGAGCGGGCCATAGACGCAGTACGTATGCCCTGTCACCCAGCCGACGTCTGCCGTGCACCAGTAGATGTCGCCGTCGTGATAATCGAATACATAGCGATGGGTGATGGCGGCGTAGACGAGGTAGCCGCCGCTGGTATGCAGGACCCCCTTGGGTTTCCCGGTCGAGCCCGAGGTATAGAGGATGAACAAAGGATCCTCGGCGTCCATCTCGACGGGCGGGCATTCGGGGTCGGCGGCGGCGACCGTCTCGTGATACCAGAGGTCACGGCCGGTCCGCCAGGCGATCGGCCGGTCCGTGCGTTTCAGGACGAACACCGTGTGGACCCGGGGACAGGCCAGGAGCGTCGCATCCACGCTGGCCTTGAGTGGTACGCGGCGCCCGCCTCGCAGCCCCTCGTCAGCGGTGATGACGACCCGGCAATCCGAGTCCAGGATGCGGTCCTTGAGCGATTCCGGAGAGAAGCCCCCGAACACGACCGAATGGACGGCCCCGATGCGGGCGCAGGCCAGCATGACCACCGCCGCCTCGGGGACCATGGGCAGGTAGATCGCAACCCGGTCTCCCTTGCCCACACCCCGCGCCTTCAAGGCATTGGCGAAGCGGCAGACGGCATCGAACAGCTCGCGGTAGCTGACGGCCCGCGTCTCGCCGGGCTCGTCGGCTTCCCAGAGGATCGCGGTCTGATCCCCGCGGCTCGCCAGATGGCGATCCACGCAGTTATAGGCGACGTTGAGTTTCGCGCCCTCGAACCAGCGGATCCGGGGGGCTTGATAATCCCAGTCCAGGATCCGCTTCCAGGGCCGGGACCAGGTCACGAATCGCTGGGCCTGCTCCGCCCAGAAGCCGCTCGGGTCCTCGATCGAACGCCGATAGAGGGCCGGGTAGGCGGCCCCGTCTATATGGGCGCGTGCCGCCGCCTCGGCACTCACTTCATAACGCACTGGTTGCGACATCTCGGGCATGACCTCCTGAATAGAGCATGCGGCGGGTTATTATAGGGATGCGCGCTACCACCCACTAGCGCAGTCACTTTTCCGAACGACCGCTCGCCCATGACAGACCCCGCGCCCCTCCTTGCCGCCGCCCGCACGGGCGTCGCGGAAGCGATGCGTGTGGCGCGCCTGATCCAGGGACGGATCCAAGACACCCCGGGACTCGTGAAGAGCGATCGAAGCCCCGTGACGGTCGCGGATTTCGCCGTCCAGGCCTTGATCTGCCTGCACTTGCGCGCGACGCTAGGCGCGTTTCTCCTGGTGGGCGAGGAGGGCACCGGCCTGTTGCGATCCGAGGCCGGGGCCGCGGTGCGTGAGGCAGTGGTCGCGGCGGTCCGCGTGGAGTGGTCCGAGATCACCCCCGACGAGGTCCTGACCGCCATCGATTCCGGTGCTCACGACGCCACGGCCCCGGCCTACTGGACGCTCGACCCGATCGACGGGACCAAGGGTTTTCTGCGCGGTGGCCAGTACGCGATCTCGCTCGCGTTCATCGAGGACGGTCGGGTCACGGTGGGGGTCATGGGCTGCCCCAACCTCTCGCCCGACTTCGGTCGGTCGTTCGCCGATCCGGATCCGGTCGGACTCTTGTACTACGCCAGCCGCGCAGGCGGGGCCTGGGCCTCTGCGCCGAACGACGCCGCTGAAAGCACGGCGGTGAGATGTCGAATTGGCGAGGGGCCGATCCGCGTCTGCGAGTCGGTCGAGTCCGGGCATTCGAAACAGGACGCCACCGCGCGCGTCATCGCGGCCCTGGGCGGGGCCGGCACCCCGGCGCGCCTCGACAGCCAATGCAAGTACGCGGTGGTCGCGCGTGGCCAGGCCGACGCCTATCTCAGGCTTCCGACACGCGCCGACTATGTGGAGAACATCTGGGACCACGCGGCGGGCATGCTGGTCGCCGCCGAGGCCGGCGCCGAGATCACCGACATCGACGGCCGGCCGCTCGACTTCTCCTGCGGCAAGGGCCTGTCCCGAAACCGGGGGATCCTCTGTGCCTCACCGCGCTTCCATGCCCGGATCCTCGAGGCGATCCGGGCGATCAACCCGTAGTCTGGTCCAAGGACGCCGCCGAACGGCGCTCCGGATCGGGGCTACGGCGGCCCGAACGGCCGCCAACCGGTCGCGAGATCGCCGCTCGACGGAGACCCCGCTACCAACAGTCGTGGGTGTTACTATGCCGGTTGAATTTAGGGTCAGTAGCGTGCAACCGGTACTACCAACAATTCCGAGCCGCGGGGAGGGGGCCCTTCTGGCCTGTTGAGGTAAGACTAAGTACCGTGCAATCATCAACTCCTGGCGGGTCGTCACCAGCCTGGGGGCCTCCGGCAACGGCTGTCGCTGTCACTGTAAACTGAGTCAAAAAGTCGGCACTAGCAACCGTGAGCGCATAAAACCCCTCCTGTGAATTCGCAGGGAACCCGAGCTGAGCCGTCGTCGCGTAGGTGTTGTTGGCCAGGTAATACCGTTCCTGGGCATTGGCCATGGCCATCAAGGCCGTGATGGCGTCCGAGCGGTTCGATCGGCGCACCTGGTTCTGGTAACTCGGATACGCGATGGCCGCGAGGATCCCCACGACCGCGACCGCGATCATGAGCTCGATGAGCGTCATGCCTTTGGACCGCTTGATCATCGTTTTCTCCTGGAATGAAGCCCTGCAGTGCGCCTCTAAGAAGGGGCGCCCGGTGGTCAGGAAGACGACCGGGCGCCTGTCGCTGCTACCTGCCGTTACGGACGTCAGTACACGTTATTCGTCGTCCGCATACCAGTAGGTCTTCACGATCGGGTTTTTCAGATCCAACTCGTTCAGCACCTCGGGACCCGCAAGCGCTACGGGACCTTCTGACCCCGGGTTGTTGGGGTCCGGTTTCGGAAACAGGATCTCGATATCCGGAGGTAACCCCGTGCGAACCAGGTTGAGCGACCTGTCGGTACGGGTCAGGTCATTGGGATCACCCGCCTGATCGAGGTTGAACACCGGATTCCCGTTCAAGACATTGACGGCGTAGACACGGCCGGTGCCTTGGCTGGGCGAACAGGCGTTGGTCGATGCCGTAGCGACCGGGGTAAACGTCGCGAACAGCACCACCCCATTGAAGGTAACCGCCTCCGTCAGCGCCTTCTCGCCGACGAATGCGCCGCTTCCAGCATCGGACAAATGGATCATCCATCCCGGCCCGCCGTCCAACGTCGCCTGTTGCGTGTCACTGAAGTCGATCACATCAGTCACGTTGAACATATCGTCCTCTTGAAGCGGCCACTGGGTCGGATAGGCATCGCCGCCGCTTGCGTTGACCGGCTTCGACAGCGGATTCGGGTCACGCACCATGTAGAAGCGGTCCTGAGTCACCTTGTTCAGCGGATGGGAGCGATTCCCCGACCCGATGGAGACGGACATGAAGGACGGCTTCCCGGGCGGTACGATCAAAGCCGCATCCGGCTCGTTGAAGAACCGCCGGTTATCGGCTTCGGTGGTGGGATCGGCACTCGTCGCCGTGGCCCTCTGGAACTCCGCCATCAAAGTGCCGCTCACGAGCGGTTCACCAGCGGCTGGGCCGTTGTTGATGTCGAAGCGCCACAACCGCCCGCCCAGGTCGGCGGCGTACATGCGGTCGGCCAGCCCATCACGATCCAGGTCGATGACTCTCACGTTTGCCGGGATGCTGTTGGTCATGGTGTCGAACGCCAGGTCCGGCCCCGCCGCCGCGGGATCATCGAAGCCGGCCCACCACAGACGCGCCCCGGTCACCGCATCCACCACGTAGATGGCACGTCCCTGCGAGTCCGGGCCCGGAACCGTGGAGGTTTCTTGATCGGGGTCGAAACCGCCGCCGAAAATCAACACGTCTTTCTGGCTCGCTTCGGTAGCGCCAAGCTGAACACGGGTGCGCTTGGGTGCCGACCAGGTCTCGGCCAGCTCGGCGAAGTCACCCACCCCACCCTGGATCCGCCACATCAGCCTGGGCGCAGTACGGTTGGTCACATCGAGGGCGTAGTAGTTGCTTCCGCCTCGCCGCTGACCGAAGTAGAGATAAACGTGGTCCCCCTCCGCAGGTTCGATCTCGGCGTCGGTGTCGTCCGGGTTCTCCTTGACCCAGACCGTCATGGGACCGTCCAAACCGTAGTCGCGGCCGGCGCCCGGGATGGGCGGTTCGTCCCGCAGGTCCTTCAGCCTGCCGAGCATCTCCTGCGGCACGAACGCGAAGATCTCTGAGCCATCGTCGGCGTTGATGGCATGTACATAGCCATCGTTGGTCGTGACATACACGGTGATGTCCGGTGCCTCATCGGTACCCCCGTAGGTCACCAGCACCGGGTTGGAGTGCAGCGGATCACCCATGTCCCTGCGGGCTTCGGCGTAGTCGCTATCCGCATCTTCGTCATCGACATCCACGCCCCGCGCCCATTGGATGAGATCGGTTCTATCGGTCGCTGCGATCCCCAGCATGGCATCGGTGAGGTTCGTGTTGCTGTCCGCGAACAGGTTCGCCGCAGCGGAGAGATCATTCACGCCTGTTGTCGCATAATCTCCGGTGTAGGTGTAAAGCTTGCGCGTGGCCGGGGTATCCAACTCGCCGGCCGCTCCGCCCTTCTCCGGCGCGCCCCCGTCGGGAATGTCCTCCGCCGCATCGGTCCAGAAACTAGTGCTGGTATCCGAGAAGAAGCCCGTATTGGCATCGATCGCGGGATTGTCGTATTTGTCCAGGATCGCGAACTCGCCGTTGCGGAAACCTATCTTGTAGCGCTTGAGGTTGCCCGGCCAACGGATGTCGGCATCCGGCCGGAACACGGCAAAGTACAGCTCGTCACGGTGGAACAGCCGGTTGAAGGCGTTTACCGACACGGCCGGCGCGGTGAAGGTATCGCTGATCGAGCGGATCTCGGTGACGATCTGGGTGAATGCGCTGGAGAGCTCCTGGGCAGTGTTGGCGGTGAAGTACCGCCCTCCGCCCTTGGTAGCGGCATCGTTGAGCAGCGGAAAATTGACCGTGAAGCCGATGGTGTAGGTGACGGCGTTCTGCTTGCCGTTGAGGTCCGGCCGGAGGTCTTTCGCATGGAGGTACTCGGCGAGTTCGTCGAGACAGTTGTCTTGTGGGTTTTCGCTGGTGCCATGAGCACAGGTCCTGTCTCCCGATGGCAAGGTGGCGCCCGAAAGCAGGCTGCCGATGGTGGAGTCGGCGTCACCGTCATAGGTGGGTAGACCGTCCGTCAGGTAGACGATGAAGTTCTTCTGGCACTCGAACTCCATCGGCGACTTGTACTTGGTCGAGTCGCTGGGATCCAGACATCCCGGCACGCTGGCGATGGTATTCGGGGCCTTACCATACACAACGCCCTGGCCGGCCAGGTATCGATAGCCCTCGTACAGCGTCTCGGACAACGGTGTATAACCGCCGGCGGTGAGCGCATCTACCTTGGATTTGAAGGCGTCGCGGATGCCGGACGCATCGATGTTGCTCATCGGAAAGATCACGGGACCACCTTTATTGCGGCTCGAGGTAGAATGGTCTTTGGTGTCATAACGCATGAGGCCGATGTTGATGCTGGTGTTGCTATCGACCACGCTCTTGACCACGTCCTTCATGATCTGGATGCGGGTACCGATGACCGTCTCACGGTGGTCGTGGAACCAGTTCAGGTAGTTGGCACTGAAGAGCGTATAGACGCGGCTAATATTGGACCAGTTGAGTCCCGGGCCGCTGGTCTTCCAGGGGCCGCTTGAGCCGTTGGTGGCATAAGTTCCGCCGGTGCCACTTCCATGCACGCCGTGGTCGGCCTGGCATTCGACGTGCGGTGGGTTATTATTGGTGTTCAACGACCGCCACTCTCTGGTGCCGCCCGCGACCCAACGCGCGAGCTTATCCGTGTAAAAACCCGCACCGCTTGCGCCCAATGGGCCTGCGGCTGCTTGGCATCTGAATACGTTCACGTCAAACCAGGTGTTGCTATCGCACTCCGGCGGATCTCCGCCGGTCGACCAGAAGATCTTGTTGGAACCGCAGGAGCCGGCATACGTCTGAGCCGGATCGAAGGGGGTGGTGGTCGTCACCTCCGTGCCCATGCTCCCCGAGGTGTCGAGGATGAAGAGCACGTTGGGTTTCGCGACGCTCTGGCCTTGATTGCCCCCGATATAGATCTCGGTGTCATCGGCGAACGCGCCGGTTCCGGCCAAGAGGCCCACGGTGAGGGCCATTAATAGAGAACTCAGACGCTTGACTGTCCCTGACATAAGAAACTCCCTTAGTGTGCCTCTACGCACAAAACATGACCTATCTTTCAATGCGACCGCTCCCGCGGTTCAATAGAGCTGAATCCGCGTGAGCCGCTTGTCCTCGATGACATAGCACACATCGCCGGTCTTGCCGATCAATTGCGCCTCCGAGGTGATGGGCACCGGCCGGCCGGCCACGATCACCTGGCTGAGCGGCGTGACCTTGAGGCGCAATGGAGCGCAACCCCGGCACTGGCGACCGATGGTCACGACCCCGTTGCCCGTGGGTTCCTTCTTGGCCGTGACTTCCATTTTGAGGGCGACCACGGTGCCCCCCTCGACGCAGTCCCCGTAGGCGCGAAGTTCCGGTCTGCTCTCGCTTGCAAGAGGCAACGAGAGCGTCGCAGCCAGGGTCGTCAAGATACTCAGTCGTTTCATTGCACCATCCTCTGCTGTCGTTGATCGGGGGTCATACAGGTGAGAAGGCTTACTTGCCGCCAGGCCCCACGATGTAAATCCCTTGTTCGTGACCAGAGCGGCCACCCCGTTGCGACTGGCTCCGGCTGTCTATGGCGAAATGATGCGCCACGATGCTGTCATCGACGCTCATGCTGTAACCCCCATCGGGGACATTGCCCACCTCCTCATAGGTGGTCGTGGTGATCGCCTGCTCTGCGAAGAGTGTGGTGGTCGCAGGATCCGCATCGTTGAAGCCCCCGGCCGATGTCGTCGGGTTGAAGAAATAGCTTCTGTTGGTTGTCGCGGTACTGCTCAGCAGGGTGTTTATCGGTATGCGCAGGACGGAATCGATACCGGACTCCGCGCCTTGGTAGGCCTGGTTGCCGAACTGGGTGTTGGCCGCCATCATGAGCTCCAACCGGCCGGTGCCGGCGACGGACACGCCGAGCGTCGTCACGATCACCAGGAACACCAGACTGACCATGAGCGCGTTGCCTCGCTGAGGGAATGGCATCGGTGCACGGGCATTGACCATGAAACTTCCTCGCGGTTAGTTGTGGAGATGAACCGTCTTCGTCACCAGCACTCGGCGAAAACTGTCGGGAGGCGTCACAGCGGCCTGCGGCAACTGAAAGGTGGTGGTGTTGGTATAGCCTGCTTCTGCGGTCGGCGCACGGACTAGTAACCAGAGTCGCACGGCCTCGACCTGAGGCCAGGGTACCCCTGCTCCACCGTTCACGTAGCGATCTACGGAGCGGTCTCCGTCCACATCCAAAGCATACTGGACCTGTAGGTTCTCCACACCGGAGACCACCACTTCTTCTTGCAATGCGACGTTTCCGGCATCGGGTACGAGGACGACACGTTTCAAAGCCGGCGCTCCATCGCCGAGCGTGTTGGTCCAAGGACTGACGTAATAAGTGCGGCTTTCCAGCTTATAGTTCTGCGCGTCCGCCAGCCCTCCCGGCTGGGCGGTACCGAGAAACAGGCGCCCGCTATTCCGGTTCGAGCGCAAGTACGGCGTGTTGGCGGCCAGCGCCACGACGGGCGTCGGATCGACGAAGCGCATCGCCAGGATGTCAGTGCCGGCTTGATATGTTGCGGCGGGAACGCAAAGGGCATACCCGGTGTTCACATCGTTCGAGCCTTCAACCCGGTTGGAAAGGTTTGTATACCACTGTGGCGAGCAATCGTTGTTAGCCGGGGTTAGGGAATTCTGGCCCTGCACGAGCGCCGCGCTGCTGTTGAGACCCCAGTAGCCCGCCAGCCGCAGGTCTCTGGTGATCTCCTCCAGCGCATAGCGGGCGTTCTCCTGCAAGCGCGAGACAGATTCGTTGACGGTATAGGCCGCCCGGCTGTTGCTGTACACGGCGATCCCGGCGCCCGCCAGCACCAGACCGATGGTCATCGCCACCATCATCTCGACGAGACTGAAGCCCCCGCAGGCCGCCGTTGCGAACTCCGGCACACAGCGACCATCCGTCTTCTCGGTTTTCATCAGAACTGCACCTGAGTGGTGTATTGCTCGGCAGTGGCTGCCGCCTCGCCGCGCTGCAAGCGATCGGTCCACTGCACGGTGATAGTCAATAAGCCCGTGGGATCCACCCCTGCGACAGGCTGCACGATGGCAGCCCAAGCGCCTGGAAGCCCCGCCGCAGGGTCGCCGAGGGCCGCGAGCCACTGGTTCATATCGTATTGGGCCATCGCCACATCGGTGCACGGCGCCGCGGCGCAATCGGGCAATACAGGGATGGGATTAGGGACGGGGCCAAGGGCTAGCTGGTAATTGGCCAAGCCGCTGATATTGGCGCGGATGCGGTCGCTAATGTCTGCAACAGCCGTCACGGCCTTGGACCGGAGGATCCCATCGTTACCGCTTTTCAGGGCCTCGGCCTGCATCGCCGCGACGCCCAAGAGTCCCACCGATATGATGAGGATAGTGATAAGCACCTCGATCATGAAGGCGCCTCGTTCTCGTCGCGGTGTTGGAGGAGCGTTCATGGACAGGCCCCGATCACATCCTGGTCTTTGGTAAACTCGACACGGCCCGTCGGGCTCAGGACCAACCCCCGCGCGTGTCCGAGCCCGCGTTCGTCGCACACGCGAAACATCCCGTTTTGCGCGGCGCCCGCGGCATCTCGTATGGCACCACGAGAGGTGTAGGAGACAAAGTCTCCTATGGTGTCGGCGACGCGCGCCGTGATGGAGACGTTGGTGGCGGCCGCACCGTGGGAATCGAGCACGTCCTCATCGGGGTCAACGGGATTGGCGCGGGTCCCGAACGGCGCGGCATCGGCGAACACCATCCAGCCGATCTCCCAGCCCGTCCCGGCCGCGGTGCTGCAGGTGGTGGCGTCCGCGCTCCTGCACAGCGTGACCCGTGCGTTGCGTTTGATGGCTTCGGTACGCGCCAAGTGGAGGGCTGTGAGGAAGTCGTTGGTCTGGGCGGCCAGGCGGGAGTTCTGGATGAACTCCGACATGGAGGGCACCGCGGCCCCAAGCGCGATCGCCAAGACGGCGACGCCCACCATGAGCTCGATGAGCGTAAATCCGGAGGCGTTCAACTTGTTCATGCTTGGCCGTCTCTGTGTGCCAGCATGCCATTCCTCTTGCTTGATGTGTTTTGCATATGCGATGCGTTGCTCTCGATGGCCCGTCGTATCGTTCAGCTGATCTTCTTCCTTGAGTGGAAAGGAGACCAACGCGATGATTTATCCGACGAACGGTCATATGTGGCCGAGCAGAACCCTGATCTTCGAGTTCAGGATGCCAGGGCCGATACCTCCGGCGATGATGACGATGCAGCGGGGCCGATCCTCCTCGGTTTGCCGCCGCTATAATTGAGCACGAGAGAACCCCATAGTGAGGTCCAGCTTTGGGAAGTTTAAGACGCGTGGTGGGGTGGTCATGATACTGCCTGTCGCGCGCGCCACTGATCGCCTGTTCATACCCAACTTCTGCACCGTCGGGCCGGTGTTCGTGCTGGTCTTGATGGGTGAGCTATTGGCCATCGTACTGACTCTATCGACCGCCACGGATGTAAACGCAAGCTTCGACGATCTGGGCCTCAAGTCCCTTTTCATTCAATGGGTTACTCTTTGCTGCGCCGCGGTTCTGTGCGCCAGCCGAAGGCTTTACGCCCGCCTCAGCGAGGCCAGGGTAGCAATGCTCGCTTATGTTTCGATGCTCGCGATCGCCTGGGTGTTGAGCGAGCTGGCGTGGTGGGCCCTAGATCGCCTAGGCAACCCGATGCCCCTCGGTGCGGTTTCCAGAGGAGGGTTTTTGGCACGAAATCTGGCGATTGCGGCGATCGTCATGGCCATCGCGCTGCGTTACATGTATGTCCACCATCACTGGGAGCAGCGCATCGAATCGGAGGCCGAGGCCCGCCTCCAGGCCCTACAGGCGCGCATCAGGCCGCATTTTTTTTTCAACTGCATGAACACCATCGCCAGCCTGACCCGCAGCCATCCAATGCTGGCCGAGGAAGCGGTCGAAGACTTAGCCGATCTGTTTCGAGCGAGCCTCCTGCCCGCCCGTCATCGGGTCACGCTCGGTGGGGAGCTTGAGCTGTGCCGACAGTATTTACGGATAGAAGCCCTACGCTTGCAAGATCGCTTGGCGATCGATTGGCAAATCGATGAGTTACCGGCGGACGCCCTGGTACCGGTGTTATCGATTCAGCCGCTCATCGAGAACGCGATCTACCACGGGATCGAGCCCTTGCCCCAGGGTGGGGTGACTCGGATCAGGGGGCAGCGCGAGGGGTACCGGCTCACGGTCGTGATCGAAAATCCCAAGCCGAAGGAGGGCAGGCGATCCTCACGCGCAAGCCATGGCTTCGCCCAGGAAAACGTAGGGCAACGACTGCAGGCTTTCTACGGCGGGTCGGGTGGGCTGACGGTGGAGGACTTGGGCGATCACTACCGGGCGACACTATCATTCCCTTATGAACGCGCCGAAGATGCGGATCCTCATCGTGGATGATGAGCCGCTCGCGCGCGAGCGGCTCGCCTCACTGATCCGCGAGCTTGGGATCGGTGAGGTCGTGGGAGAAGCGGGAAACGGGATCGAGGCCCTGACCGCCGTTGCGGCGCATGCGCCGCAACTCGTGTTGCTCGATATCCGCATGCCTGGCATGGACGGGTTGGAGATAGCGCAACATCTGGCCCACTATGAGCCTCCCCCGGCGGTCATCTTTACGACGGCCTACGGGGATCACGCGCTCGATGCCTTCGAAGCTAGTGCCGTCGATTACCTGCTAAAGCCGATCCGCAAGGAGCGGCTCTTGCGGAGTTTCCAGCGGGCCGAAGTGCTGAGCCGGGGTCGGATCGATATCCTCCGGGAGCGGACCGGTCCGACTCGAGGCCGAACCCATCTGAGCGCGCCGGTAGGCGGCAACCTGAGGCTTGTGCCTGTGGACGAGGTGCTTTACTTCCAAGCGGATCAGAAGTACGTCACGGTAGTTTGGACGGGGGGAGAACTCGTCATCGAGGAGTCGCTCAAAACCCTGGAGGCAGAATTCGGCGAGCGGTTCCTCCGCATCCACCGCAACGCTTTGGTATCGCTCTCCCGGGTCGAAGCCCTGGCGCGCGATGGTTTGGGTGGCCTAGCGGTTAAATTGCGCGGGACAGAAAAGCGGTTGTCGGTCAGCCGCCGGCTTACCGGCCAGGTGCGCAGATGTCTTAAATCGATGACAAGCTGAGGAAGGCCTGCCGGCAGACGCGTATGGTCAGGACCAGTCCGAGTGGGTGTAGATGTCGAACTGATCTCACCATTATGGTAACTGATCGATTGTACTGCCGCGGGATTCGTGCGGCTCACCCAGGGCCGTGCCACCTCGCCTCGCGCATCAGGCGTTTCATCTCGCGCACGGCCTCGGTGAGGCCCACGAAGACCGCCCGCGCCACGATGGCATGTCCGATATTCAGCTCGGTCACCTGCGGGATCGCCGCGATGGGCATGACGTTGTGGTAGTTGAGGCCATGACCGGCATGGACCGTCATTCCACTCTCGGCAGCCTGGCGCGCGGCGTCCGTGACGCGATCGAATTCCGACTGCCGAGCCTGCCGTTCGCCGCCGTCCGAGTAACGCCCCGTGTGTAGCTCGACGACGGGGGCACCGGCCGCGCGGGCGGCCTCGACCTGCCGCGGTTCGGGGTCTATGAAGAGCGACACACGGACCCCGGCCGCGGCGAGCCGCCGGCACACCTCGCGTACGCGTTCCAACTGCCCTGCCACGTCGAGACCGCCCTCGGTGGTCAGCTCCTCACGGCGCTCGGGCACCAGACAGCAGTCGGCCGGGCGCAGGCGCTCGGCGATGCCGACCATCTCGTCGGTCACCGCCAGCTCGAGGTTGAGGCGGGTCTCGATCACCGCGGACAGCAACGCCACGTCGCGCTCCTGGATATGCCGCCGGTCCTCCCGAAGGTGTACGGTGATGGCATCCGCGCCGGCCTGCTCGGCCAGAAGCGCCGCCTGCACCGGGTCCGGATAGCGGGTACCCCGTGCTTGCCGCAAGGTAGCGACGTGGTCGATATTCACACCGAGATCGATACAGGGGACTGGGTTCATCACGCTACCATCCAGGCGATTTGCAGCGCCTGTCCACGATCCGTTAACAGTCCATGTGGGGCCTATGCTCGCCCCTACCTTGCATACGGACAGGGAGGGAGGATCAGACGTGGCGACCGCTTCGGCATTCGATCGGAACACCCCTATGGCGATGCACCGCCCGACGCGGCCCTGAAAAGCTCGCGACTGGCAAGCGGCCGGCCTCCCAGGTAGGCACCGAGTACGAAGCGCATGAGCGCCTTGGTCTCACGCAGGTGCTCGCGTCCGATCAGCGCCTCGCGCGCCAGCGCGATTAATGCGGCACCGCTGATCTTGGTCGTCGCGACATCGGCCGGCGCCACCCGCCAAGGCCCCCGGTCGATCTGATAATAGTAATCGCGACCATCCTCGATGGCGGCCCCGCCATCGTTGTCCCGATCGAGCACCAAGCCATAGCCAATCTCCGCGAGCAAACGCTTCTCGAAGATCCTGAGGAGCGGCTCGTCGGCGGTCGGTCCCGCCAGCGCTGTCAGCACCTCGGCGTAGGCTTCATAGAGACGCGGGTGGGGGTCGCCGCGCGTCAAGAGCCGCGCGAGCAGTTCGTTGACATAGAAACCGCTCAGGATCCTGCCGCCCGACAGCGGCTGCTGGAAGCCGGCCTGCTCGGCGTGCGTCAGGGTGCCGAGCTCGCTCCGTCCGGACCAGGCGATCAGAAGGCGTTGAAAGGGTTGCAAGGCCCCACGCCAGGGGGAGCGCGGCCTCTGAGCGCCCTTGGCGACGACACCGACGCGCCCCTGCCGGGAGGAGAACACCTCCACGACGAGGCTCGTCTCGCGATAGGGGCGCCGGTGGATCACGAAGGCCGGATGCAATTCGACGCGCATGCCGTTCAATCGCACCGCCCCGAGGCCGCGCCCTCGTCAATCGCAGAGACCGAGCCGTTGCAAGGCGCGCACATCATCGGACCAGTGCTCTTTGACCTTCACCCAAGTCCGCAGAAAGACCTTGCGGCCGAACATGCGCTCCATGTCCAGCCGTGCCTCCTCGCCCACACGCTTGAGCACGGCGCCGCCCTGACCGATGACGATACGCTTCTGCCCGCTGCGCTCGACCCAGATCGTGGCACAGATGCGGTCCAAGTCCGGTGCACACTCGAACTCGTCGATCACGACCGACAGGCGATGCGGCACTTCGTCGCCGAGGGTCCTCAGGAGCTTCTCGCGGATCAACTCCGCGGCGAAGAAGCGCTCGCTGCGGTCGGTCAACTGATCGTACGGATAGAGGGGCGTACCCTCGGGCAGCAGGCGCACCACCGCCTCTTCGAGCGTCGCGATGTTGTCGCCCTTGGCACTCGAGATCGGTATCACCTCCGCGAAGTCCATCAATCCATCGACCTGATCGAGGAACGGTAAGAGCAGGCGTTTGTCGCCGACCCTATCGACCTTGTTGATGGCGAGGATCACCGGCTGGCCGTGGTCCCGGATCCGCGTGAGGACATACTGGTCGGTCTCGGTCCAGCGCAGCGCCTCGATCAGGAGCACCAGCACGTGGACCTCGTCGATGGCGCGGCAGGCCGCACGGTAGAGCGCACGATGGAGGGCCCGTCCTTCCGCCCCGCGCAGACCGGGTGTATCGATGTAGACCGCCTGATCGTTTCCGCTGGTCTTGATCCCGAGGATGGCGTAGCGGGTGGTTTGGGGCTTGCGTGAGGTGATGCTGAGCTTTTGTCCCAGCACGCGGTTCAAGAGCGTGGATTTTCCGACATTGGGCCGGCCTACGATGGCGCAGAGGCCACAACGCCCGATCCCGGCAACAGTCGAATCCCCCGGATGCTCCAACCCTATTCCTCCGGGATCTTGCGAGCGACGCCGCGGCCCGTCAAGAGCGCGAGCACGCCTTGCGCGGCGGCTTGTTCCGCACGCCTGCGACTGCTCCCGTGGCCGGCCACGGGTACCTCCAGCGCCTCGCTGGTGCAACTGACCGTAAACACCCGACGGTGCGGCGGACCCGCGACGTCGGTAACGTCGTAGATCGGGACCGGCAGGTGGCGGGATTGGAGGTGCTCTTGGAGCTCGGTCTTCGGATCCTTGCGAAGGCCGTCGCGGACGAGGCCCTTCAAGGTCCCCGTAAACCAGGGGAGCACCTCGGTGCGACACGCCTCTATCCCCCCATCCAGGTAAACAGCCCCGATGACGGCCTCCAGGGCATTGGCGAGATTCGAGTCGCGCTCCGCCCCGCCACTCCTTTTTTCGCCCTCACCGAGAATGAGCTCTCGTCCCAGCATCAGGCCTCGGGCCAACCGGGCCAGCGTTTCACGTTTGACCAGCGAGGCGCGCAGGCGGCTCAGTTGCCCTTCATTGGCGCCTGGGAAGCGAGCGTACAGGGTTTCGGCGACGAGCAGGGCGAGCACCGCATCTCCCAAGAACTCCAGGCGCTCGTTATCGACCTCGCCGGCACTGCTGTGGGTCAGCGCGGCGCGCAGCAATGCCGCGTCGTGGAACCGGTGGCCGAGACGCACCGAGAAGTCGCGTGCCGGCGCACTCGGTGCCGGATCACTCGGTGGCGGCACCGGCGATGGTGATGCTCTCATCGATCTTGAGGACGACATCGAGGCCGCCGAACAAGGGGCCGCGCGCCTCATAGGCCATGCGCACCAGCCGCTGCTTGCCGCTCGGGTCGCGTTTCACGCTCAAGGCGTTCTTGAGCGTGGCGTCGGTGAAGCGATCGACGTCGGAGACCTCGAAGTTACGCATGACCAGGGTGCGGATCTCGTAGGCGGTCTTCTGCGCGATCTCCGGCTGGGTCGCGATGGCCTCCAGCGCCGCACGGACCTTGAAGCTCTCGTTATAAAGTGGGAAGAGCTTCATGACGACGAGCGCCGCGAAACCGACGAGGACGCAGACGACCAAGAAGCCCAACAACGTAAACCCGCGCTGGTAAGAAGGGATCCGAGCTAGCATGGTTTTCTCTCCGATTGCAGAGATGGAATCAATCGATATAGCGACCGATGCGCGTCCATCGGATACCCGTATTCTCGCTGTCCCAGTTCATCCAGATCAAGAACGCCTTCCCGATCAGGTGATCATCGGGGACCGTGCCCCAGGAGCGGCTGTCACGGCTGTTGTCCCGGTTATCCCCCATCACGAAGTAGTGGCCCTCCGGGACCACGACCTCGCTGTCGAGAGAGGGCCGCTCCGGTTCGATCAGGATCGGATGGACAACTGTGCCCAGGGTCTCGTACAGGAGATCGGCCTGTGCGCCGGACCCGCCATCGTCGTACACCCCGCGCGGGGCCTGCTCGACCGACTCACCATTGATCCGAAGGGTCTTGTTTGAATAGCCGATGCGATCACCGGACAACCCGACCACACGTTTGATGAAGGGCGTCGAGGGGTCCTCGGGGTAGCGGAACACTACCACATCTCCGCGCTTCGGGGATCCCAGCTCGAAGACCTTGACGTTCAAGACCGGCAGGCGGATCCCATAGGTAAACTTGTTGACCAGGATGAAATCCCCGATGAGCAGGGTCGGGATCATCGACCCCGACGGGATCCTGAAGGGCTCGACGAGGAACGAGCGCAACAGCAATACGATCAGGAATATCGGAAAGAACGACCGGGCGTATTCGACGATGACGGGGCGTTTCGGC
>JBOIDT010000004.1:0-50340 GCA_050740755.1 Gammaproteobacteria bacterium
GGTCTTGTTCCCCGCCATTCGGCGCGCGGCCCCGGGCACCCTGATCGTGGCAAACGGCACCAGTTGCCGGCATCAGATCCGGGACGGGGTCGGGCGGCGCGCCCTGCACCCGGCCGAGGTGTTGCGGGACTGATGCCCCTATCCCCCACCCACGCCCGACACCGTCGGGTGTGCTCGACGCGCCAGAGCCGGGCAACATGCACTCCTCTGAGCTATCCGAGCACGGCGAGCATCTCCTCCATGCGGGTGAACTTCTCACGCGGTTTGCCCTTGGGTTTGCCGCGCTCGACCTCGGCGCTGTCGAGCTGGAGCCACTCGGGATAAGACAGCACCCGCACGCCGCGCTCTGCGAGGAGTGGATAGAGGGCGTCCGCGCCGGCCCTCGGTGTCGCGTCGAGGTTCGGTAGATCGGCCAGGAGGGCGCCGACGGTGTCCACGCTGCACGCGCGGTTGGTTCCGATGATCCCGGTGGGGCCGCGCTTGATCCAGCCGGCGCAGTAGACCTGGGGGACGACGGACCCGTTGGCGTCCTGGACCCGGCCCGACCGGTTCGGGATCACGCCGCTCTTTTCGTCGAAGGGCACGCCGGCCATGGGCAGGCCCTTGTAGCCGATGCTGCGGAACAGGATCCCGCAGGGTAGCTCCTCGGTCTCGCCGGTCCCGCGCGCCGCTTGCTCGAAGGCCGGCCCTTGCAGGCGATTACGCTCCAGGACCAGGCGTTCGAGGCTTCCTTCGCCGAGCAACCGCACGGGGCTCTTCAAGAAGTGAAAGACGAGGCGTCTAGCTTTGCCGCTCGGGGAAGCGGTGAAGCTCCGGAAGATCTCGACGTTCTTGGCGCTCACGACGTTGTTCTTATCCGCGATCTCCGCGAGGCTTTCAGGGTTCAGCTCCAGGTCACGGGCGTCGGCGACCCCATCGCAGTCGTCGAGCTCGCCCAGCTCGCGCAATTCGCGGTTGGTGAACTTGGCCTGAGCGGGCCCGCGCCGCCCGATGACGTGGATCTCCCGCACCCGGCTCTCCGCCAGGGCCTCCAGGGCGTGCTCGGCGATGTCGGTGTGCTTCAGCTCATCCACGGTCTTGGCGAGGATGCGCGCCACGTCGGCCGCCACATTGCCCTGACCGATGATGACGGCTATTTCTTGGGAGAGATCGAAGACGCGGTCGCAATAGTCGGGATGGCCGTTGTACCAGCCGACGAACTCCGTGGCGGTGTGGCTCCCGGTCAGATCCTCCCCCGGCACGCCCAGGCGCCTATCGGTCTCGGCCCCGCAGGTGAACAGGACCGCATGGTAGTGGGCGCAGAGCTCGTCGATGGTGACATCGCGGCCCACTGTGACGTTGGCGAGAAAGCGGAACTGGGCGGACCGGGCGATCTTGTCGTAGACGAGGATCGCTTGTTTGAGCTTAGGGTGATCGGGCGCGACCCCGCTGCGCACCAGGCCGAAGGGGACCGGGAGCCGCTCCAGCATGTCGATGCGGACCGTCTTGCCGGACTTGATCAAGGCTTCGGTCGCATAGAAGCCGCTCGGGCCGCTGCCGACGACGACCACTCGAAGGGGGTTTTGTTCGGAACCTAAGGTGCTCATGTCCTTGATTTACCCACTGGTCGATTTACCCACTGATCGCGCAGCCGGAACACCGCGCCGTCCGTCGGTCACAGGCGCGTCCGCGTCGCACTATCGTCTTCGTCGCATCGTTGCCAACCATCTGCGCTTGTGCCATCACGCGACTTCCTGCATGGGTCGAATACGGGGTGACGGCAGCGGACGCCCCTCGGATTCGAAGTGACGAACGACATCCTCGATCACGTCCAACAATTCGGCATAGAGCCGGATGGGTTCGTCGCCATGGATCCCAGTGATCAGATCCGGGCACTTGCCGACGTAGACTTGATCCTCATCGCTCCATTCCACCCATTTATGATACTGCTCGCCGGGATTCATTTCTAAAACCCCAACTCCGCCTTGCGCGCCTCGGCGGTCGGCAGCGGATCCTGCTTGCCGTCGATCTCGGGAAGGTTGGGAGCGCGCTCGGCGTTGATCTGGATCCACTCCTTCTTGTCGTCCGGGATGTCTTCGCCCTCATAGATGGCGTGCACCGGGCACTCGGGGACGCAGGCGCTGCAGTCGATGCACACCTCGGGATCGATATAGAGCATCTCGTCGTCGCCGTGGAAGCAGTTCACCGGGCACACGGTCACGCAGTCGGTAAACCGGCAGAGCAGGCAGTTGTCCGTTACGATGGTAGTCATGGCTCTCTCCTCTTATGGTTTTCCAATGCGGCGATCCCCTCACCCCGACCCTCTTCCGGAGGGAGAGGGTCGGTGAGGATCAGCGATCCGTCAGGCGTCCAGGAGCAAGATCTCGCCGCGGTTGGTTTCGATGGCGTCCCCGCTGTAGCGCCGGTATGGGCCTTCGATGTGCGCCGCGCCGACGGCCATCCCCAGGCGCTTGAGGTGCAGGAGATACAGGCGCAGATACAGGGGCTCGTAGCGGCACGCGTAGCCGAAGGTCGGGAGCAACGACGCGGGCTGCATGGAGACGATCGAGCCGCGCTTCATGCTGGCGCCGCAGCGCGAGCCGAGTCGGCCGAGCACGATGAGGGTGCCGGCGCACATGTTGACGCCGCCGAAGTCGCCGCAGTCCCCTCCGATCGCGATGAGGCCCCGGCGCATCGCGTTGCCGACCTCGTTTCCGGCGTTGCCGTGGATCAGGATCTCGCCGCCACGCATCCCCATCGTGCTGCCGCGGTAGGCGCTGCCCACCAGGTGGCCGGCGTTGCCGTGGATGGTGATGCGCCCGCCGCTCTGGTCCGGCGCGACCCAGTCGCCCGCGCTGCCCGTGACGACGATCTCGCCGCCCGACATCCCGGTGCCGAGGTGCATCCCGACGTCACCGTCGACGACGATCCGACCCGCGCTCATGCCCGAGCCGATCATCTTGACCCGTGAGAGGTCGCCCTCGACCCGGATCTCGCCCTCGTAGCGCCCGTTCACCCGGAAGAACTCCCCGAGCGGCACCCGCTCATTGCCGTACTGGAGCGGCAGCCCCAAGACCTCCGCCTCGCTCAAACCGGCGAGCCTTTCCGGGGTGATGACCTCGGCTTCGATGGGCACCTCGGGGCGGTGATGGAAGGTGAGCTGCACGGGACGCGACCTACGCCGCCAGGAGACTATGCAGACCGATCTGGTATTGGCCCAGGCTGCCGCCGTAGTTCCCGGCCGTGATGCGGAGCGCGCCGTGCGCGGCGGCGGCGCCTATCCCGACCCGCATGGCCTCTCTCACGCCTTCCAGATCCAGCCCGTCGATCACGATTTCCAAGACGCACCCGGCCTCGGGGATCACCTCGGTGCTCGGCGCGAAGGCGTGCAGGGTCGGGCAATAGGCGTCGTTGGTGGACGCGGGCAGGCCCTTGTACTTCGATCCGGGTTTGCTGCCGCTGCGCACGATGCCATCGGGGAATGGGAGGATCACGCCGGGTACCTGACGCATCGCGGTCACGGCGGCCTCGGCGGCGGCTAGCGTCACGGGGAGGTCCGGGCCCAGGAACAAGAGGTTGCCCCCGCCCACGGACGGCTTCAAACCGAAGCGGTCCTCGACCACGAACTCCCCGTCCATCACGGGGATACGCCAGTAGCGCCGGCCATCGAGAAACTTGGCGATCTGGTAACCGTCCCCGAAATAACGCAGCTTACCGCCGACCGCCACCTCTTGCTCGGCCGTGAGACCGTTGAAGCAGGCGGTGGTCGGGGCCGTCATCACGCACTGACCTACCCTCTCCAGGAGTCGCTTGCCCACGGAATCGGCGCTCATCGAGAACAGCAACACGCTCACGCCCGGCCGCCCGTCGGGGGTCTCGGAAGGAGACAGCTCGCGCTCGATGCCCGCCTCGCACTTGCAACCGATGACGGAGGTGGCGAAGCCCGTCATGGCGCGCGCCGCCGCCATCGCCCAGACGGGGCTTACAGCGGTGATGATCACACGCGAGCCCCACATGGCGAAGGCCTCGGCGAAGGTATCGACGACCTCGGCGTTCTCGACGCGCATCCTTATTGTGGTTATACGGCCGGGATCACTTGACCAGGAATCACCTGATGGTTGTGTAGATAACGGTCCGAGACGGCGTAGTTGTCAAACCGGATGCTGTAGTAGTCCTCGAAGAACGGCCGGATGGCCTTCTCGATGGCGGGGTCGTAGGCCGGCGTCGCGTGCAGGACCCGCCCGTCGTGGTCGGCCCGGAACTCGTGGTCCGCGATGATGAGCTTGCCGTCCTTGATGACATAGCGCGGTGTGCTGAACATCTTCTCCCGGTCCGGGTCATCCTCGTAGAGGGTGATGTCGGCGTCCGCGCCGACGCCCAGATGCCCCTTGTCCTTGAGCCCCAGCGCCCGCGCCGGCCCGGCGCGGCTGATGATCGCGATCTCCGAGAGGGTGTACTCCCGATCCAGGTCGTCCCCCAGGATCGTCTTGCGGATGGCCCTCTGGTTGACCTTACGGATCTCGTCGTTGCGGAATTCGCGGTCCATGAGGAGCCGAATGAGCCTCGGGTACATCGTGAAGGAGCCGCCGTTCGGGTGATCCGTCGAGAGCAGGATGCGCCAGGGGTCCTTCGAGAGCAGGAACAGCTCGAGCCCGATCGCCCACTGGAGCGCATGGACATAGACCTTCTCCTGGTAGGTGAAGGGCACGATCCCGCACCCGCTCTCGTTTTCGGTGTCGGCATTGACCCATTTGTTGCCGGACACACCCTTCAAGAGATAGGCGAGCGGCGCGTCCGCGGTCATGGCCGTGGCCTTGCCGAACATGACCTGGCCGACATCGGCCGTGATGTTCGGGTGGTTGTTGATGTACTCCGCGATCTCCGGCCCGCGCGAGGTCGGGTTCTTGCCGGGCTCGCCCCCGTAGCTGTGGAACTGGACATGGGCGATATGGACCCGGCGGTCCTCGGCGGCGCGCATGGTGTCGAGGGTGGTCGTGGCGTTGCCGGAATGCCCCAGGTTGTTGCAGTGGATGTGCGCGGGGTGCGGGAGCCCGAGGTCGTCGACCGTCTCGATGAAGGCACGGATGACCTCGAGGGGGGTGAGGTCGAATTGATCGATGTTCTCGTTCAGATCGGAGATGTTGGCGTTGCGCCTCCCCTTCCACAACGCGTCGCTGCCGGCGTTGACGAGCTTGACCGTGTAGGCCTTGGTGGCGTTGACCCACCAGGCCACGGCCTCGCGGAACTCCTCGCGCCGGCCCTCCTTGAGCAAGCGGTACAGGAACACGTTGTTGCCGAGGAGTACGTAGAAGCCCTTGTCGATGATCGGGGTGTCGTGGAATTCTTCAAGTACGTGCCGCGCACCGATGGGTGTCACCGCCGCCTCCATCGCGGTGGTATAGCCCATCGCGGCGTAGCGATAGCCGGTCGCGAAGGTCGAGGGGATGATCCCGCCGCTGCCGGAGCGCGTGTAGGGCGTGCTCGAGACGACATCAAGGCGCTTGTCCTCGGGCTGGAGCTTGCGCGCCAGGTTGACCTTGGGGCCGGCGATGTGGCAGTGGATGTCCACGCCGCCGGGCATCACGACCATCCCGGTCGCATCGATCCTGCGGGCATCGGCGGGCACCTCGGCCACGACCTTCGCGTCCCGGATACAGAGGTCCTGGACGCGCCCATCGACCCCGTTCGCGGGGTCGTAGACGCGCCCGTTGGTAATACGGATGGCCGACCCCATGGTCCGTCCGGTATGGCTCATAGGCCGTGAAAAAACCTACTGCGATCGGGATCTCGCGATGTTTCTTTCACAACCTCTCAGGCGGCCTTGCGCAGGGCCCCGCCCCGCTTCTTCTCGTTCAAGAGCACGCGTAACCGGTCCTTCAGGGCCGTCAAGACCTCTTCATCGCCCGGGAACGGGGAATCGAAGGCCGGACGCAGGGTGATGGGCACGTCGTCCATGCGATAGACCGTGCCCGTGGTGTTGATGCCGTAGGTCGCGGTCCGAAAGGCGACGCGCGCGAGCTCGGTCGTATCGGTGTCCTTGGCATCGAGCACGATGACCGGGATTCGCTTCAGGTGCTCGATGGCCCGTTTGGGGAAGTTCGAGCCCGGATCGCTCGCGATGATCACCGCGGCATCGGCCTCGCCGCGCGAGAGGAGGTCCACGGTCGTGAACTCGCCGGGGTTGAAGCGCGGATAACCGCGGCTGAAATTCACGCCGAAGGGATAGCCGGTCTGCCAGGATACGACGTTGTCGGCGCCGGTGACGTTGCCGTGGCCGCGTACGGGCTTGGCGACGAAGTGGGTGTGCTCGTTGAGATCGGTCGCGAGCGCCAAGATGGCGCCCGAGTTGAAGTGCCGGCCGCGGGTCATGGTGAGCCCCATGCCGAAGAACAGCACCCCATAGCGGCAGCTCTTCATGCGCTCGACCAGGTTCTCCAAGGTCGCGAGCGGTATGCCGGTGGTCTCTTCGATCGATGGATCGATCTTGCGGCCCTTCACCAAGGCGCGCAGGGCCCAGAGCAGCTCGAAGTCCCGGCCCGGCTTGACTTGTAGGAAGAGGTCCGCGACCGGCGCGCTCGGGGTGCGGCGCACATCGGCGAGGACGACGTAACGGTCCTTGCGCCCATTCGGGATGTACATGCCCTTCGGCGTCACGGCATAGCGCGTGAAGTGCCGCGGGTGGGATTCGGCCGGATTGCCGCCCCAGTAAACCACCAGATCCGCGCGGTTCTTGATCTCGCCCAGGGTGGCGGTGCTCTCGCCCACCCCCTGGAAGGCGATGCCCGAGGGGCCATGGCAGACCGAGGTGGTGGTGTCGATGTTACCGTGCATCAGATCGGCGATGGCGACCGCCTGGCGCTGGGCCTCGCAGGTGGTGTCGGAGAGGCCGTAGATGATGGGCAGCCGGGCCCCGGCCAGGATCTGCGCGGCGGCCTCGATGGCCTCGGCGGTGGTGGCGGGCTCGCCGTCGATCCGGGCCGGCGGTTTGTCCTCGATGGTGTGCTCGGCGAACCAGGCGCGGCCCAGGGTACAGGCGTTCTTGGCCTTGGTGATGCGCTTGGCGTCGAGGTCGACGGTGAGATCCATGTCGTCGCAGACGCAGCCGCAGAAGGTGCAGGTGGCGTGCTCCACGACACGGACGTTTTGACCGATTTCACTCATGATCCAGTCCTCGTAGGTTTCAGGGGTTTCGACGGCTCAAGGCACATCCACGCGTTCCACCTGCACCTCGAAGTTCTTGGAAATGGGCATGCCGCTCCCGGCCGTATCGCCACCCATGAGCTGACTCGAGGGTGGCCCGTAGGCGATGAACAGCATCCCGGAGGGCAAGTCGCTCGGTTTCTTGCCCTTGCAGCGGACCACGGCCTCGCCCACTGTGTTGCTGAGCCGAACGGCGTCGCCGTCCTTGAGGCTCATGCGCGCCATGTCGTCCTGATTCATCTCGACGGTGGAGGTGACCTCTCGATATTCGTGCTTGAGCTTGCCGGCGTTCAGGGACGTGCCCTGTTTATTCGAGCGGCCCGGGATCAGGATCATGGTTTCAACCACGGCTGTATTCCTCCAACTGCGGCGCCCCCCTTTCGGACCGATCGGCTCGGACAGATCGGCGCTCGCGGATAGTGCAATTGTAACATGCCATGAGCCCCGTCAACGGCCGCGCCCGAGAGCTCATCCCGGATAGGGCCCATCCGGTATCCTGCGGTGGCCGCATGATCTATCATGCGTGTCATCGCGTCCCTAGAACTATAAGCGCCGACCGACCTGCAGGTGGTGGCACTGGATCCTGAATTCACGCGCCCGGAGCATGAGGCGACGATCACGATCGCCGCCCCGGCGCGCCTGCACATGGGCTTCCTCGACATGAGCGGCGACCTCGGTCGGCGCTTCGGCGGGCTAGGCCTCGCGCTCTCGGAGGTGCAGACGCGGCTTTCCGTGCAGCGCGCCAAAGGCGTCGCCGCCGAAGGACCCTCTT
The DNA here is from genome assembly GCA_050740755.1 of Gammaproteobacteria bacterium. GTDB lineage: Bacteria > Pseudomonadota > Gammaproteobacteria > JACCXJ01 > JACCXJ01 > JACCXJ01. The sequence continues at coordinate 7,952 of JBOIDT010000004.1, forward strand.
CGGAGCGCGCCGCGCGTTCCGCGCAGGCGCACTTGCAGGCGCTCGGGATCGCGCAAGGGGTGCGGATCCAGGTTCATGAGGCCATCCCCGAGCACGCCGGCCTCGGCTCAGGAACGCAACTCTCGCTGGCCGTGGGTGCGGCGCTGGCGCGCCTCTTCGAGCGCGACTGTCATCTTCCGGCACTGGCCCAGGCGACGCGGCGCGGGCTGCGCTCGGGGATCGGGATCGGGACCTTCGACTCGGGCGGGTTCGTGGTCGACGGGGGGCATGGCGAGCGCACCATGATCCCGCCGGTGATCGCCCAGATGCCGTTCCCGGGGGACTGGCGCGTGATCGTGATCCTGGATCGCGCGCGCCGAGGATTGAACGGCGCAGCCGAGTCGGCGGCCTTCAAGCGCCTCGCGCCCATGGCGCCCGAGACCGCGGGGCGGTTGTGCCGGCTATTGGTGATGCAGGTCCTGCCGGCGCTCGCCGAGCGCGACTTCGTGCCCTTCAGCGCCGGGATCGCCGCCATCCAGGATGCGGTCGGGGATCACTTCGCCAGCCTGCAAGGCGGGCGCTACACGAGCCCCGCGGTCGCCGAGGTCCTCGCCTGGTTGCGCGCGCAGGGGGTCACGGGGGTCGGCCAGAGCTCCTGGGGGCCCACCGGCTTCGCGCTCTGTGAGGATCCGGCAGAGGCCGATCGCCTGGTGCGCGCGGCGTGCCCGAAATGGACGGACTCACTCACCGTCCTCGTGTGCACGGCCCAGAATCGGGGCGCCGAGGTGATGGTGAAGCGCAAGGCGGCCTGAAAGCACCGCCGAAGCACAGCCTTGAACAGGCCAGAGCGGCCATTGCGGACGGAGACCATGAAAGACCCTTACCTCTTGCACATGTTCAATTCCACCAAGAACGTCAGCCCTTTCGACGTCAATATGGCCTACGAGGCCGATTTCGACGGGGTCATCCCCTATGCGGACGTGGCGGTCGAGGACATCCACGGGCTGACGCAGGACACCATCTTCTCGCGCGGGCCGACCGGGGTGAAGCGCACCGGGATCTTCATCGGCGGTCGCGACTTCGGGCTCGCCCTCGACATGCTGGAGGAGGCGCGCAAGGCCATGGTGCCGCCCTTCGAGGTCTCGGTGTTCGCCGATCCCAGCGGCGCCATCACGACCGCGGCGGCGCTCATGGCCTGTGTCGAGGTATGGCTCCGCAAGAAGGGCGCGGGCGGCCTCGCGGGACGTGATATCTACATCTTCGGCGGCACCGGCCCGGTGGGGCTGTGCGCCGGGGTGATCGGCGCCGGCGCCGGCGCTCATATGTACCTGGCGAGCACCCGCGGTAGCGAGGCCGCCCTGAAGGCCGCGGCCCGCTACAACGCGCGTTATGGGGTCGAGATGCGCGGCGCCGACAGCAGCGGCGATGCCGCCATCCGCGCCGTCCTCAAGGAAGCCGACGTCGTGGTCGGCGCGGCCAAAGCCGGTGCTCAGGTGCTGTCGAGCGCGCAGCTCGCCGAGGCGCCGCGGCTCCTGGTCGCGGCCGATGTCAACGCCGTACCGCCCGCCGGGATCGAGGGCGTGGGCGTGCAGGACATGGGCAAGGAACTGACATCGACCCCCGCCCGAGCGGCCGGGATCGGGGCGCTCGCGATCGGCAACGTGAAGTACAAGGTCCATTACCGGCTTTTCCAGATGATGATCGAGGCCCCGAAACCCGTGTACCTCGATCACACCCAGGCATTCGCCGTGGCACGGGAGTATGCCGCGGGCTGAGAAAACCCCTTCCGGTCGGCCGATCGTCGTCGTGGCTCAGAGCGGGCGGGCCCTGGCGCGTTCCGCGGCGCGGGCGGGGATCCCGGTGCATGTCCTCGACCTCTATGCCGACCGGGACACCTTCGCCCTGGCCCGATCGGTAGCGCAGATCGGTTCGATCGCCACCGGGGTTTGCGCCGATCGTCTGCTCGCATTTCTGCATGGGATCCAAGCCCGGGAGGGGATCGGCGGCATCGTCGCCGGGAGCGGCTTCGAGGATCGGATCGATGTGCTCGAAGCCATGGCTCGCGTAGGTCCGCTCCGCGGCAACCGGCCCGAGGTCGTGCGGTGCGCCAACGACCCCGCGTGCTTCTTCCCACTCCTCTCGCGCCTCGGGATCCCGCACCCCGAGACCATCACGGGCGTGCCCGTGGGACCGGTTTTCGATGACGCGGGCTGGCTGTGCAAGCGCATCGGCGGCGCGGGCGGCGGGCATGTCGGACCGGCCGAGGGACGCCGCCCGCCGGGCTTCTATCTACAACACCAGGTGCCCGGCTGGCCGCATTCGGTCGTGTTCCTGGCCGACGGCCGGCGCGCCGAGATCATCGGATACAACGAGATCCGGGTCCAGGGCGGGACGGGCGCGGCGCGTTTCCGCTACACCGGCGCCGTGACCGTTCCGGAGCCGCCGGTCGCCCCTGCCGTCGAAGACGCGGTCCAGGCGCTGGTCCCGGCGCTCGGGCTCGTCGGACTCTGTGGGCTGGATTTCATGCTCGACGAGGACGGGCGGTACTCGGTGCTGGAGATCAATCCGCGCCCGACCGCGACCTTCGAGCTTTACGAGGACCTGGGTGTGGCGGGGCCGGGCCTGTTTCAGATGCACCTGTCTGCCGGCGAGGGCCGGTTGCCTCGCACAGTTCGCGTGCTCGGCACAGGGGTGGCGGCGCAAGAGGTGCTCTGGGCGTCCGAGGCGCTCACGATCCCGGGCGGTTTCAAATGGCCGGATTGGGCGCGCGATCGTCCGGCGAGCGGGACCCTCCTCCAGGCCGATGAGCCGATCTGCACCCTCCACGCGCGGGCGGCCCAGCGAAAGGCCGTGGCGCGCCTCTTGTCGGACCGGCGGGCCAAACTCTCCGCGGTGCTGGGGTGGCCGCAAGCGGCATAGATCAAATCGATCAGCGGGTTCAACAAGACACGAAGACTTTGCCATGACGAAAAAATCGGTTCCGGTGAGCGTCAACGCACGCACCCGTCCCCTGGTGGACGCCCTGGTTTCGGAGGCACCGCCGCTGCGGATCGGAGTCGAGCGCCTCGCCAACGGGACGCAGGTCATCGATGCCGGGATCGAGGTCCCGGGCGGCTTAGAGGCCGGCCGGCGCATCGCGGAAATCTGCCTGGGGGGGCTCGGACGGGTCAGGATCCGGGCGGGCACGGCCTTCGCCAACTGGATCCTTTACGTCGATGTCCTCACCAGCAACCCGGTCATTGCGTGCCTGGGGAGCCAGTACGCCGGCTGGAGCCTGGAGCAGGGCCAGGGCAAGGGCGCGTTCCGGGCGCTTGGGTCCGGGCCGGCGCGCGCGCTGGGCAGCCACGAGCCACTGTTCGATGAGCTCGGGTATCGGGACGCCTCGAGCACCGGTGTGCTGGTGCTCGAGGTGAGCGCCCTCCCGCCCGTCGAGATCGCGGACCGGGTCGCGCAGAATTGCGGGATAGAACCCGAGAACCTGACGCTGATCCTGACCCCGATCACTAGCCTGTGCGGCGCGGTGCAGGTCGTGGCGCGCTCGCTCGAGGTCGCGCTCCACAAGGTCCACGCCCTCGGTTTTCCCTTGACGGCGATCGTGGACGGCATGGCCACGGCCCCGTTGTCCCCGCCCTCGCCCGACTTCATGACCGCCATGGGCCGCGCCAACGACGCCATACTCTACGGCGGGGATACCCACCTGTTCGTGGATTGCGGCGATGCCGAGGCCGAGGACCTCGCCCAACGCCTGCCGAGCAGCGCCTCCCGCGACTACGGCAAACCCTTCGCCCAGGTCTTCGAGGACTCGGGCCATAATTTCTACGACATCGACCCCATGCTGTTCAGCCCCGCGCGCGTGTGCATCACCTCCCTCAAGAGCGGGATGAGCCACAAGGCGGGCAGCCTGAACCCCGCCGTCCTGGAGCAGTCCTTCGGCAATACGGTGAGGTAGTGGGCTGCCGGCCATAGGCCCTGGTGTTTGTCCAGAATCCGCTTTCGCTTACGGCGAGTAGCGAGCCGCAGCCCGACATCATGGTGCTCAAGCCACGAGCGGATTTCTATCGCAGCGGCCATCCTCGCCCGGAAGATGTCCTGCTCATCGTCGAGGTCGCGGACACCACGCTCGTCTACGACCGGCACGGAATTCCCGAGGTATGGCTGGTCGATCTCGAGAACAAGCGCCTGCACGCGTTTACCTCGCCGTCCGATACCGGTTACCTTGAATCTCATTCGCTCGCGCGGCCAGCCGTGCTCGGCTTGGTTGCACTATCGGGGTCCCAGGTCGATGTCGGCGGCGTGTTTTAGCATCACGGTCGGGCGGGCAGACGCATAGCCGAGGCACGGCGATACGGCTGCAAGCGTCGGGGTGGGGTCCGACGGACCAGTCGAGTCAGCCGGTCGAAAGGAACGGCCGTTGGAGGCCGAGCTGGCGGCTTACCCATGAGCGGAGGTACTATCCGGCACTGCTCCGCGCATCTGGCGGAGTTCGTAGACTGACTCAGCCTACCGTCCTGGTGCACGATGAAACCCCGGTAGCATTCGGTCACCGAACGGAACCGCATCGTTGGCGAGACGGGCCACCTTTTATCGGCTACTGCGGAGATGGTAGGAAATCACTGATACAGTTCCCTTGTCGATAGCGGCGGTATATGGTGACTATCACGTTCCCCGACGGCGAGGCCGAGAAGCGTGCACTTGCGTTTCTGCTCGGGCGCTTGTCGGGGCGGGTGCTCCGCTCAGGAGAACATCTGGTCCCCGAAGCAGGTAACGTCGTCGGCTCGGGTGCGGAAGACGTCTCCGTCGAGAGAGGAGACATTGGCGGGCGCAGGCCCTCGAGCGAGAGTCGATGTAGGGTGGATTAGGCGCGCCGTTTGCGCCGTAATCCACCGAACGCACGCAAGAGAAGCGTTCGGCGCCGACCTCATGCGGCGACTTCCGGAAGGCGGGTTACGCGATACAGCCGCTAACCCCGCCCTACGGGTTCTCCAGGAATGTCGAGCACTTCAGAGGCGATAGGGATCACAAACGCAAGAAGCCCATGTGGATTGCAACCGGTAACGCCACCAAGCTCAATGCGGCTCCGGCTTTGTCGAGGCAGCCCGCGCCTCGAGGGCGTCGGCCTCGGTGGCCCGGCCCCCCGCCCGCAGCGATGCGGCGTAGTTCTCTCGGAGTATCGCCACGGTAGGATGTACCGGCCCGAGGGCCTTCTCAACGATAGCCAGCGCCCGCTGATAGAACGGCTCGGCCTTGGCGTACCGGCCTTGGGTTTTATAGAGCAAGGCTCGGCATGGCGATAGTCCCCGGCCTCATGAAGCACGCGCCCTTGAAGATTCAGATACTCGGCGCGTTGCGTCTCCGCCTCGGCGGGGACCAGTGCGGCGGCCTGACGGTAATACTCCGCCGCCTCCCGGTAGGCGAATTGGGTCCCTTTCAAGTCGCCGTTATTGGCCTTGGACTGGGCGGCCGAGAACCGGCGTTGTTTCGCCATGGACTCTTGCCGCTCGGCGGCGGCCAGGTCCTTCGCGCTCGCTTCGTTGAGTAACTGCTCGGCCCGATCAAAATCGCCTGCTTCCCAGGCCTCGCGCGCCTGCCCTCTGAGCGCCGCCACCTCGGGGTCCTCGGAGGCGTAGCCCTTTTGAGGTCCTCCTCGAGCTGTTTATAGCGCCTGACCTGACGAACTCGCGCAGCGTGCTGTCGAGGTCCTCGGGCGCGACCTTCCGCTTCTCCAGGATCTTGAAGAAACTCGCTAGCGTCTTCCGGTTCTTCTCGTCTTTGATGGAGCGCCATGCTTCGCTCAGCCAGGCCATGCACCGCCCCTCCTAAAGGCTCGCCACGCGGGTTAGCGAAAGGAAGGCGCATTTTACTATTCGTCGAATGCGCATGCTCGGGGGCAACAAACTCAGGGATCGAGCGGCCCGCCGGCAGGCAGCCCTTCCGAGAGCATGCCGCGTAATCGCCGGGCGCTGCTCGTCCCTCGCAACGGCCCTCGCAGGCCCCGCAGGCGGCTACGCTTTCCCGGTTGCGCGCGGGACGGGCGTGATCGGCTTCGGGGAGGCCGCGGCCGTGCGCTGAGCGCCCCGCAGGGACAGTAAGACGGGACGTACCCCGATAACCCGAAGGTTGCGTCCCACTCCAAGACCGCATGATCGGGGACAGGAACGGGCTTGCGGCTTGACGCTGTCCTGCTATGCTGCAGTGCCATCGCGCGTGGAACATTGCCTGCCGCAAGAGAACACCTCCTCGACCCCAACAGTGGCTTGGACTTTCAAAGGGAAAGAAGGCAGAAAATAGGTCTATACTTTGCCTATGAATACGTATCTTCTTGATCAAGCTCGTCAACTCAGCGTGGAAGAGCAGCTTGAGTTGGTGGAGGCGCTCTGGGACGACATTGCGAGACGCAACACGGTCCCGGCCCCGACGGATGCTCGAAAAGCAGAGCTTGACCGGCGGCTCGCGGACCACGAGGCGAACCCAGATGATGTAGTTCCGTGGAGTAAGGTCAAGGCATCGGCGCTCGCCCACATTGGGCGATGACCCTTCCGGTTACGTTTCGCCGTGCGCAGCCGTGACCCAGCAATCACCCAGCAATCTGGCAGCGCCGGGCCTAACAAGATTGAAGGACGTGCGGAAACAACGATTTTAAGTCAGCCTGTCACCGCCGTGCCGGAAACGACTCACCTCGCCCCCTGCGTCGCCATCGTCACCGATGAGCCTGGCTGGCACGGGGCGGAGCTCAAGCGGGCGCTCGCGGCGCGGGGCTATGCGGGCCGCTACGTATCGCTGACGGAATGTCGTATCGACCTCGGCGCCCCGCACTCGGTCGTGATCCCAGGGTTCGAGGCGGGTCTGCCGGCCGGGGTGTTCGTGCGCGGGGTGCCGGGCGGGACCCTGGAACAGGTGACCCTGAGGCTGGATGTCCTGCATATCCTCAAGGCCCTCGGGGTGGTGGTCTACAACGATGCGCGCGCCATCGAGCGCACGGTGGACAAGGTGATGACCAGCGTGCTCCTGAAGCACGCGGGCGTCCCGACACCGGAGACCTGGGTGTGTGAGTCGCGCGCCGAGGCCGAGTCCTTGGTCGCGCGCGAGCTGTCGCTCGGCCGGCGGCTCGTCATGAAGCCGCTGTTCGGCTCCCAGGGGATCGGCGTCACGCTCATCGATTCGCCCGAGTCTGTCCCCGACGTCGCGGGATTCGGGGGCGTCCATTATCTCCAGCGCTACGTCGAGAGCCGTCATGATGACGCGTGGCGCGACTTTCGGGTCCTGGTGGTCGCCAACCAGGCGATCGCCGTGATGCAGCGCAAGAGCCCGCACTGGGTCACGAACCGGGCACGCGGTGGGAGTTGTCATCCGGTGCACCTCGATCGGTCGTTGTGCGAGCTCGCGGAGCACGCGGCGCGCGCCGTGGACATCGACTACGCCGGCGTGGATCTCTTGCAGGACGGCGAAGGGCGGTTGCTGGTGACCGAGGTCAACAGCGTACCGGCCTGGTTTGGACTTCAACGGGTCTCGGGCTTCAACGTCGCCGAGCGGCTCATCGATCACCTGCTCTCGCGCATCGCGGGCGCCACCCCTCTCGAGGCCGTCCCCTGACGGGAAGCACGCTCGTCCCATCGCTGGTCCGCGAGGCCGTGCTCGCGAGCTGCCGGCTGGACGTATTGGCATTCAAGCCCGGCAACGTGAGCCTGCGCTCGCCGGGCCACGGCATGACGGCCGCGGACTTCCTCACGAGCGCCGAGGCCGTCGCGCCCATCCTGTCGGAGACCGGTCTCCCGCTCGGCCGGCGGGTCTTGATGAGCGTCGAGGCGACCCGCAGAGCCGTGGGTCGCAACACCAACCTCGGGATCGTGCTGCTATGCGCACCCCTGGCGCAGGCCGCGCTCGAGGCCGGTGTGTGCCGCGACTGGCGTCCACATCTGCGGGCCGTTCTGCAGGCGCTCGACGCGGAGGATGCCCGCGATGTCTTCCAGGCCATCGTGCTCGCTTCCCCCGCCGGTCTCGGCCAGAGCGGGCGCCACGACGTGCATGAGGCGCCCGAGGTCGGGCTCCTCGACGCCATGGCCGAGGCCGCGCCCCGTGACCGGATCGCCTATCAATACGCCCATGACTATGCGGATGTCCGGTCCCTGGGCCTGCCCTGCCTCCACGCCTGTGCAAGCCGCTGGGCGGCACGCGAAGACCGGCTCGAATGGGCGACGGTGGGCTGCTACCTGGCCTTCCTGGCGCGCATCCCGGACACCCACCTCACGCGCAAGCACGGGCCGGATGAGGCCCTGGCGGTGCGCCGCGAGGCCGAGAGGGTGGAAACCGGCTTCAAGGCGTGCGAGAATCCCGCTAATGCAATAGTTTTATTGCAGGATTTCGATAACAAGCTCAAGCGGGGGGGGCTCAATCCCGGCACGAGTGCCGACCTCACGGTGGCCAGCCTCTTGGCGTTCCACCTGGATCACCTCTGGGCCGATCGCCGTGGTACGCCGAAAGGCACGGTCGTGGCTCGTGAGACCTGCGCAGGGCGCGTCCCGTACGATTACTAAGGTGGCAAGCGATGTCTATCTTCAGAACACTTGTCGAACAACAACCATCCGCAGCAACCACAGGAGTTAAAACCATGGCAGTCGTTGATCGAGTATTGGTAGGGGAGTCGTTGGTCGGTGACGGCAATGAGATCGCCCACATCGACCTCATCATGGGTCCGCGGGGCAGCGCCGCAGAGGCCGCGTTCTGCAACGCGCTTACCAACCAGAAGGAGGGGTGCAGCACCCTCTTGGCGGTGGTGTCGCCGAACCTGGCGTGCAAGCCGAACACGATCCTGTTCAACAAGGTGACCATCAAGGGCGCCAAGCAGGCGGTGCAGATGTTCGGGCCGGCGCAGCGTGCGGTCGCCATGGCCGTGACCGATTGCGTCGAGGACGGCACCATCCCGGCGAGCGAGGCCGACGACATCTTCATCTGCGTCGGCGTCTTCATCCACTGGGAGGCCGAGGACGACGGCAAGATCCAGGACTTCAACTACCAGGCCGTCAAGGAGTCCATCAAACGCGCGATCAAGCGCGAGCCGAAGCCGATGGACGTGGTCGCCAAGAAGAAGACCGCGCATCCCTTCGCCGCGCACGTCTAAGACGCGAGCCTCTAGACACCGCACGGCGCGAGGGTCGTTGGACCCGCGGTGCCCCGGCCCCCGGCCGGGGCTTTTTTTTGGCGGCGCCGAAGCCGCGGATGCGGCCCCCGATCCGCGCAGACCGTAGCCCGCATTTCTCACCAGTGCCCGTCCCGTTTCGATGCGGCTCGGTTCGGGGTTCGATCGTGCTCGTATCCGCTGTGATTTCGTGCTAGTGTGCCTTCAAGATCCAAAATGAGCCCGCCTCCATGGCCGCCCTCCTGCTCCTCAACGGCCCGAATCTTAACCTGCTCGGCGCGCGCGAGCCGGAGCGTTACGGTACCACCACGCTCGGGGAGATCGAGCAACGGCTTCGGGACATGGCGGCGGCCTCCGGGCACAGCCTGACAGCCTTCCAGAGCAACGCCGAGCACGAGCTCATCGACCGCATCCATGTCGCCAAGCACCAGGACGTCGCCTTCATCCTCATCAACCCCGGGGGCTACACCCACACCAGCATCGCCCTGCGTGACGCCTTCCTGGCGGTCCAGATCCCGTTCATCGAGGTGCATCTATCGAACGTCTACGCGCGTGAGGCGTTTCGACACCATTCCTATCTCTCCGGGATCGCGCTCGGGGTGATCACGGGGCTCGGTCCCCACGGTTATGAGCTGGCCCTGCAGGCGGCGCTGGCGCGCCTGGCCGCGCACTGATTTTTCCGCGGATATCGGATCGACATACGGGGATGGACATACGAAAGATAAAAAAACTGATCGATCTCGTGACGGGATCCGGGATCGCCGAGATCGAGATCCATGAGCGCGAGGAGTGGGTCCGCATCAGCCGCCATGGGCTGCCGGCCGCGGCCCACACGGTCTTTCACGTCCCCGAGTCTGCGGCGCCCGACATGATGGCGCGGGCGAGCCTGACGGCGCAACCGGAGGTCAAGGCGAAGCCGGAGTTCGAAGGCCATTCCATCACCGCGCCCATGGTCGGGACCTTCTACCTCGGGCCTTCCCCTGCCGGCCGCCCGTTCGTCGAGGTCGGGCAAAGAGTCAAGCGCGGGGATGTCCTGTGTATCATCGAGGCCATGAAGGTCATGAACCAGATCGAGGCCGATACCGACGGTGCCATCGCCGCCATCCTGGTCGAGAACGGCCAGCCCGTGGAGTACGACCAGCCGCTGTTCGTCATCAAGCGCGGGTAATTAATATATATTTTTTGGGGCCATACCGGTCTGTGCACGCCCGTGGCGACAGCGCACTAACTCGATCCTCCCATGCTCGAAAAGATCGTGATCGCCAACCGCGGGGAGATCGCCCTCCGCATCCTCAGGGCGTGCCGGGAGATGGGGATCAAGACCGTCGCCGTGCACTCGACCGCCGACCGCGATCTCAAGCCGGTGCGGCTCGCCGATGAATCGGTGTGCATCGGGCCGGCGCCGGCCTCCGAGAGTTATCTGAACGGTGCCGCGGTGATCAGCGCCGCCGAGGTAACCGACGCCGTCGCCATCCACCCGGGCTATGGCTTCCTGGCCGAGAACGCCGACTTCGCCGAGCGTGTGGAGGAAAGCGGCTTCGTCTTCATCGGACCAAGACCGGACACCATCCGGCTCATGGGCGACAAGGTCTCGGCGATCCGCGCCATGAAACAGGCCGGCGTACCGTGTGTGCCCGGATCGGAGGGCACGCTGGGGGACGACCCGGACGAGAACCTGTGCATCGCCCGCGACATCGGTTATCCGATCATGATCAAGGCCACGGGCGGGGGTGGGGGGCGCGGCATGCGCGTGGTGCATTCCGAGGCCGCGCTCCTGAACGCCATCGGGCTGACCCAGGGCGAGGCCCAGGCGGCCTTCGGCAACGGCGCGGTGTATCTGGAGAGATTCCTGGAAGCGCCGCGGCACATCGAGATCCAGGTACTCGCCGATACCTGCGGCAACACCATCCACCTGGGCGATCGCGACTGTTCCATCCAACGCCGTCACCAGAAGATCATCGAGGAGGCCCCGGCGCCCGGCGTGTCGCCGGCAGAGCGTGCCGCCGTGGGTGCCCGTTGCGTAGAGGCCTGTCTGAAGATCGACTACCGCGGGGCCGGGACCTTCGAGTTCCTCTATGAGGACGGACAGTTCTACTTCATCGAGATGAACACCCGTGTGCAGGTCGAGCACCCGGTGACGGAGATGGTCACCGGCGTGGACATCGTCAAGGAGCAGATCCGGGCCGCAAGCGGCGAACCCCTCTCCTACCGCCAGGAGGACATCGTGTTGCGCGGCCATGCCGTCGAATGCCGGATCAACGCCGAGGACCCCGCGACCTTCGCCCCCTCGCCCGGCACCATCAGCCTGTTCCACCCCCCGGGCGGGCCCGGGATCCGGCTCGACACCCACATCTACCAGGGTTACAAGGTCCCCCCCTACTACGACTCCCTGATCGGCAAGCTCATCGCCCATGGGGAGGACCGCCAGGCGGCACTCATGCGCATGCTCAACGCCCTGACCGAAATCGTGATCGACGGGATCAGGACCAACCTCCCTTTGCACCGCGACATGATGCACGACGCGGGCTTTCGGGCCGGCGGTATGGACATCCATTATCTCGAAAAGAAGCTGGGCCTATTTTGAGTAAGAGGGGCCGCGCGCCCATCAGGCCCCGGCACAAACCTGAATGACCCATTCTAAAAAAAGAACCCCGCACGGCGGCGGGGTTCTCGCGGGCGGCGCCCATGTTAATTATTAGATAGAAACTCGGCGCCTCAGATGCCATCCCTTACATCATATCCATGTCGCCCATGCCGCCGTGGCCGTGGCGGCCCGGCATCTTGTCCTCTTCCTTGGGGAGCTCGGCCACCATCGCCTCGGTCGTGATCATGAGCCCGGCGATCGACGCGGCGTTCTGGAGCGCCGTGCGGGTCACCTTGGTCGGGTCCAGGATGCCCATCTGGACCAGATCGCCGAATTCGCCGCTGGCGGCGTTGTAGCCGAAGTTGCCTGCACCTTCCCGGACCTTGTTGACGACCACCGAGGCCTCGGCCCCGGCGTTGGCGACGATCTGGCGCAACGGCTCTTCCATGGCGCGCTTGGCGATCTGGATCCCCACGTCCTGGTCGTGGTTGTCACCCGTGAGCTTGTCGAGGCTCGCGAGGGCACGGATCAAGGCCACACCGCCGCCCGCCACGACGCCCTCCTCGACGGCCGCGCGGGTCGCGTGCAAGGCATCCTCGACTCTAGCCTTCTTTTCCTTCATCTCGGTCTCGGTCGCGGCGCCGACCTTGACGACGGCCACCCCGCCGGCGAGCTTCGCGACGCGCTCCTGGAGCTTCTCCTTGTCATAATCCGACGTGGATTCCTCGACCTGGGCGCGGATCTGCTTGACGCGCCCCTCGATGGCCTTGGGATCCCCGGCGCCGCCGATGAGAGTGGTCTCCTCCTTGCTCACCGTCACGCGCTTGGCCGTGCCGAGATCGCCCAGGCTGGCCTTCTCCAGACTCAGACCCACCTCCTCGGCGATGACCGTTCCCGAGGTCAGGATCGCGATGTCCTCGAGCATGGCCTTGCGGCGGTCACCGAAACCGGGGGCCTTGACACCGCACACCTTGACGATGCCGCGGATGTTGTTGACCACCAAGGTCGCCAGCGCCTCGCCTTCGATGTCCTCGGCGATCACCAGGAGCGCGCGCCCGGACTTGGCCACGGCCTCCAGGACCGGCAAGAGCTCGCGGATGTTCGAGACCTTCTTGTCGTGAATGAGGATGTAGGGGTTCTCCAGCTCGACGCTCATGTTCTGCTGGTTGTTGATGAAGTAGGGCGAGAGGTAACCGCGGTCGAACTGCATGCCTTCGACCACCTCCAGGGTGTTCTCGAGCCCCGACCCCTCTTCCACCGTGATCACACCCTCCTTGCCGACCTTGTTCATGGCCTCGGCGATGATCTCGCCGATCGCGGTATCGGCGTTGGCCGAGATCGTACCCACCTGGGCGATGGCCTTCTCGTCGTTGCAGGGCTTGGAGAGCTTCTTCAACTCCTCGACCGCGGCAGTCACGCACTTGTCGATGCCGCGCTTGAGATCCATCGGATTCAGGCCGGCGGCCACGGACTTGATGCCCTCGGTCAGCATCGACTGGGCCAGCACCGTGGCCGTGGTGGTACCGTCACCGGCCTCGTCGGAGGTGTGGGAGGCGACCTCTTTGACCATCTGGGCACCCATGTTCTCGAACCTGTCCTTGAGCTCGATCTCCTTGGCGACCGAGACCCCGTCCTTGGTGACCGTAGGCGATCCGAAGCTCTTTTCCAGGACCACGTTGCGGCCCTTTGGACCGAGGGTGATCTTCACCGCGTTGGCGAGGACGTTGACACCGGACAGCATACGCTTGCGGGCGTCTTCGCTAAACCTGAGTTCTTTTGCAGCCATGTTCAATACCTCTCGTCGTGTTCTGTAGGGATCGGGTTCAGAAATCGGGCCGCCGATCAGCCTTCGATGATGCCCATGATGTCGTCCTCCCGCATGACCACGAGATCCTGGCCATCGACCTTGACCTCGGTGCCGGAGTACTTGCCGAACAGCACCTTGTCACCGGCCTTGACATCCAGCGGCCGGAGCTTGCCTTCGTCGCTCAGCTTGCCGGGCCCGGCCGCGACCACCTGACCTTTCATTGGCTTTTCCGCGGCCGTGTCGGGGATCACGATGCCCCCGGAACTGGTACGCTCTTCTTCGAGCCTCTTGACGATGACTCGATCGTGTAATGGACGGATGTTCATACGGTCAACCTCCGATGGTTCTTGTACAATGGGACCCGAGGGCCTAAATTGTTAGCACTCGCCCTCAGCGAGTGCTAATTATAGGGGGACGAAACCCCCTGTCAAGCCTTGGGTATGTGTCTGGCGGAGATTGGCGTTGAACGACAAGGGAAATCCAGAGCAGACCGGCGACGGTCCGGGGGCCGAGGTTCGCATGGCCGCCCCGCTCGTGATCATGACCACCTGCCCCGATGCAGAGAGCGCCGATCGGCTGTCGCGAGGGCTTTTGGAAGGGCGGCTCGCGGCCTGTGTCAACCTCGTGTCCGAGGTCGGATCGGTGTATCGCTGGCAGGGGGCTATCGAGCGGAGCCGTGAGACCTTGCTTTTCATCAAGACCACGCGTGGCCGATACGCGGCGGTGGAGGACTTTATCCTCGCGCGCCACCCCTATGAACTCCCTGAGGTGATCGCGGTCCCTATCGAACGGGGGTCCGCGGCTTACATATCCTGGCTGGAACACATGGTGGGTGACGCGCAATGAGACGATGGCTGCTCGTGATGCTGGGGCCCTTGGCGGCCTGTTCCGCGTTCGCGGGTGAGCCCGCGGGGTCGGGCTGGTTCGCCGGTTTCGGGGACCCGTCCCAGTCCGCGGCCAGACCGCGTGAATTTCTGCACCCGGACCAGGCCTTCACGCTTTCCGTGGAGGCGCAGGATCCGCAGACCCTGCTGGCACGGTTCGCCATCGAGGACGGTTATTACCTTTACAAGGATAAGTTCGGCTTCGAGTCTCAGGATGCGCGTGTCGCCCTGGCCAATGTCGAGCTACCGGCGGGCAAGTTCAAGGAGGACCCGGAGTTCGGGCGGGTCGAGGTGTACACGGACGACACCGCCGTCCGGATACCGCTGTTGCCGGGCCCGGGGGTAGGGCGGCCTGGGGAAGGGCGGTCTTTCGATCTCGGTGTCGCTTACCAGGGCTGTGCCGAGGATGGGATCTGTTATCCGCCCATCACCAAGACGGTCGCGGTCACGCTCCCGCCCCGAGAAAACATAAATAAATGGGCCCAGGGGACCGCTACGGCACTGTCGCCGGAGGACTCCCTGGCCCAGCGGCTCGCGGGCGGGGAAACCGTGTGGACGCTCCTCTGCTTCGTCGGCTTCGGGCTCCTGCTCTCGTTCACGCCTTGCGTATTTCCCATGATCCCCATCCTCTCGGGGATCGTCGTCGGCCAGGGGAAGGGCATCACCACCGGTCGGGCCTTTTCGCTGTCGCTGGTGTTCGTCCTGATGATGGCCGCGACCTATGCCGGCATGGGCGTGATCGCCGGTCTCTTCGGCCACAACCTTCAGGCGACCTTCCAGAACCCCTGGGTGCTCTCGATCTTCGCGGGGGTCTTCATCGTGCTGGGCCTGTCCATGTTCGGTGTCTTGAACCTCCAAGTCCCGGCCGCCTGGCAGGGCCGGATCGCACAGCTCTCCGGCCGGCAGCGCGGCGGGACGTGGGGCGGGGTGGCGGCGATGGGGTTCTTTTCGGCGCTCATCGTCGGGCCGTGCGTGGCCCCACCGCTGGCGGGAGCGCTCATCTACATCGGGAGCTCGGGGGACGCGCTGCTCGGCGGGATGGCACTGTTCGCCCTCGGGCTCGGTATGGGCATACCGCTCCTCTGCGTCGGCGTCTCGGCCGGCAGGCTCCTGCCCAGGGCCGGGGCCTGGATGGAGAAGGTCAAGGCGGTCTTCGGCGTGCTCATGCTGGGTGTCGCGATCTGGCTCTTGGAGCGCCTGCTGCCGGCCCCGGTCACGGTGCTCCTGTGGGGGCTGTTGATCTCGGGCTCGGCCATCTACCTCGGGGCCCTCGACCACTTCGATACCGCCCATCCGCGAGCCATGCACCTGTCGAGGGGTCTCGGGCTCGCGCTCCTCGTGTACGGATCGGTGCTGGTGGTTGGCGCCGCGGGAGGGGCCACCGATGCCTGGAATCCACTTGCGCAGCGGACAGCCGAGCGTTCGCCGAGTTTGGCGTTCGATGCCATCAAGGGGCAGGCCGGTCTCGAGGAGGCGCTCGATCGGGCCCGTTCGCAGGGCCGGCCGGTCCTGCTGGACCTCTATGCGGACTGGTGTGTCGAGTGCAAAGAGCTGGAACGTGACACATTCACGGATGACGGCGTCCAAGACCGCCTGTCACGGCTGGTGCGCCTGCGGGCCGACGTCACCGCCAACGACGACATCGATCAGAGGCTCTTGAAAGGCCTCGGGGTGTTCGGGCCGCCGGCCTTGATATTCTATGGGCCCGATGGGGTCGAACGACGCCCGGAACGGGTCGTCGGGTTCATCGGTCCTCGGCCGTTCCGCGAGCACCTCGATGGGGTCCTGAGCCCGTGACGGGTGCGCCGCGCTTCGCCGCCGTCGCGCTGGTGTTGGTCCTCTCGGCGGTTCTAGGGCGGGTCGCTTATGACCGGGGCTCCTCGAACGCCCCGAGCGCTGCGGGTGATGCGCAGGGGGCGGGTGATGCGCCGGGCGACTCTGGGCCGGTACGGCCCGAGTTCTCCCTGGCCGGGCTCGATGGCAAGACCTATGGCCCCGGGGCTTGGGCAGGCAAGGTCCTGGTCCTCAACTTCTGGGCGACCTGGTGTCCGCCCTGCCGCGAGGAAATCCCCGACCTCATGGCCTTGCAGGCGGCCTATGGCGAACATGGCCTCCAGATCGTCGGGATCGCCATCGACGATCCCAAGGCGGCGCATGAATACGCCACCCGCCTCAAGGTCAACTACCCGAACCTGGTCGGTGCCTGGGACGGCCAACGGGTGGCCGAAGACTATGGCAACCGCATCGGGGCGCTCCCTTTCACCGTGATCGTGGATCGCCGCGGCCGGATCGCCTACACCAAACCCGGCCAGATCGCCCGCGACGAGGCCGAGGCTATTGTGATTCCCCTCCTCGGCGCCGCCGGCCCAACCTAGTAGTCAGTCATGTTAAGTGTAAGTGATTCGTCACCCCGGCAAGGATCGCCGAGGTCCAGGATGCAGGACAGCAGCTACGTCCATGTGCTCTGGATTCCGGCAATCCCTGCCGGAATGACGCGCCTGTTTGAATCATCGTGACTGACCACTAGGTGCGTCCCACCGGGCCTGGCGCTCGGCGTACCCGCGCGGAGATGGCGTGCCGCAAGCGCCTGTTCATAATCGAGTTCATCACCGGTGGTGGGCTCGCGGGCGAGCCGCTGCCGGGATCCCTCGCGCAGGAAGGCGAGCGGATGATCGCCACGCTGTTGGGAGAGCTTGGCGTCCTACCGGGCATCGAGGTCACGACGACACGAGACCACCGGCTGTCGCCCCTCTGCGGGCCCGCTCGCTGCGTTACTATCGGGCCCTCGGACGACCCCTTCGCCGTATGGGGCCGGTGCATCGAGGACGCGGATGCGGTGTGGCCGATCGCGCCGGAGACGGGGGGCGTACTCGAACGGCTCTGCCGCTTCGTTTTGGAGCAGGGCCGGCAGCTCATCGGATCGAGTCCCGAGGCCATTGGCGTAACGGCCAGCAAGCACCGGTGCGCCGAGGTCGTCCGGCTGGCGGGCGTTCCCGCGATCCCGACGCGCCCGTTGCAACACGGGATCCCCGAAAGCGATTCGGGTTGGGTGCTCAAACCGGACGACGGCGCGGGTTGCACGGAGACCTTCTGCTTGGACGATGCGCGCGCATTGCGGGCCTTCGCCGCCGGGGCGTCGAACCACGGCTACGTGGTCCAACCCTATGTCGCCGGGACCCCCGCGAGCCTGTCCCTGCTGTGCCGAGACGGTCGCGCGGTGCTCTTGTCGTGCAACGAACAACGGATCGGCCGTCAGGCGGACCGGCTGTCCTTTGAAGGGGTCGTGGTCAACGCCCTGCGCCGCGAGCGGCCGGCGCTCGAACCCCTGGCCCGGGCGATCGCCGGGACAATACCGGGGCTCGCGGGCTATGTCGGGGTGGATCTGATCCTCACGCCCTCGGGTCCGATCGTGGTCGAGGTCAATCCGAGGCTCACCACCGCCTATGTCGGTCTTGCCGAGGTCTTGGATATCAATGTCGCCGCGGCGGTCCTCGGGGTCTTCGACGATGATCTTGCACCGGCGGCGTGGGCCATCGGGACAGGCAGGAAGATGGTGGCGGTGTCCACGGCCCATCGCCCGGTCACGAGCCCGCATTCATGATCGCGGGCTGGGACGCAAGGCGTCCCGCGCAGCGGTTCGGGTCGGGCTCAAGGTCCTGCCGAGCATCCGCGCGTAGGACCGGCTAGACTCGCTTCGTGCGATCGGCTTCGGCAGAAGAGCTTCGGCAGTGGCGCGAGGAATTCGATGCCGCAGCCAAGCGCCCGCTGCGCACCCGGTTTCGCTACGCCTTTATTCATACGTACAAACCCGTCCTGGATGACGCAGGATACCGCTCGTTCGACACGATGGAGGACTATCGCGCGTGGTGCGAACGCGAGCTGCCGACCTGGCTAGGGTATGGCCGCTAAGTTCGAATACGCGCAAGCAGAGGAGATTCGAGACGTCTTCGCGCGCCACGGCGTGCGCTATCTGTTTCTCGGCAAGTCTGGTGCGATCCTCCTGGGGTTTCCCGATACGACCCAGGATGCCGACCTCTATGTCGAGAAGTCGCCCGCGAACGGCGCAGCGCTCGTCGTGGCGCTCGATGAGCTGGGGTTCGTACTCGATGACGTGCGGCGTGCCGAGATCCAGCGCGGCAAGGACTTCGTGCAGCTCAAGGACGGCCCGTTCGATCTCGATCTCGTCTTCGCGCCGGATGGCATCGAGCGGTTCGGCGACGCGTGGGACCGTCGGGTCCAGATAGAGGGGTTCCCGGTGTGCCATCCCTCCGACATCATCGCGAGCAAGGCCGCGGCGAATCGCACCAAGGATCGAGAGAGTCTTCCGCGCCTGCGCGCGTTCGTGGACTACTGGCTGGAGAAGCATCGTCGCTAGCGTTCGAGGCGCGATAGCATCGCGGTGATGACCCATCGGCTCGTCCTGGTCGTCGCGATCGCGGGTGCTTCACCTCGGCGACTACACCTACGAATACGCCATCAGCCCGACGACGCGCCGATGCGAGCCGACCCCCGAAGGTTTCGACGCGGAGACTGTGGACCTGCGCACGTATCGCTTGCGCCACACGCTGGCTCGATCCCGATCTGCAGGCCCGGCGCACAACCAGCATAACGAAGACACAACCGTGACCCTCACGTGGCCACGAGCATCTTGACCAGGTTCGGCATGCCGGCTCCCTGATGGTAGCGGTCGCGGCCGAGATCGGTGGTGTTGCGCATGAGGATTTCCTTCACGCGATCGGGGTGCCCTATAAATTCCCGCCGCACGGAGAGAAAGGCGGCGATGATCCCGGAGACGTGTGGGCAGGCCATGCTGGTGCCGCTCATGGCGATGTAGTGGGTGGTTGAGTCGCCGAGCGTGGCCTGGGCGTGGCAGGAGACGATCTTCTCCCCGGGGGCGACCAGGTCGGGCTTAGGGCGGCCGTCGGCCGTCGGTCCGCGCGAGGAGAAGAACGAGATCCCGTACATGTGCGGTGAGTCCCGATGGACGGAGCCGACCGCGATTGCCTCCTCGAGGTTGGCGGGATCGCCGATGGACAGATCGAGGTTGAGCTTCTGCTCGCCGTCGGCGGTGTCGATGATCAGCCGCCCCTCGTTACCCGCCGCGATGCAGACCGCTACACCCTGACGCCATAGACGCCGTAGCTCGCGACAGATCGGGGAGAAGCCGCACGCGAAGACCGCTTCGTCGAAGGGTCCCCCGAGGCTCAGGTTGACACCGTGGATCATGAGGTCTGAGGCCGCCTCGTTGACCGAGGCGATGTGGTCGATGGCCTTGATGATCCAGGAGTCCCGCCCCGCTCCGTCGTCGTCGAGCACCCGGTAGACGTGAAGCTTCGCCCGCGGCGCCATGCCGCTGTACCGCGGTGCCTTGTCGACCGCCTGCTCCCCGGCGATGATGCCGGCTACATGGGTGCCGTGCCCGTCCTTGTCCGGGCCCGTGTGGGGCACGGGCTTGCCCGGCCGGGTGCAGTCCCACCGCGCGGCGACGTTCCGGTGAGCTTTGAAGTGGGGATGGTCGGCCGCGATGCCGGTATCGAGGATCGCCCAGGCGATGCCCTGTCCCAGGGCCCCGTAGCCGAGCTGGGCGGTCCGAACCTGTACGGTGTCGATCGAGCGGTCGAGCAGGACTCGCTTCGCAGAGTTCTTCCACAGCGAACGGATCTCGAGGTTCTGGTGGCGGGCCGCCAAGTAGTCGACCTCTTCCGCAGTCAGGGTCGCCGCGACGTACCGGCGGAGCCGGTCGATCTGGAAGTAGTCGTGGGAGCGCTCGCTCTCGGGGAGCTGCGTCTTGAAGGTTCGTTCTATCTCTCGGAGCTCCCGCTCGAGCCGGTCGCCCACGCCTTCCACCGTCGTCGTGGTGTCGTCAACCCGAAGCTCGATCAGGACCGGGAGCCGCACGGTGGGGTCGGCCATCTCGGCGGCCAAATCCCTGGCGATGACGAAGGGGGCGAGGGGTGAGACGTAGGTGGGAGGAAGGTGCTCCTTGACTTTCTTCCGGACCTCGTCCGTCGACAGGTAACCGGTGCCCGAGTGGGGGTTGAAGCCGACGAGGCGGAGGGTGTCCTCGTTGACCACCCTCCGATCGTGGATGGCGCCTTTCGGAGTGAACTCGTCAGCGAGGTCCTTGTCCAGGGCGACCGGATCGAACGGGTCTGCGAAGTTCCACCACGCCTCGACCATCCCGGGCACTGACAGCGGCTTCGCGGCGTGGTCCTGGACCTCCTCCAGACCGAGCGGCGAGCCGATGGTGACGAGCAACGGCACGACAAAGGCCGCCTCGTTCTCGAGATTGCGGAGCACATCGTAGGCGATAATCGACCCCTGGCTGTGCGCCACCACGATGTAGGACCCGGTCCCCGCGAGCAGGGTCTGGCTCAAGCGCTGCTGCATTTCTGCGCGCTGCTCGCGATCAAAGAAGTACGCCGCCGTGTCCTCGATGAAGGTCTTCGTGAGCCATTCGGTCACTGGTCGGCGGATGAGGTCCGGCAGGATCTTCGCCTGAACGCCTCGCGCCCGCGGGCCATTCCCGCCTGCGGACCCCACGAGCTTCCGCGCCACCCCGACGGCATAGCGCGCGCCCACCTCGCCGTAGGGCAGCCCTGAAGCGACACGCTCCTCAAACGTCGCGCCCAGCTCGCGCATCTCGAAAGCCCTGGTCGATGGCCCCTCTGATTCGCCGCTGGCGAGGGGCTGCGGGTAGCGGATGTCAGCCCAGTAGGCGACGCGCGTCCGGTCACCCATGTCGATGCCGAACAGCGCCTGGTCGCACTGGCGCTTGAGAATGGCGGGCGCCGGCTTGTTGCCGATGCCATGCACGTAGACGATCGTGAGGGCCTCCGCCGCGGCCTTCGGCTTCACGGGCTTGCCCCCCGCTCGCGAAGTGATAGGGCCACCCACGGCTCGCGTCGCGATCGGGCCATTGACGGCCCGAGCGAGCAGGGGACCGCCGCGGCGATAGATGCTGGAATCGGCGGGGCGTGTTTTGCTTGACTTTGGTGTGGTGCGCTTGCGGGCCATCGCTTACCTCTCGGTCGCGTGCGGTGCCTTCAGGGCGGCAGTCGTCAGCTCGAAGAGTCCGGCACGGCCGGCCACAGGTTCGAACGCGTCGCCGCCGAGCGCACCACCGCCGTCATTGCCTTGGGTTGAACATCGATAGGAGCGACGAGATTATTAAGGTGTTTCAATCGGTTGGGAAAGATAGCTGTAGAGAAAGGGGGCGTTCCGTAGCATGTATTAAGCTCGTACTTCGGTATTGGAGGCCCCTATGGGAGAAGTGTATACCATCGATACTGGTTTTCCCCAGCTCCTTGTCGTCAGCTCCGTTGGAGGATAGGGATCCCTTCTTCGTCAAGAGGCACGGTACTGCCGGGCTCGTGCGCTGTAACACGTCCAAGTCCTCGGCCTGGAATCGGGGACTCCTCGGGCCCTCCATCGGGCGGGCACTGTTCGACGTCGATCTCGAACACTATGGGCACTCACAAACTTGGTCCGGACTTTGTGTCTCCGAGCGAGATGGCTTCTGTAGTCATTGCAAACAGGATACAAGAATCTCAAGCCAGCAGTTTTTCAGACGCTGCCAACGCAAGCGCCTCGTTTACCCCGTCTTCGATCATAGAGGTCCTCGCATCGCGGAGCATCTTTTCCAGTGGGTTATCGGTCGACAGGCTATCCTCACCCATGACCTCGAGTGCTTCTCGTGCCAAATTGAATGCTGTTTCAGTCGCTAAGACCTTGGATGCCATACCGTATATGCTCCAGTCGATTATTCCGCTCCCTGGATTATGCTTCTGCCAAATCGCTTTAATCCTCTTATTGTCTTTGTATGCATCGCATCGATCCTGCAATAGCCTTATTGAATTCCCCGCAGCCCAAAAAGTTGCCCGTGTCGAAAGAAACAATTTCGCGATAGGGTTTGGGTCGCCTAACGGTGAATGTTCGGCAACACTATGGGCAAAGCGCCGAGCCGACTCTGCTGCCTTAAACATATCAAACAGTTTCAGTCTGATTTCCTGCTGTTCAGATAAAGCGCTTCCGTTACATGAATGCTCCTTTGCATACTTCAACGTCTCGTCTACGATGGCTCGTGCCTGGCTGGAAACGACCAGGCCCATCTGGCTATTGGCCAAGCCGACTATTCCTTTGCCGATGGCATTTGCTTTGAACAATCCGGGGATTTTAAACAGCATGTATCTTTCGGGGATCCTGACGTCCTCGAATATGATTGCCCCTTGATTTAGAGGACGCTTACCAAGCTTGTCAAGTGGCTTTCCCTTGGAAACACCAGGCAAATCGAGGGGGCAAATCGCGAGTCCGCTGCCGTGCATACCCTTAGACAGATCGAGTCCGACATGCACAACGCCATGTGTCGCGATCGTTCCGTTCGTGATCGACGCGGATTTCCGGCCGTTGAGTACGTACTCACTGCCTTTTTTTACGGCCGTGAGGGACGGAACCACTTTGGGGTCGGCTCCGGCTTTCGTGGTTGCCATGATCCAATCCGTGCCGTGGTCCGGCTCGGTGATTGCCCAGCAACCAATCATATTGGCTTCGCTGTCTTGACAGTATTGTCTGGCCCAGTCTCTGACTTCTTTTGAAGCAGATAGGGTCCCAAGCAAAAAAGGCATGCTCGATAGGTCCATGCTGATCGCGAGCCCCGCGTCAGCATAGCCTAGCTGCTCAAAGATCAATCGCCTGGCTTGGGCGGGTACTTTTCCCATTTTCCCGCCGAATGCGGGCGGAAGCAGCAATTTATGGAAACCGAGCTCTCGGTACGTTCTGAAGACGTCCCACAAGCAGGAGTGTTCGGCAATCGCATCAGCCGGATCTTGGATCTTATCCAGCTCGATTCCGGCAGGGCGCACGACCTCCATGCCGAACTCGCGGGCAGACTGTTGCATTGCCCTGGTCTTCTTGCTTACATTGGCATCAAACTCGAAGTAACTCATTCTAATCCTCCTGCTATTATAAATTGTGCAACGCTTTGAGTGCGAGCGCGCTGTTTGTACCATTCATGGTCATCAGTAACCCGGCGTCTCTCATCATCTTTTCAACCGGGTATTCTTTCATCAATCCTGGCCCGCCAAATATCTGGATCGCTTCGCTGGTAACTGTGAGTGCCGCGTGAGACGCAATCCCTCGAAGTGCGATCGCGTGTTTGCTGGAAGCCAAGACCCGATCCGCTTGATTGTATAGGGCGACGCTTCTTGCAAATGCGCGACTGGACTCGATCATGGCAAACATATTGAAAAGTTTGAGCTTGATATTATTGTGTTTTATGATTGGTACACCGCCCTGGATCCTGTCATTTGCATATCCAAGCGACTCATCGAGCGCACCTTGCGCAAGCCCGACGGCAATCTGTCCGATGCAGCCGTGCACAGATGCCACAGCCTTGTCGCGGATGCCTTCAGCAGATATCAAAAATGCCTCGGGTATATTTACTTCCTCCAGAAGAATCTCACATTGGTTCAGGGCCCGCAGACCCATCTTGCTAACCGGATTGCCGCGCGAGATTCCAGGCTGGTCGAGAGGAATAACTGCCACCACTGCGTTGTCCATTGAAGCGATGTGCAAAAGCGCGTGGGTTGCGATCGAGCCATTTGTTACCCAGCGTGCTTTGTGATTGTTGATAACATAATCCGTACCGACCAATTGCACGCTCGCTGGCGACTCTGGTTGCACGTCTATCCAGCAGCCGACGAAGTCGGCGTTCTTATCTTCAGCGTAAGCGCGAGCAAGGTTTGTGAGGTCGTGCGCGCCGCTAATGGCAGCCATCTCAAACGGAAGCGAATCGGTGCATAGACCCGTTGCCAGACCGGCGTCTCCGAAACCGAGCGCTTCCACCACCAGCGGCCGTACCTTCGGATCGACTTCGCCCTTAAGTTCAGCTACATCACCCGGGAGAGCAATCCGATGTAGGCCTATTTCCCGGTGCTGTTTGATCACACCCCATAATTGAGACGTCTCAGAGACCACATCCTTTGGATCAATCAGCACGTCAAGGGCTTTTCCCACGGGCCGCATCACGTCCGCAGCGAAGCTCATCGCTGTTTCCTGTAATGCCCTGGCCTTGTCACTAAGGCTGAGGTCCAATTCCAAATGGTTCATCTTTTGCCTCCTTCATGATGCCTTAAAATATTAACAAAGTGGCGAATATTTTATACCAGGACGTTTGCACGTACCGCATCTGGGACACGGTCCGATACGCGCGTACGGATCAAAACGTCCTTGGCACGATCGGGCAATCCCGCCCCGGTCTCACCTTGGGTCAGGAAGGTCTCGAGGTGTTCCCGTACCGGCTGGTACAGCGTCGTCTCTTCGGGACGGCGCCGCTCGTAGGGGTCGCGCCTTCCATCCTCGGGGCGCCAAGCAGGCAATGTCCTTGTGCCTGGCTTTCCCGCGGCGCAGGCTGAACCGTTCTGTCCATCGTCCGTGAGGGGTTGCTCTTTTTTGAAAGCTGCTAGTATTGACCGTAGCATGAGGTTGCGCTGTCTGACAACAGCACCGCCCTCGGCCGCGGCTCGGCGCGGGGCTCGAACCCCTGGCCCGGGCGCTCGTCGGGGCCCTGCCGGGGCTCGCGGGCTATGTGGGGGTGGACCTCATCCAGACGCCCTCGGGTCCGATCGTGGTCGAGGTCAATCCGAGGCTCACCACCGCCTATGTCGGTCTTGCCGAGGCCTTGGATGTCAATGTCGCCGCCGCGATCCTCGGGGTCTTCGACCCGGTTCTCGCACCGGCGCCCGTGGGCGGTCGGAGCCGGCACGAAGACGGTGGAGGTGTCCACGGCCCATCGCCCGGTGACGGGCGTGCATCCATGATCGCGGGCTGGGACATCGGGGGCGCCCACCTCAAGTGCGCGGCGCTCGACCTAGCGGGCCGACTGGCGGGCGTCTGGGAGGTCCCGTGCCGGCTCTGGGAGGGCCTGGATCGGCTGGATGAGGCGCTGGTTGCCATGCCCACCAGGCTCGGCGAAGACACGCGGCGCCACGCGCTCACCATGACGGGCGAGTTGGCCGACTGCTTTCGCGACCGCGAGCAGGGCGTGCGGGCACTGATAAGCTGCATGGTGCGGCGCCTCGGTAGCCATCGCATCCTGGTCTATGCCGGCCGCCGGGGCTTTATGGGCGTGGCACGGGCCGGGGACCACGCACTCGAGGTCGCCTCGGCGAACTGGCATGCGAGCGCCGCCTTTATGGCGTTGAAGGCCGAGCGCGGGGTGCTCATCGACATCGGCAGCACCACCACCGATCTCGTTCGCTTCGGCGACGGACGGGTACAATACCAGGGCTATACCGACGGGGAGCGCCTGCGGAGCGAGGAGTTGGTCTACACCGGCGCTATCCGCACCCCGATCATGGCGGTGGTGGAGCGGGTACCGTTCGCCGGAGAATGGCAGCGCCTGACTGCCGAGCACTTCGCGACCATGGCCGATGTCTACGGCCTGCTCGGTCGGCTCGGGGAGCGGGGGCGCGAGACCGCGGACGGAGCCGGCACGGCCCCCGAGGACTGCGCGCGGCGCATCGCGCGGATGCTGGGGCGCGACCTCACGGCCGCCCCGATGCGCGCCTGGCAGGCGCTCGCCGGGTATCTGGCGCAGGCGCAGCTCGTGACCGTGCGCGAGGCCCTGGAGCGGGTGCTGTCGCGGGATCCCGAAGGGCCCGTGCCCTTCGTCGGTGCCGGCGTCGGGCGTTTTCTGGTGCGGGAATTGGCGAGACAGCTCGACCATCCCTACGTGGACTTTTCGACGTTCCTGGAAGGGCCGGACCCGCTCCGCGAAAAGGGCGCCCGGTGCGCGCCGGCCGCGGCCCTCGCCTACCTCGTGAAGGCATGCCCTACCCCCGAATAGAAGAGATCGACTACGAGCGCGACACCGGGGCGCGATTCGCGGGACTCGCCCACCTGCCCGGCTCGGTGTTCCTCGACAGCGGCGGTTTCGGCGGGGGCAGGGGGCGATACGATGTCTTCGCCGCAAAGCCGTACCTGACGCTGACGAGCCGCGGACTCCATACCGAGATCCGGTCTCGATCGGGAACCCGGGTCTCCGGCGCCCACCCGTTCCGGTTGCTCAAAGAGGCGCTCTTGCCGGATCAACCGGCGGTCTCCACACTGCCGTTCGCGGGTGGGGCCATCGGCTACTTCGCCTATGATCTGGCGCGACGGCTGGAACGCCTCCCGAGCCTTGCGGCGGCGGATCTGGACCTTCCCGACCTCTGCATCGGCCTCTATGACTGGGCCGTGGTCGCGGACCATGCGACACGGCAGAGCCATCTCGTGTGTGCCGGCCGGGATGAGCGTAGTCTCGACAACTGGGAGCCGATCCGCGCGCTCGTCCTCGGGGGCGCGGCCCCGGCACCGCGGCGGCCGTTCCGGGTGCTCTCCGCGGTGGTATCCAATATGGACCACGGAGACTACCGCCGTGCGTTCGACCGCATCAAGCGCTATATCCGGGACGGGGACTGCTACCAGGTGAACCTCGCTCAGCGCTTCTCGGCACCGGCCGAGGGTGATGCCTGGAACGCCTACCGGACATTGCAGGAGCTCAATCCGGCGCCCTTCTCGGCCTATCTGCGCCTGCCCGAGGGGGCGGTCTTGAGCACCTCGCCGGAACGCTTCCTCGAGGTGAGGGGGGGCAGGGTCGAGACGCGGCCCATCAAGGGCACCCGCCCCCGCTCCAGGAACAAGGTGCGCGACCACGTGCTGGCCCTGGAACTCTCTGCCAGCGCCAAGGACATCGCCGAGAACCTCATGATCGTGGATCTCTTGCGCAACGACCTCGGCAAGACCTGCGCGCTCGGCTCTATTGAGGTGCCCGCGCTCTTCGAGCTCGAGAGTTTCGAGACGGTGCATCACCTGGTCAGCACCGTAACCGGTCGCCTGGCACCGGGCCGCCACTCCCTGGACCTCTTGGAAGGGTGCTTCCCGGGGGGCTCGATCACGGGCGCGCCCAAGCTCCGGGCCATGCAGATCATCGAGGAGCTGGAACCCCACCGGCGCGGGGTCTACTGCGGGGCCATCGGCTATATCGGCTTCGACGGGGCCATGGACCTGAACATCGCCATCCGCACGCTCGTCTACCAGGGTGGCTGGATCCATGCCTGGGCCGGGGGCGGGATCGTCATGGACTCGGACCCGGAGGCCGAGTACCAGGAGACCCTGGACAAGGCCCAGGCCTTGTTGCGACTCTTGAGCTACGTGGGCAGGTCGCATGTGGGTGGTTAAGATCGGCGGGAGCCTGGCCTATGCGGCGGAGTTGCCGGCCTGGCTCGCGGCACTCGCCCTGGACGGCGGGGGGAGGGTCGTGATCGTGCCGGGCGGGGGACCGTTCGCCGATGTCGTGCGGCGTGCTCAAGCGCACCAGGGCTATGCCGACACG
This sequence comes from Gammaproteobacteria bacterium, assembly GCA_050740755.1. Lineage (GTDB taxonomy): Bacteria > Pseudomonadota > Gammaproteobacteria > JACCXJ01 > JACCXJ01 > JACCXJ01. The sequence goes on from JBOIDT010000004.1 coordinate 35,711, forward strand.
ACCGCCCATGCCATGGCGCTCTTGGCCATGGGCCAGTACGGGCTCATGATGGCGGGGATCGAGGGGCGGCTGGTGGCCGCCGCCGGCCTGTCACAGATCCGCGAGGTGCTCGCCGCGGGCCGGGTGCCGGTGTGGATCCCGGGACCGGACGGCGCGCCGGGGGTGCGCGCGAGTTGGGCGGTGAGCTCCGACAGCCTGGCGCTGTGGGTCGCGGGACAGATGGGCGCGACGGATCTGGCGCTGGTCAAGTCGCGCGCGCCGAGCCCGGGCGTCCACCGGGCGCCGGACCTCTGCACAGAGGGATCCCTGGACGCCGCTTTCCCCGGCGCCCTGGCGTGTACCGCCGTGGAGACCTGGTGGCTCGGGCGCACCGACCACCGTGCGATTGGACCGATAGTGCGGGATGCCGCGCGACCCGAGACGCGCATTGCTTCATGAGGATTTATATCATTATTTTTGGCGACGATCGATGACCATGCTCTATCCGATCATCCTGGCCGGCGGGGGCGGCACCCGCCTGTGGCCCTTATCGCGGGAGCATTATCCCAAACAGTTCCTGGATCTCGTGGGCACCGCGACGTTGCTCCAGCAGACCGTCACCCGGCTCCGTGGCTTCGGAGACGATCGGTGTGCCGAGGCCGGCGGGCTCTGCGTCGCGGATCCCCTCATCGTCTGTAACGAGGAGCACCGTTTCCTGGTCGCCGAGCAGGTGCGGCAGGCGGGGGTGCGCCCGTTCCGCATCGTGCTCGAGCCCGTCGGGCGCAACACCGCGCCGGCCTTGACCTCGGCGGCTCTTCTCTGCAACCAGGACGGGCAGGACCCGTTGCTGCTCATGATGCCCTCGGACCACAACGTCGGCGATCTCGCCGCCTTCCTGCGGGCGGTGGCCGGTGGGCTCGGACCGGCCGACGAGGGGGCGGTGGTGACCTTCGGTATCGTGCCGGACCGGCCCGAGACCGGTTACGGCTACATCCGGCAGGGCGCCGCCTACCGTGGCATCACCGCGACGCCACGAACGCCGGAGGGGCGCACGCACGAGATCCACCGGATCGATGCCTTCATCGAGAAACCCGATGCCCCCACTGCCGCATCGTATCTGGCCAATGGCGGCTACCACTGGAACAGCGGGATCTTTCTCATGCGCGCTTCGGCGTGGCTCACGGCCATCGAGGCGCACCGGCCCGACATCCTCGCCGCGTGCCGCGCGGCCTGTTACGGGGCCGCCGAGGACAGCGACTTCCTGCGCCTGGACCCGGAGGCCTTCACCGCCTGCCCGAGCGACTCCGTCGACTATGCCGTCATGGAGCGGATCGCCGGCGCCGACGGTCAGGCCGTGGTGGTCTCGCTCGGCGCCGGATGGTCCGACGTCGGTTCCTGGCAGAGCCTCTGGGAGGTGTCCGAAAAAGACCCCGACGGCAACGTCGTCCACGGTGACGTGTGCGCCATCGATTCGCGCCGGAACGTATTGCGCTCGGAGTCGCGGTTCCTGGCGGCGCTCGGATGCGAAGACCTGGTTGTCGTCGAGACCGCGGACGCCGTTATGGTGGTCGCAAAGGAGCGCGCGCAGGATGTCAAGCAAATCATCGCCTGGCTGAAGGATCAGGGCCGCGAGGAACGTCTGTACCACCGGCGGGTCTATCGCCCCTGGGGGAGCTACGAAGGGCTCGATGAGGGAGAACGCTTCCAGGTCAAGCGCATCGTCGTCAAGCCGGGCGGCAAGCTGTCGCTGCAGATGCACCATCACCGCGCCGAGCATTGGATCGTGGTCTGCGGGACCGCCCGAGTCGTACGCGGGGACGAGGCGTTCCTGCTCTCGGAGAATCAATCGACCTACATCCCGCTCGGGGTCAAGCACCGGCTGGAGAACCCGGGCACCATCCCCCTGGAGCTGATCGAGGTCCAATCGGGGCCTTATCTGGGAGAGGACGACATCGTGCGCTTCGAGGACGCCTATAAGCGTGCATAACCGTATACGAAGGAAAGGCCAGCGAAATACCTTGGAGAGTCGAACACCATGACACAAGCGATCAAGAAGGCCGTACTCCCGGTCGCCGGGCTCGGGACCCGGTTCTTGCCGGCGACCAAGGCCAATCCCAAGGAGATGCTGCCGATCGTGGACAAACCGCTCGTGCAGTACGCGGTCGAGGAGGCGGTGGCGGCCGGGATCACCGAGCTCATCTTCGTCACCGGGCGCAACAAACGATCGATCCCCGACCACTTCGACAAGGCCTATGAGCTGGAGGTCGAGCTCACCAAGCACAACAAGGCCAAGCTGCTCGACCTCGTCCAGAACATCCTGCCGCCCGAGGTGTCCTGTATCTATATCCGCCAGGCCGAGCCTCTGGGGCTCGGTCATGCCGTTCTGTGCGCCAAGCCGGTGGTCGGCGTCCAACCCTTTGCGGTCTTGCTTGCCGACGACCTGATCGCCAACCGCGAGCGCGGTTGTCTGACACAGATGGTGGACCTCTACAATCGCTATAACTGCGGTGTCCTGGCGGTGGAACCGGTTCCTAAGAAAGAAACCAACCGCTATGGGATCGTCGAGACGCAGACCATCGAGCCGCGCGTCGGCAAGATCCACAGCATCGTCGAGAAACCGGCCCCCGAGGTCGCGCCGTCGAACCTCGGGGTCGTGGGACGTTACCTCCTGCCCCCCGACATCATGGTGATCCTGGAAAACACGCAGCAAGGTGCCGGCGGCGAGATCCAGCTGACTGACGCGATCGCCAAGTTATTGACGAAGAGGACCGTGCTATCGCTGGAATTCGAGGGCAAACGCTATGACTGTGGCTCGAAGCTCGGCTACCTGCAGGCCACCGTCGAGTACGCCCTGGAGCACCCGGAGCTCAGGCAGGACTTCGAGCGCTATCTGCACGGTCTCATGGCGGAGAGCCTGTCACCGACGCAACGCAAGGCGGGCTGAAGACCTCATGACGTGTTACCCTAAGCCCATGAAGACATTGCCCTCCCTTGCCGCGCTCTCAACCATGACCGCGCTCTTATGGGCGACCCCGGCGCGTCCCGATACGGTCTTCTTGCCCGCGAACGGCGATACCGTAGTCGGTTCGCTCGGCGTCACCACGAGCGAATACGAGGACACCCTCCTCGACATCGGGCTGGCCTACGATCAGGGTTATCGCGAGATGCGGCTCGCCAACCCCAAGGTGGATCCCTGGATCCCGGGGGCCGACACCGAGGTCGTGATCCCGAGCCAGTACATCCTCCCCCAGGCGCCGCGCGAGGGGATCGTGATCAACGTCCCGGAGATGCGGCTCTACTACTATCCCAGGGCCAAGCCGGGGGAGCCGAGGGTCGTCATCACCAATCCCGTGAGCGTCGGCCGCCAGGACTGGAAGACCCCCCAGGGTCTAACGCGTATCGTCGCCAAGACCTTGAACCCGGCCTGGTATCCGCCGGCGTCGATACGGAAGGAACACGCCGCGGATGGCGATCCCCTGCCCAGGATGGTCCCGCCGGGCCCGGACAATCCGCTGGGGCGGTATGCCCTGCGGCTCGGGCACGACGGATATCTGATCCACGGGACCAACAAGCCCTTCGGGATCGGCATGCGCGTGACTCATGGCTGTCTGCGACTGTATCCCAAGGATATCGAACGGCTGTTCGGCGAGGTGCGGGTGGGGACGCCGGTGCGGATCGTCAACCAGCCCTTCAAGGTCGGCTGGCTCGCCGGGGGTCTCTATCTCGAGACCCACCCGCCGCTCGACGAGGACGCGGCCGCCTTCCACGATAGCTTCACCCAGGTCGTCGGTCTGGTGACCCAGGCGACCCGCGACGCCCAGCATGCGGTCGACTGGGACGGGTTGCAGCAGGCCGTGTCGGACCGGAAGGGCATACCGGTGCTCATCAGCCGGGCCCCCACAGCACCCGTGGAGGCGGGGGTCAGTTCGGGGGAGGCGCTTCAGTAAGGATTTGAAGGGCCTGGAGGTTTGAAGGGTTCAAGACTGTGGGGCGAAAAGAAACCCTGTAACGCGCACGTTACAGGGTTTGCCGATTACGGTAAGGTCCGAGACTACTTCTGCATCCCTTTGTGCCAAGCGCGATCGAGCTTGTCGTTGGTCTCGTTGCAGCAAGCCTGAGCCGCATCGGCCGTCCTCTGGGCCTCCGCCGCCGCCGCCGCCGCATCGTTGACCGCGCCCTGGGCATTGTTGGCGGTATCCCGTGCCGCCCGTGCCTCGTTGAGCGCGTTATTGGCGATTCCCTTCACTTCCTCGAGTTCCCCAGTCGTCGCGCAGCCTGCCCCCAGTCCCACTGCGAGGGCGATGGCCGCACTACGTGCCGCTAGCTTCAAGGTGTGTTGCATTGCTGTCTCCTTCTAACTTATTGATTGGTGGCCCCAATGCATGGTGACATGCATTAGGATAATCATGAACCATTTTCTCGCGATGCGCAAATCATACGCCCTCGCCGCGCGAGAGGGGGATGCGACTCCATCCCCCACCTGGCGGTCGGCCCGGGGTCCGGGCGCCCTGGTGTCAACTCCGTGATCGAGCCCCGATGAGTCCCTCCCCGGCCCGGATGCCGAGTCGCTAGGCCCATCGTCCGTCAGGCCAACGCCCGCAGGCCGCGCACCAGACGGCGCACGCCTTCGTCGGCAGTGTCGCGGTCCAAGGCTCCGAAGGACACCCGGATATAACACCCCCGGTTCATGCCGAAGGTGTGCCCCGGGATCACCGCGACACCGTGATCGGCTATCAAGCGACGTACCAGATCCATCGCCGACAGGGCCGTGTCGATCCGGGCGAACACGTACAACGCACCCTCGGCCGGTCCCGCCTCACATCGCGATCCGAGCGTGGTCAGGCCGTCCAGGACGGTACGCCGCACCCGGTCGATGGCCGGCAGCCGTTCGCGGCAATAGGCCGCGCCGATCTCCAACGCGCCCACGGCCGCATGCTGGGAGATCACGGGGGCGCAGATGAGGTTGGTGTCCTGGATCTTCAGGATGGCGGGATAGAGGTGTTCCGGGACCACCATATAGCCGATCCGCCAGCTTGCAAACCCGTAGGCCTTGGACAGCGAGAAGAGCGAGAGGGTATGGTCGCAGGCCCCGGTGATGCAGCCCGGCGAGAAATGACGGGCGGCGCCGTAGGTGAAGTCCTCATAGGCCTCATCGTTGATGTGGTAGAGTCCACGGGCACGGCACAGCGCGTTAATCGCTCGCAAGGTCGGCTCCGGGTAGACCGCGCCGCTCGGGTTGTTGGGCGAGATCGTGACCACCGCGCGCGTCTTTTCGGTGATGGCGTGCTCGATGAGGTCGGGGCGGGGCTGAAACCGCTGGTCGGTCTCTACCACGACCGGCGTGCAATCGAGCATGCGTATCGCCATCTCCTGGTTGAAATAATAGGGCAGCGGCAGGATGATCTCGTCGCCGGGATCGGTAATCGCGCAGATGGCGTTGACGAAGCCCATATTGGCGCCGGCCGTGACGATGACACCGTATCCCGCCCCGGCGGCGGCCCCCGCGGTGATCCCCGTGGTGATCCCCGTGGTGATCAAGTTCTCGCGCGCCAGCTTGGCCTCGATGAGCGACAAGAGCCCCGGGATCCCGTGCACCGGGCCGTACTTGTGGTTGTCCGGATCGGCGGCGAAATCCTGGATACGCGCGATGGCGGCGGGCGGCGGGCCATAAAAGGCGACGCCCTGCCCGAGCGAGATGGTGCCCGGATGGGCGCGGATGAGGTCCGCGACGAGGGGGATCACGGGCTCCTGCACGGCGTGCATGCGCCGGCTGCCGCGCGGCGTGACATCGCTCGGTCCCGGCGCGTGCGGCCGCTCGGGGAGCGGTCCCGTGTCCTCCACCCCCTCCGGTTCTTTGACGAAGACGCGACTCATCCCGGCACAGCGCGATCGTGCTCGACCCCGGTGTTTATTGGAAGCTGAGCAGACGTTTGTGGCTATTGAACTGCGTCTTCAAAAACTGCATCTGGTCCGCCAGTATGCGGCGATTGGAGAGCGCCAGGAACTCCGCCCAGTTCGGGACGTAAGGGACGGCGAGCAGGCCGACCCCGGCCTCTTCGGGCGTGCGGCTGCCCTTGCGGGTGTTGCAGTGCTTGCACGCGGCCACGACGTTCGACCAACGGTCATCTCCCCCACGGGACAGCGGGATCACGTGGTCGCGAGTCAGGTGCCCATCGGGAAACTCGTCACCGCAGTACATGCACAGGTTGCCGTCGCGCAGGAACAATTCCCGATTGTTGAGCGGAGGGATCCCGCGCTTGGTCGGCTTCAGAGCGCGGGTACGCTTGACTGCAACGATGGAGTTGACCGAAACCGAAGAGCGGCAGCCGGTGCGCCTGCAAGTTCCCCCGAAAAAGGTGAACACCCGCTCACCCGCGGTCCACGCGATCATGTCCCGGCTGTAGAGACACACCGCGTCCTGCCACGGGATCCACCTGATGGGGGAGCCGGTGACGTCCAGGCGCAAGATCAGTGGTGCCATGTTGGGGACCGTCGCAACCGCCGTTGCTTGGGGCTATGATGATGCCGCACCCTAGTCGCAGCATCCCGCTCGATGCAATCGAGTTTTTTATGCTAAATGCGTTACGAAATCAAGTGGACACCCGGCCAGTAGACCGGGAACGAGTCGGCGGAGGGGGTCGTGCAGGCCATCGATGAGCTGGTGGACATCATGGCGTGTCTGCGGGATCGGAATTCCGGCTGCCCCTGGGATCGCGAACAGACCTCCGCCTCGCTCATCCCGTGTACCATCGAAGAGGCCTACGAGGTCGCGGACGCCATCGACCGGGGCGCGGTGGACGACGTCAGGGACGAGCTGGGCGACCTGCTCTTCCAGGTGGTGTTCCACGCACAGATCGCTGCCGAGGGCGGGGACTTCGACCTGGCAGCGGTCGCCCGCGGCCTGGCGGCAAAGCTCGTGCGGCGACACCCCCATGCCCTCCATTCTCTTTCATCACTTGCGGATGCCGCGGTCCCGGATGCCGGTGCGCAGGCCGCCGGCTGGGAAGGACACCAGGCCACGGAGCGGGCGGCGCGGGTCCAGCAAGGGACCTCGAGCCGGCTGGATGGCGTGGCGCTCGCCCTGCCCGCCATGACCCGGGCCTACAAGCTCCAGCAGCGCGCCGCCGAGGTCGGCTTCGATTGGCGTGAAACGAGCGCCGTCCTCGGTGCCGTGGGAGAGGAGCTCGCGGAGGTCCGCGAGGCCCTGGAACTCGGATCGGAGGCCACGAGCGCGGCACTCATGGAGGAGATCGGCGATCTGATGTTCGCCTGTGTCAACCTCGCCCGCTTCGTCGGCTTGGACCCCGAGATGGTCCTGCGGCGGGCCAACTCGAAATTCGAGGCGCGCTTCCGTTTCATCGAGGGTCGGCTCGCGAACGCGGGACGAGGGTTGGGCGATTCGGACCTGGCGGAGATGGATGCCCTGTGGGACCAGGCCAAGGCCGAGGGCTACTGAACACCTGCGCGGAGCGCTCGGCAGGAGAAAAAAAGAGAGGGTGCGGAGAGCACCCTCAACAACCAATTAAGGAGGAAGCACTGTCTGTTAGGACACGTGCGCGCTGATAAAGAAGCACGAATCGTGCTCTGCTAAATGTGTCGTTCCTATACAATAGGTTAGCTACAGGCTTAGGTCCCTTGACTGGGGTTTCGTCAACTATCTGACGGGACTTGCTGCCGCGATCCTCCGCCAGGTGCCGGGATCTTGACGGTGGTGCGGATCCGCGTCCGGACCAGCGACCGCACCCCGCCGGTCCGTCCTGGCACTCTTCTTCCGGGCCAGGTCCGTTACAATTGTTGCACTGCACTCTATCGAACCCGTCCGAACCACCCGCCATCAAGGAATACCCCTATGTCCCAAGATCTGAGACAGCCCGGCGACGGCGTGATGCCATGGAACCCCTGGACCCGCCAGGCGTTGACGAGCCTGGACCCTTTCGGCATCGCATCCTCCTGCCTCGCGGTGCAGGGCGCCTGGTTGCGCCGGCCCGATCGCCTGGCGCAGGAGGCCGCCAGATTCTGGTCCCAGATCACGTTGCTGCAGATCCAATCCTGGGAGCGGTTCCATGGCCAGAACGTGGAGGACACCATCCCGCCGGTCCCCCAGGATGAACGATTCCAGGGGTCCGTGTGGACCGAGAGCCCCTATTTCGATGCCATCAAGGAGCACTATCTGGCCAGTACCCGGTGGCTCGAAGACGCGATCGAAAAGACGCCGGAGGTGCCGGACAAGACCCGCCGCAAGGCCGGTTTCTGGGTCCGGCAGGCGCTCAATGCCGTGGCGCCGTCGAACTTCTTCTGGACCAATCCGGAGGCCCTGTACAAGTGCCTGACGAGCGGCGGGCTGAGTGTCCTCCGCGGTGCACGGCAACTCGGGACCGATCTCTCCGAGGCTGACGTGCGCATGGTGGACCCGGCCCCGTTTCAGGTCGGGCGCAATCTCGCTTACACGCCCGGAAAGGTTGTTTACCGCAACGCGCTGCTAGAGGTCCTCCAGTACGCCCCCACGACGGAGCGGGTGCACGCGGTGCCTATCGTGATCGTGGCCCCTTGGATCAACAAGTATTACATCCTGGATCTGGACGCGAAGAAGAGCCTGGTGCGATTCCTGGTCTCGCGCGGCTTCACGGTGTTCATGACCAGCTGGAAGAACCCGGGTCCCGAGGCACGCGACAGGGAGATCGACGACTACCTGCTGGAGGGTGTGCTGCGGGCGGTGGAGGTGGCTCGCGAGGTAACCGGTGCCGTTGAGGTCCATGCGGCGGGCTACTGTGTCGGCGGGACCATCCTGACGGCGCTCATGGCTTGGTTGAACCGGGACGGCAACGGGGCGCCGCCGCCCATCGGACATTTCACCCTGTTCACCGCGCTGGCGGACTTCGCCGCCCCGGGCGACATCGAGTTCTTCATCGACGGCGGCAGCCTCGGGTTTCTGGAAGGGCTCATGGACCAGTCGGGCTATCTCGACGGCGCCGCCATGGCCTGGTCATTCCGCATGCTGCGCTCGAACGGACTCATCTGGCACTACGTGGTACGCAGCTACCTCTACGGTGAGGAACCGCCCCCATTCGATGTGCTGTACTGGAACACCGATTCGACACGCCTGCCGGCGCGCATGCACGCGACCTACCTCAGGGAGTGTTACGTCAACAATGCGCTCATAGAGCCCGATGGGATGACGCTCGGCGGGCGCGGCATCGATCTGCGCCGCATCCGCCAGCCCTTGTACATGGTCGGGACCGAGCAGGACCATATCGCACCCTGGAAACAGACCTTCAAGTTGTGCGGGATCGTCCAGGGGCCGATCCGCTATGTGCTCGCGACCTCCGGGCACATCATGGGCATCATCAGTCCCCCGGTGGACCCGCCCAAGCGCCGCTACTGGGTCGGTGATGCACGGGGCCACGGCGATCCCGAGACCTGGCGCGCCAGCATCCCCAAGGTCCTGGGATCCTGGTGGGAGGACTGGGCGGCGTGGCTGGCGGAGCGCTGCGGCCCCCTGACCGAACCCCCGCCGCTCGGCGATGCCCGGCGTCCGGTTTTGGGGGACGCCCCGGGGACTTACGTCCTGGAGAAGTGATCCCTGGCCGGCCGCGCGACGTCCTTGTCGCGCTCGAGCATGGCATACGCCGAGTGGTTGTGGATGGACTCGAAGTTCTCGGATTCCACCACATAGGCCGCCACGCGCTCGTCGTCATTGAGCCGCACGGCGACGTCGCGCACGATGTCCTCGACGAACTTCGGGTTGTCGTAGGCGCGCTCCGTGACGTATTTCTCGTCAGGGCGCTTGAGGAGGCCATACAGCTCACAAGACGCGACCGATTCCACGATGTCGATGATCTCCTCGATCCACAGGAAGTCGCGGATCCGCACCAGCACGGTGACGTGGGAGCGCTGGTTGTGCGCGCCGTAATCGGAGATGTCCTTGGAACACGGGCACAGCGTGGTGATGGGCACCACGACCTTGACCTGGATGCTCGATACCCCGTCCTGGACCTGGCCGATGAAGGTCACCTCGTAGTCGATGAGGCTCCTAACCCCGGTCACGGGCGCCGCTTTCATGACGAAGTAGGGGAAGGTCATCTCGATGTGGCCGACCTTGGCGTGCAGGAGATCGGACATCTCCGCCATCATGCGCTTGAAGGACTGGACCGTGATCTCGTACTCATGGTTGTTCAGGATCTCGACGAAGCGCGACATGTGGGTGCCCTTGAAGTTGTGCGGCAGGCCGACGTACATGTTGAAGTTCGCGACCGTGTGCTGCTCGCGCCCGGAGCGGTCCCGCACCACTATGGGGTGACGGATGTCCTTGATGCCGACGCGGTCGATGTCGATCCGGCGGGTATCCTCACTGCTCTGGACGTCCGGGATCTCGGGGATCTCGGGGATGGCGTGCGCCCGTTCGTTCATCGCTGCGATACCTTGGATGGGGGGTCTGTGGGGTGGCCGGCGTCGGGCACCGCTCGGATCTTAAACGCATTCGGTCCCCCCGGCTACCCGGCGGCCCCCTTAGCGGTCCCGTTGGGTGATGTAGGCCGCCAGGTAGCGCAGCGGTTCGCCGGCCTCACCCAGGGGCTCGATCCCGGCGAGCGCATCGGCGCAGAGATCCGCCGCGATCCTGCGGGCCCCCTCCAGCCCCAGGAGGTTCGGGTAAGTGGGCTTGTCGCGGGCCATGTCCGAGCCCTGGGGCTTCCCGATGACCTCCGTCTCCCCCTCGATGTCCAGGATGTCGTCCTGGACCTGGAAGGCCAGCCCGATGCGCTTGGCATAGTGGTCCAGTCGCGCCACGACCCCCGCATCGACCGCCGGGCTCGACATCGCGGCCAGCACCACACTCGCGCGGATCAAGGCCCCGGTCTTATGGATGTGCATGTTCTCCAGCTCGGCCAGGGTGAGGGTGCGGCCCACGGCGGCGAGGTCCAGTGCCTGTCCGCCGGCCATGCCGCGCGAGCCGCTCGCCACCGCGAGCGTGTCGATCATCCGGATGCGGTGCCCGGCAGACGCCAGCATCGCCCCATCATGGGCCAGGACATGGAAGGCCAGCGCCTGCAAGGCATCGCCGGCCAGGATCGCCGTGGCCTCACCGAAGGCCTTGTGACAGGTCGGCTGGCCGCGTCGCAGATCGTCGTCGTCCATGGCCGGGAGGTCGTCGTGCACCAGCGAATAGGCGTGTACCAGCTCCACGGCGCAGGCCGGGCCGTCCAGTGCCTCGCGCGGGATCCCGAGCGTCGCCCCGGTCGCGTAGACCAGGAGCGGCCGCATGCGCTTGCCGTTGCCGAGCACGGCGTAGCGCATGGCCTGGTGCAGGTCCGTGGGCGCGATGCTCGGGGCCGGTAACCAGCCCTCCAGTGCGCGTTCGACGGCCACCGCGAGCTCCGGCAGGCGTGCGGAGAATGAAGACATGGGCAGCTCCCCAGAGTTGTTGGTTGGCGGCGGATGCGCGCGCCGTGCTGCCGCGGCATCCCGTTTCCTGGCCCGGAGCAGACCCGACTAGGTCGGATCCGGCCCCGGCGGCTCGAACGGCGCGAGTCGTTCGCGACCGTCCGTCTCCATCAAGATCTTGACCCGCTGTTCGGCCTCGGCCAGGGACTTCTGGCAGGCCCTGGTCAAGGCTATCCCACGTTCGAAGTGCTGGAGCGACTCCTCCAGCGACAGCTCCCCGCTCTCCAGATGCTCGACCACGGCCTCGAGCTCCGAGAGCGCTTGTTCGAAATGGAAGCCGGTCGTTCTCTTCGCCATCTACGTTCTCTTCGCCATCATACGTTCGCATCGCCATCTACGTTCGACCGACCGAGCGTCTGCTTCACTACCCGAACCTACGGTAGCGCACGTCCTTCGAGGGGTCAACGCGTACGCGCTGAGAGTTGACTTTGCAGCGGGGGGTCCTAGACTCCTTCCGTTCCTTAGACAGTCTAAATCGACCTCGGGGCCGAAGCGGGTCAACCGATCATCGAGCGCCAGGCCGTCCGTCACCCCAACTCATCTTACCGGACCATCAACTCATCTGTTACAGATCATCGAGGAGCCACAAGGCCGGGCGCCAAGCACACGCTCGGCAAGATCGCCTATCACGTCCCTCCCTTGGCACCAGCGGGTGCAGAACATGGGCCCCAAGACCGCCGAGGTCTTGTACTGGTACCGGGCACGAGCATCGAGCGCATCGAGCGTTGTTCCGGACACGATGGCACACCTTATGAGGTCAAGCGCGAGAGCGGCGCCGATCTTTGCGCAGGCGTCGACCACGGTGCCTATCGCCATGCGCTCGAGCCGATCCCATCCGAGATCCGCGATGCCCTCCTCGCGGATCTCGACTGACCTTGTCCAGACGCGGATGCTCGGGGTGAAGCGACCCGTATCCGCATGAACCCGCGCTACGACGCCTCCGACATCGAGGTCCTCTCGGGTCTCGATCCGGTCCGAAAGCGGCCGGGCATGTTCACCGACACGACCCGTCCCAACCACCTGATCCAGGAGGTCGTGGACAACAGCGTGGACGAGGCCATCGCGGGCCATGCCAAGCGCATCGAGGTCATCCTTCATGGTGACGCCTCCGTCACCGTCACCGACGATGGCCGGGGGATGCCGGTCGATGTTCACCCCGGGGAGAAAGTCACTGGTGTCGAGGTGATCCTGACGCGCCTGCACGCCGGCGGGAAGTTCACCACCGGTAAGACCTATCACTTCTCGGGCGGGCTGCACGGCGTCGGGGTGTCGGTGGTGAACGCGCTCTCGAAGCGCCTCGAGGTGTGGGTGCGCCGTGGGGGCCGGGAGTACCACATGGGCTTCGAGGGCGGGGAGAAGAAGACCGAGTTACAGGGCGTGGGCCCGGTCGCCAAACACCTCACCGGCACCACGGTGCGTTTCTGGCCCGATCCCCGCTACTTCGATGCCCCGCAGATCGCGATCCCGAGGTTGAAACACGTGCTCCGGGCCAAGGCGGTCCTGTGCCCGGGTCTCTCGGTGCGCCTGTTCGACGAAGACAGCCGCGAAGAGATGGAGTGGCGTTATGAAGACGGCCTCGCCGGGTATCTCGGCGAGGCCCTCGCCGGCCTGGAGCGCGTTCCCCGCGAGCCTTTCACGGGGAGCTTGGAGGGCCCGCACGAGGCGGTGGACTGGGCTTTTGCCTGGCTCGTCGAGGACGGCGAGACCCTCACCGAGAGCTATGTCAACCTAGTCCCCACCCCCCAGGGTGGCACGCACGTCAACGGCCTGCGCCAGGGGCTCGCGGACGCCGTTCGGGAATTCTGCGAATTTCGCAACCTGCTCCCGCGCGGGGTCAAGCTCGCGCCCGAGGATGTCTTCGAGCGCTGCGCCTATATCGTCTCGGTCAAGCTCGAGGACCCCCAGTTCGCCGGCCAGACCAAGGAGCGGCTGGGCTCGCGCGCCTGCGCGGCCTTCGTCTCCGGCGTGGTGCGCGATGCCCTCTCGCTCTGGCTCCACCAGCATGTCGAGACCGGGGAGCGCATCGCCGAGATCGCGATCCTGCGCGCCCAGAACCGGCTGCGCGCCGACAAGAAGGTGGTGCGCAAGAAGATCACCGGTGGCCCGGCCCTGCCCGGCAAGCTCGCCGACTGCACGGCGGAGGGACCGGCCCTCTCCGAGCTGTTCCTGGTCGAGGGCGACTCGGCCGGCGGCTCCGCCAAGCAGGCGCGCGATCGGGAGTTCCAGGCCGTCATGCCCCTGCGCGGCAAGATCCTGAACACCTGGGAGGTCGAGCCCGGCGAGGTCCTGGGCTCCAAAGAGGTCCACGACATCGCCATCGCGATCGGGGTGGACCCCGGCTCGCAGCGGCTTGAGGGCCTGCGTTACGGCAAGATCTGCATCCTCGCCGACGCCGATTCCGACGGCCGCCACATCGCGACCCTGCTCTGTGCCCTGTTCGTGCGCCACTTCCGGCCGGTGGTCGAGGCCGGCCATGTGCACGTCGCGATGCCGCCGCTCTACCGCATCGATGTCGGCCACGAGGTCTTCTACGCCCTGGACGAAGAGGAGAAGCAGGGGCTGCTCGATCGCATCGCCGCCGAGAAGCGCAAGGCCCGGCCCAACGTGCAGCGCTTCAAGGGCCTGGGCGAGATGAACCCGCTGCAGCTCCGCGAGACCACCATGGCCCCCGAGACCCGCCGCCTCCTGCAGCTCACCCTCGCCTCGGGCGACGAGACCGACAGTATACTGGAGATGCTGCTCGCCAAGAAAAAGGCCGCCGAGCGACGGGTGTGGCTGGAGACCAAGGGGGACCTCGCGGTGGCGGAGTAGCCGTCTCGGGACGAACGGTTAGCCCGATGAGCGGCACGAACAACCGACGACCGCCATGCTTGACGGCTCACGAGCCCAGGCGTATCCTGCCTCTTGAAGAAAAAAGGCGTTTGAAATCCCTATGCGCTAAGCCAACCATCGGAATGAAACAGTAAGACAAGAGGAGGACCGACGTGTCTGACCGCGGCAGCGAAAGCGAGAACCCAGTAATCCCCTCCCCGACTCCCAAGCGGCATCGGCCCATGTCGAACCGAGAGTGGTGGCCGAATCAGCTGGACCTCTCGATTCTCCACGCGCACTCTCCCCTGTCAGATCCGATGGGCAGGGACTTCAACTACGCGGAGGAGTTCAAGACCCTCGACGTCGAAGCGCTGAAGCGGGACCTCATCGAGCTGATGACG
>JBOIDT010000005.1:0-48866 GCA_050740755.1 Gammaproteobacteria bacterium
GAAGGCCAGGCGGAGCGGTGGGTCACCGATGGGGACGAGGTATTCGGGAAAGACCCGGCTTGAAGGCCCGTTATACGCCGGAGGCTGCCTCGCTTATTCTACGGCTGCACCCGGAGATCAAACATCTGGTGCGCCGGGCGATCGCGGATCTCCCCGCGGACCCGTTGCGTGGACACGCGCTTCATGCGGATCTCTCAGGTTTCCGCTCCTACCGGGTCAAGGGCTATCGCGCTCTTTACCAGATCAATGATCGCGATGCCGTCGTGGAAGTTCATTACGTAGGCCGAAGGAGGGATGTCTATGAGAGCTTCCAGGCCCTCTTGGCAAAGGACATTAAATCGTAGCCCGGAGGCAGCGAAGTGGGGAAGAAGCTCTTGAGTTCCCTCCCCTCCCCCGTCCGCGAAAAACCCAGACAGGGGAGGGGCTCCGAGGTCCCTCGCCTGGCCGGGGCCGGCGCCTCACGTTAAACTGACGCGATGCCGAAGCTCGACCGCGTCGTCCTGCCGGAGCCGACGCCGGAGGATGCCGGCGCCGAGGAAGGCTTGCGGCCGCGCCGGCTCTCGGAGTACGTCGGCCAGCGGCCGGTGCGCGAGCAGCTCGAGGTCTTCATCGGCGCGGCCCGCAAGCGCCACGAGGCGCTCGACCACGTGCTCATCTTCGGTCCCCCGGGGCTCGGCAAGACCACGCTCGCCCACATCATCGCCAACGAGCTGGGGGCGAGCCTGCGCCAGACCTCCGGACCGGTCCTGGAGCGCCCCGCCGATCTGGCCGCGATCCTCACCAACCTGGAGCGCCGCGGCGTCCTGTTCATCGACGAGATCCACCGCCTGAGCCCGGTGGTCGAGGAGATCCTCTATCCCGCGCTGGAGGATTTCCAGCTCGACATCATGATCGGCGAGGGCCCGGCGGCGCGCGCCATCAAGCTCGACCTGCAACCCTTCACCTTGGTCGGGGCCACGACCCGGGCCGGGCTCCTGACCTCGCCGTTGCGCGACCGCTTCGGGATCGTCGAACGGCTCGACTACTACGACGTCGCCGATCTCACCCAGATCGTCACCCGCTCGGCCCGGCTCCTCCGGGTCGAGACCGAGGCCGCGGGGGCCCACGAGCTTGCCCGGCGCTCGCGGGGCACGCCGCGCATCGCCAACCGGCTCTTGCGACGGGCGCGGGACTACGCCGAGATGCGGGGCGACGGGCGGATCACCGAGGTGCTTGCCCAGAAGGCCCTCGATCTGCTCAAGGTCGATGACCACGGCTTCGATCTCATGGACCAGAAGCTGCTCGTCACCCTCATCGAGAAGTTCGACGGCGGACCGGTGGGCATCGACAACCTGGCGGCCGCCATCGGCGAGGAACGCGGCACCATCGAGGACGTCATCGAGCCGTTCCTGATCCAGCAGGGTTTCGTGATGCGCACCCCGCGCGGGCGCACCGCCACCCGCGCGGCCTTTGCGCACTTCGGCTACGCCCCGCCGGCCCGGAGCCTCGATCTGTTCGGCGGCGAGTAAACCATCCTTGCTCTCGGCACTACGCCATGGCAGTTGACCTGTCGATGACCAGCCTGGTGCTCGGGGCCAGCCTGCTCGTCAAGGGGGTGATGCTGCTCCTGCTCCTGGCCTCGCTGTGGTCATGGACGGTGATCTTCACCAAGCGCGCCTTGATTCGCAGGGCGCGCCGCGATGCGGACAGGTTCGAGGAGCGCTTCTGGTCGGCCGGCGATCTGACCGTCCTCTATAACCGCATCACCCAGCACGGCCACGAGCCGGCCGGGCTCGAACGCATCTTCGAGGCCGGGATCAAGGAGTTCGCGCGCCTGCGCCAGCAGGAGGGGATCGAGCCCATGGCGATCCTGGAGGGCGCGCAACGCTCGATGCGCGTGGCCCTGAACCGCGAGATCGAGGACCTGGAGCAGTCCCTGCCTTTGCTCGCCACGGTCGGCTCGGTCAGCCCCTACATCGGGCTCTTCGGGACGGTGTGGGGGATCATGAACGCCTTCCAGGCGCTCGGAAACGCCCATCAGGCGACCCTCGCGATGGTCGCCCCCGGGATCTCCGAGGCCCTGGTCGCGACCGCCATGGGGCTCTTCGCCGCCATCCCGGCGGTGGTCGGCTACAACCGCTACTCGAGCGAGATCGACTATCTGTTCAGCCGCTATGACATCTTCCTCGAGGAGTTCTACTCCATCCTGCACCGGCAGGCCCATAGCTGATGACCCACCGCGGCTCCATCGGGTCGCGGCGGCACAAACGCCGGCGGCTGGTCTCGGACATCAACGTGGTACCGTACATCGACGTGATGCTGGTCTTGCTCATCATCTTCATGGTCACGGCACCACTCATCACCCAGGGGGTCAAGGTGGACCTCCCGGAGATCGCCTCGCAGCCGGTGCCGCCGAGCGAACTGGAGCCGCTCATCGTATCCGTGGACGCCAAGGGTGATTTCTACCTGGATTTCGGTGAGGACCGGAATGCGCCGATCGCCCCCGAGACGCTCGTGACGCGCGTCGGTGCGGTACTGCGCTACCGGCCCGGCGTCCCGGTCCTGGTCAACGGCGACCGCGGCGTCTCCTACGCGCGCGTCCTGGAGTTGATGGCGCTCCTGCAGGGCGCCGGCGTCAAGGGCGTCGGGCTCATGACCGTACCGCCCAAGGTTAACGATCCTCGGGACGATCCTGGGCAGAAATAGCGCCCGATGCGCGCCAACCGCTTCCGCTCGTTTCGATCGCTGGTGCTGGCCATTGGCATCCACGTGCTCGCGATCGGGCTCCTCATCGTGAGCCTGGACCTCACACCGCCCCCGGCGGGGCAGCCCCGGGGGACCGAGGTGGTGCAAGCCGTGACGGTCGATGAGCAAAAAGTCAAGGCCGAAGTCGAGCGGCTGGAGCAGGCCGAACGGCGTAAGCGCGATCAGGAACAATCGCGGCGCCGCGCCGCCGAGCGCGAGCTCCGCGCCGCCAAGGCCAAACGACAGGCCGAAGAACGGCGCCTTGCCGAGGTCAAGAAGGAAAAGGATGCCGTGGAGAAGGCCAAGGCGGCGGAACAGAAACAACTGGAGGCGACCGAAGCGAAGCGCAAACAGGAAGAGTCCACGCGCCAGCAGGAAGAGGAACGCCGGGTCGCATTGGAGAAACAGCGCCTGGAAGAGGAGAAGCAGCGCGCCGAGGCCCGGTTGGCGGAGGACAAGCGCAAGCAAGCGAAGGCCGAGGTGGAGAAGAAACGCAAGGAAGCGGAAGCCAAAGCCGAGGCGGAGCGCAAGGAAACCGAAGCCAGGGCCGAGGCGAAAGCCAGGGCGGAGGCCGAGAAGAGACGTCAAGAGGAACAGCGACGCGCGCGTGAAGTGGCAGAACAGATCGAGGCCGAAGAACAGGCCGCGCGCGATCAAAGCGAGATCGACCGTTTTACGCGCCTCATCCAGACCCAGATCGAGGGCGTCTTCACCAACCCGCAGAGCGGCTTGTCCTGCACGCTCCTGGTCAAGATGGTCCCCGGGGGCGACGTGGTCGATGCCAAGGTGGTACGATCGAGCGGCAACGTGCTCTTCGATCGGCAGGCCGAGCGCGCCGTCCGCAAGGCCTCGCCGTTGCCCGTTCCCGACGACCCGCGGCTCTTCCAGCAGATGCGCGAGATCCAGTTCATCTTCGACCCCCAGGCCTAGCCTCCCATGAAACGACCCCATCGCCTCTGGCCGCTCGCATTGCTGGTGCTGTGCTGGCTGCCTGAGGCTCGAGCCGTGCTGACCATCAAGATCACCAAGGGTGTGGAGGGCGCGCTGCCCATCGCCGTGGTCCCGTTCGGGGGCGACACCAGTCCGGCTCCCCCGGTGGACATGGCCCGGGTGATCGCCGCCGACCTCGAGAGCAGCGGGCGTTTCCAGCCGATGGCGCGCGCGGACATGCCCGGCCGGCCGGCGGAACCGGGAGCGGTCGGCTTCGCCGATTGGCGCAGGCTCGGCATGGAGAACCTCGTGATCGGCAGGATCGGACCCGGCACCGAGGCCGAGTACGAGATCCAGTTCTGGCTCGTGGACGTCTACAAGGGCAGCCAGATCATCGCCTATCGCGTACCGGCGGACACGGCCCAGCTCAGGCTCGTCGCCCATCAGATCGCCGATCTCATCTTCAAGGAGCTGACCGGCACGCGCGGGGCGTTCGCAACGCGCATCGCCTATGTCGCCGTGTCCCGCACCGGGCCGGGCACGAAGGTCTATAAACTGGAGGTCGCCGACGCCGACGGCGAGAACCCGCGCACCCTCCTGACCTCGCCCCAGCCCTTGATGTCGCCGGCCTGGTCGCCGGACGGGCGGCAGCTCGCCTATGTCTCCTTCGAGGGCTTCGGCTCGGCGATCTACGTGCAGGAGGTCCAGAGCGGCGGGCGCGAGACCCTTGCCGCGGAGCCGGGGATCAACAGCGCGCCGGCCTTTTCGCCGGACGGGACCCGCCTGGCCCTGACCCTGTCGAAGGACGGCAACCCCGAGGTCTATGTCATGGACCTCGGTAGCCGTGCGCTCCGGCGCCTCACCCATGACCCGGGCATCGATACCGAGCCCGCCTGGTCCCCCGACGGCAGGCGCATCGCCTTCACCTCGGACCGTGGCGGCGGTCCGCAGATCTATGAGATCGGCGCCTCGGGCGGCGCACCGCGGCGGCTCACCCACGAGGGGGATTACAATGCCCGCCCGCGCTACTCGGCGGACGGCAAGCTCCTGGCCCTGGTGCATGGCGACGGCCGCGGCTACCACATCGCCACGCTCGATCTCGCCGCAGAGCGCCTGAATGTCCTGACAGAGACGCGGCTCGACGAGTCGCCGAGCTTCGCGCCCAACGGCGGGATGATCATCTATGCGACGGTCGGGGCGGGTGGGACCGAGCTCGCGGCGATCTCGGTGGACGGTCGCATCCGGCAGCAGCTGGCGGCCGGCGGCGGCGAGGTGCGCGAGCCGGCCTGGGGGCCGTTTCGAGATTGATCGATGGCATTGGGATCGATGGCATTGGGATCGATGGCATTGGCGCCGCCGGCGCGCGAGAATAGCTTGCAACGACCAACCTGGAGGAGACACCGTGGAGAACATCCGGAGCTTCGCTCTACCCATCCTGATTGGGGTCCTGATGATTGGGGTCTTGATATTGGCGGGCTGCGAAACGGTCGACGGCACGGGCAAGGAGGAAGGCGCGTCCCCGGTCGAGGACCAGGGCATCTCGCCGGCCGAGATGGAGGCCATGGACGCGCAGGCGCGGGCCGCCGGCGACCGGCCGGGCCAGCTCCGCAGCACCGCGCCCCAGGGCCTGGACGCCCAGGCCGGTGCACGCGGTCAAAGGCGCGTGATCTACTTCGAGTACGACAGCGACGAGGTGAAGGCCGAGTACCGCCCGATCATCGAGGCAGAGGCCGCCTACCTCGCGGGCCACCCCCAGACCGTCATCACCCTGGAAGGCCATGCCGACGAACGCGGCTCGCGCGAATACAACCTGGCCCTGGGCGAGCGGCGCGCGCTGGCGGTGCGCAGGCAATTGACGTTGCTCGGCGGCTCGGAGGGACAGGTCCGGACCGTGAGCTTCGGCGAGGAGCAGCCGGCCGCGGACGGACATGATGAAGAAGCCTATGACCAGAACCGCCGCGTCGAGATCGTCTACTGAGCACAGGCCCTCGCTCCCGCGAGGGCGGGCGCCCCGGGGGTTCCTGGCCCTCTGCCTGGTGCTGCCGGGCTCGGCAGAGGGCCAGGACTACCTGCCGCACGCCGGATCCGTCGAGGGCCGCCTGGCGCGCGTCGAGCGCCTCCTCGACAACCGCGGTCTCCTGGATCTCCTGGGCGAAGTCGAAAAGCTGAACCGCGAGATCAGACGCCTGCGTGGCGAGATGGAGGTGCAGCGGCACGGCATGGACAGGCAGAGCGCGCGGCAAGAGCGGCTGTACAACGATGTGGAGGCGCGCCTCGAGGCCATCGAGCGCGGTACGGCCCGTACTCCCACGACCGACGGCGCCGCAGAAGCCCCGGCGGCAGTGGCTCCCGCCGCCCCGGCCACGCCGAGCGTCGCGAACGTACCCGCGCCAGCGGCCGAGCCCGGCGCCTCTCGGGCCGCCGACTCGAAGCCGGGCGATGAGTCCGCTCGTGGCGCCACCCCGGATATCGGCGACGCCCCGGACCCTGGGTCGGCGCCGCTCACCGTCGCGGCCACGCACCCACCCTCGGAGGAGGCCAGCTACCAGTCCGCCTTCGACCTTCTGAAGGTCGGCCAGTACGACAAGTCGATCACGGCGTTCGGCGACTTTCTCACCCGTTTTCCCGGCAGCCCGCACGCCGACAATGCCCAGTATTGGCTGGCGGAGGCCTATTACGTCACGCACCGCTATGAGCCCGCCATCTCGGCATACAACAAGCTCGTGGGGAGCTATCCCGAGAGCCAGAAGCTGACCCACGCCCTCCTCAAGATCGGTTACAGCTATCACGAGCTCGGCAAGATCCCGGAGGCCAAAGCCAGCCTCGAGGACCTCAAGCTGCGCCACCCCGGCACCACCGCGTCCCGGCTCGCCGACGAACGCTTGCAGCGCATCCGCCTCGAGCATCAGTAAGGCCCGAGGGCGGAGGCGCGAGCACATCGCCCAAGGCGCCATGGCCGCGAACCTCAAAGTCGCAGAGCGCCCCGAGCCCGAGGCGCTGCGTATTACCGAGGTGTTCCATTCCCTGCAGGGTGAGACGCGGCGGGTCGGCCTGCCCACGGTGTTCGTGCGCCTCACCGGTTGTCCCCTGCGCTGCCGTTACTGCGACACCGCCTACGCCTTTCACGGCGGCCGGCGCATGTCGCTCGAAGAGGTCCTCGTCGCGGTCGGGCAGCACGCGACCCGCTATGTCACGGTCACCGGCGGCGAGCCCCTGGCCCAGCCGGCGTGCCTCTCGCTCCTCACGCGCCTCTGCGATGCCGGCTACCGCGTCTCCCTCGAGACCGGCGGGGCCCTGGACCTCTCCGGGGTGGATGCGCGGGTCATGAAGGTCATGGACCTCAAGACACCCGGTTCGGGCGAGGCACACCGCAATCTCTACGACAACCTGCGCCATCTCCACGAGCGGGACGAGGTCAAGTTCGTGATCTGCGATCGGAACGACTATGAATGGGCGCGGGCCAGGCTGCGGGATCTCGCCCTCCCCTGCGAGGTCCTGTTCTCACCGAGCTACGGTCAACTGGACCCGGCGCTCCTGGCGGACTGGGTGCTGGCCGACGGGCTCGCCGTGCGTTTCCAGGTCCAGCTACACAAGGTCTTGTGGGGCGATGTCCCGGGACGCTGAGCGCGCCGTGGTACTGCTCTCGGGGGGGTTGGACTCGACCACCACCCTGGCCATCGCCCGCGCCGACGGTTACCTCTGCCATGGGCTCACGGTCGACTACGGGCAGCGCCACCGCGCGGAGATCGCCGCGGCGCGCGCGGTCGCCGCGGCGCTCGGCGTCGAGGACTACAAGCTCATGCGTCTCGATCTGGACCGCATCGGCGGCTCGGCCCTGACCGATCCCGCCATCGCCGTCCCCGAAACCCCGAGCGAGGGCATCCCCGTGACCTATGTGCCGGCGCGCAACACCGTGCTGCTCGGTCTGGCGCTCGCCTACGCGGAGGTCATCCTGGCCCGCGACCTCTTCATCGGCGTCAATGCCCTGGATTACTCCGGCTATCCCGACTGCCGGCCGGAGTTCATCCGGGCCTTCGAGGCGCTTTGCCGGCTGGCGACCAAAGCGGGCGTCGAAGGCGCGCGGTTTCGCATCCACACCCCGCTCATCGCCCTCTCGAAATCGGAGATCATCCAGGCGGGCGCGCGCCTCGGCGTCGACTATGCGCTCACCGTCTCCTGCTATCAGGCCGACGACACCGGCGGCGCCTGCGGGCGCTGCGATGCCTGCCGCTTCCGCAGCCACGGCTTCGCAGCCGCCGGCATCCCCGATCCGACCCGGTATCACTGAAGCCGGACGGCGTTCGCCGGCCCGCCGCCGGTGCGGGCCAGCCCGGTAAGCGGGGATGCGTGAAGCCAGCGGACGCGACTCCAGATGCGGGGATGTGCAACGCGGCCTAGCGGAGTGGAGCGGGTGATGGGAATCGAACCCACGTTCTCAGCTTGGGAAGCTGATGTTCTACCATTGAACTACACCCGCATGGATGAGCCGGAATTCTACTGCATCGCCACCCCCAGTCAACGCAGGAGTCAGGTTGGGCATGGGGGTCTCGCTCCGCCATGGACGCTCGGCCACAGGGGCCGGGCCCACGATCGGAAACACCTATTGGATCGTATCGAAGCGCAGTTGACGCATGCGCCGATGGTTGCGCTCATTGTCGGCGTGGCAAGCAGGGAGGAAGCACAACTACAACGAGGGAGTCGCAGAAGTTTTGGACACTGATCGAGCGCCGACGCCCAGAAAACCATAAGCCGTGCTGCTGGAACAGCGCGGCGGCGCTACATGGACGGGGTGTACCGGGCTGGCAATTCCGCTGGCCGCGGCCCGAGCGCCGCGCTAGGATACGATCACCGAAACGGAGCATGCACCTTTGGGGGAGCGGAGCCTACAACCTTTCTATCCGGAGCTGTCCCGCATCGGGACGGAGACGCGGCTCGGCGCGGGAGCAATGCTCTGGCACGAGGGAGACCCGGGGGACTCGGTCGTCCTGCTGCTGGACGGGACGCTGGAGGTTCTGCTCGAAGCGGGGGACGAGAGCGAAGAGGTCATCCTGCGTACGCTCGACGCGGGGGCGCTGGTGGGTGAGCTTGCATGCACGGACGGACGCTCCCGCTCCGCCGCCGTGCGCGCGCGCGCCTCCTGCCGCATCCTGAAGATCCTGGCCCCCGACTTCCGCAACCTGCTGCGCCGGCGCTCGGACCTGCTGGAGGAGCTGTACTGGCTCCAGGTGGAGCGCGTGCGCTCCCTGACCCGCCAGGTCACCAAGACCCACCAGCAGGCCATCACGGACGTGCTGACCCGGCTGTACAACTACGGCTTCTTCCGCGAGCGCCTCGAGATCGAGCTGGAGCGGGCCCGGCAGACCGGCGACCGGATCTCGCTGGTCATGTTCGACATCGACCACTTCAAGCACTACAACGACACCAACGGCCACTCCGAGGGCAACGTGGTCCTGGTACAGGTGTCGGCGATCCTCAAGAACGCGGGCCGACGCGGGGACATCCCGGCCCGCTACGGAGGCGAGGAGCTGGTGGCGCTGCTCTACGGGGCCACGCGCGAGGAGGCGGCGCGCTTCGCAGAGCACGTGCGCCAGGACGTCGAGGCGTACGCGTTCAAGGGCGGCAGCACGCAACCGCTCGGCAAGGTGACGGTGAGCGCGGGCGTCGCCACCTATCCCTGGGACGCCACCGGCGACGCCGCGCTCATCAAGGCCGCCGACCAGAACCTGTACAAGGCGAAGGAGGCGGGGCGCAACCGTGTCGTCGCCAACGAGGCGGATCCGGCCTGAGGCACGCGCTCCTCTCACCGTTCCGCGCACAGCGCACCCTGCGCTGGCTGGAAACGGTCATGCGGTTGCCGGAGAGGCACTCCAGGAACAGGGAGAGTTGGGGTCGTGAAAAGTATTGCGAACCTGGCCCCTTACACTCTCTCTTTGAGTTTCATCTGGTGAAGTGCGGCTCACTATAACGAAGCGAGAATATAAATCGGCTGGCCCGCAAGTGCTCCTGTGACTCCGTGGGCACGTCACTTTACCGAGCCAAGAGAATATGAACGTCCGTCCTCCCGAGGCAACGAAGGTGTTTGACCAGTATCCGCTGGAGCGACTATTCGGCCGTATTCTGAGCCCACTTGAAGACTTCTTGCGTCGCGCGACCGCGGGCGGCCTTGTGCTGATTGGAACCACGGTCGTGACGCTGATCACCGCGAATTCCCCGTTCGGGGAGTCGCTCGCCCATTTCTGGGAGCAGCCCCTGAGCATTGGCATGGGCGCATGGACCCTCAAGCAAACGCTCCATCACTGGATCAACGACGGACTCATGGCGCTCTTCTTCCTCCTCGTCGGGCTGGAGCTCAAGCGCGAGGTGCTCGTCGGCGAGCTGGCGTCGCTCCGGGATGCGGCCCTGCCGATCGTCGCGGCCATCGGCGGAATGGTTGTACCCGCCGCGATCTACTTGGCGTTGAATCCCGACTCCCCGGCGGCCCGTGGCTGGGGCATCCCCATGGCGACCGATATTGCATTTGCTATTGGCATACTCGTCTTGTTTGCCTGGCGTGTGCCGCGCGGCCTGGTGGTCTTTTTGATGGCGCTGGCAATCGCAGACGACCTTGGTGCCGTACTGGTGATCGCAATCTGTTATACGGGTGAATTGGACACTGGCGCCCTCGTTAGCGCGGCCGCAACATGGGGTGTCCTGATGCTGCTCAATCAGGGAGGAATACGCCAGCAGCTACCCTATTGGGTGTTTGGTGTTATCCTTTGGTATTTCACGCTGCGCTCGGGCATTCATGCGACGATTGCCGGCATCCTATTGGCCTTCACGATCCCGGCGCGCCCGGCACGCACGCCCGAGCGGTTTCACGCGCGGGTCTCCCAACTGCTGGCGGCTTTCCGGGCGCACGCCGAGGACCCCAGCACGCCGAGCGAACCGCTGACCAGTCACGATATGGCCACGATTGCGGCCAACCTGGAGCGCGACTCGAAAGCCGTTCAAAGCCCGCTGCATCGCACGGAGCACGGGCTGAGCCCCTGGGTAACCTTCGTCGTTCTGCCACTCTTCGCTTTCGCGAACGCGGGCATTGATTTTCGCAATTCCGATCTGGTGAGCAACCTGGGTCACCCTATCACCCTCGGCATTGCGCTCGGCCTCCTGCTCGGCAAGTTCGCCGGCATCAGCGGATTTAGTTGGCTTGCGATCCGGCTGGGTGTAGGCCGACTGCCGCCCGGGGTCGGGTGGCGCCATCTGCTCGGTGCCGCTTGGCTAGGCGGCATTGGCTTTACGATGTCGCTGTTCATCAGCCAGCTCGCCTTTGACAATCCCAACCATCTCGAGCTAGCGAAGATCGGCATCCTCTTTGCCTCGCTCGCCAGCGCGCTTATCGGGGTTGCGTGGCTCGCCTTCGGTGCATCGCCTCGTCGTCCTCCACTGCGAAACTCGAAAGCGGGTGACGATACGATTTAGATTCTTACGTTCCGAATGTTGAACACAACGACTCGAACAATTTCTCTTGCATGCGCAAATTCAACAAGCTGCCAGCGCCAGCTTATTCTCTCCCCCTAGCAGGGGGAGGGCGAGGGTGGGGGTTGAGCGCTGCGGGCTGCGTCATTCCGATCGGACGCGCTCGACCCCCATCCTATCCTTCCCCCTTCCAGGGGGAAGGGACGACGAATTTCAAATGTCTTTAGCTAGCTTTTAATTCTTGCTGTGGCGCCATCAATAATGTTTTTCGCCCGCAACAGAGGCTTTTGAAAAGCCGCCAGGCCACCAGACCCACCGGCAGGCCGGCCGATCTCCATCTCAAACGTGAGCTCCTGAGTCTTCGGCTGCGCCACTCTCATTCCTGCACCTCGGTGAGCGGTCGGGCAATCTCTTCGAGGCTTTTGCGCTCGGCATCCACCCCGATCCACGCTTCGATCAGTCCTGCGGCGATCATGAGAATGGCGCCTATCAGGTAGCCGATGAGTACGTTTGCGGCCTCGGCGGACTCAATGAGATCCCCGAATACAAGCGGCCCGGCGATCCCGCCCACGCCAGTCCCGATCGCGTAAAAGAAAGCGATCGCGACCGCTCGCGTCTCTATCGGAAAGATTTCGCTGGCAGTGAGATAAGCCGAGCTCGCTCCGGCCGATGCAAAAAAGAACACGACCATCCACGCCGCAGTTTGAGTCAGCGGAGTCAGCGCGCCTTCAGTAAAGAGATAACCTGTGATTGTCAGCAATACTCCGGAAAGGATATATGTTCCGGAGATCATCACGCGCCTTCCCACCGTGTCGAACAGTGGTCCGAGCAGCACGGGTCCGAGGAAATTGGCGATCGCGAACGGAATCAGATAGAGCGGCGCGTCGCCCGAGGAAACACCATAAAATGTTGTCAGCACCAGGACGTAAGTGAAAAAGATGGCGTTGTACAAGAAAGCCTGGCCGGTAAACAGCGAAAAGCACAACAGCGAGCGTTTCGGGTAGAGCGTCAACAGCGTTCGCGCGATCGTGACGAAACCGATCGTCTTGCGCGGGCAAATCGTGATCGTCGTTTGCGGTTTGGGAAGCGGCCTGCCCGATTCCGCCTCGATGCTTTTTTCGATTGTAGTGACCAGCTGTTCGGCTTCTTGTTTGCGACCGTGGATAAATAGCCAGCGCGGGCTCTCCGGGACGTTGCGGCGCACGAGCAGGATGCCGAGCCCGAGTATCGCGCCCAGACCGAAGGCGAACCGCCAACCGACATCGGCGGGAAAAATATTCGTATCGAGCAAGACCAATGAAAGCGCGGCGCCGAAACCTGTGCCGACCCAGTATGAGCCGTTAATCATGAGGTCCACCCGCCCGCGCACTCGTGCGGGAACGAGCTCGTCAATGGCGGAGTTGATCGCCGCATACTCGCCGCCGATTCCGGCGCCGGTGAGAAAGCGAAAGAGATAAAACCACCAGGCGTCGAACGCGAGTGCGGTCAACGTGGTCGCTGCAAGATAAACCGCGAGCGTGATGAGAAAGAGTTTTTTGCGCCCGTAACGGTCAGTCAAATAGCCAAAGAACAATGCCCCGGTGACCGCGCCGGCAATGTAGATCGCAGCCGCAAAACCGATCTGAGACGCGGAAAGCACAAGCCCGCTGCCAGGCTCGGTGATGCGCCCCGCGACGGCACTGACGATCGTGATCTCCAGCCCGTCGAGGATCCACACCGTTCCGAGACCGATGACGACGAGCCAGTGCCAGCGCGACCAGGGCAACCGGTCCAGCCGCGCCGGCACTTGGGTTTGGATAGAGCTCAACGGAGGCGTGGGGGCCGGCCAGGGTGTTGCTCAGCCATGGGGGCTCGACACCCGCCATAGGGGCTGGGCCGCCTGGTCGAAGGACTGCCAGAGGTCCGCGATGCGCCGGCCGTTCGCGGGGTGGCGCAGATCGGGGGCGATGTCGGCGAGCGGCCGGAGCACGAACGCATACTCCAGGATATCCCGGCGCGGCACCTCGATCCCGTTGGTGCGGAACATCCGGTTCCCGTACAAGAGGATATCGAGATCGAGGGGGCGAGGCGCGTAGCGCGGCGCCTCGGGGCGGCGCCCATGGCGGTGCTCTACGTCGGACAGCTCACCGTGCAGGGCGAGGAGGTCCCTCTCTGTATCGAAGCCCACCACCAGGTTGTAGAAACGCGCCCCGTCGAAGCCCACGGCCTTGCTCTCGTAGACGGGCGACACCGTGAGCGGGGCGAAGCGCTCGCGGAGCGACTCTAGAGCGCCCGCGATGCTGGCGTCGCGCGCGACGTTGCTACCGATCCCGAGGTAGACCCTCGGCATCCCCGTCCTCCAGCCGGTGCCGGACGATGACCACACCCACGTCGCGCACCCCGCGTACCGCCCCCTGCTTGTTGACCGACAGGCGCAACCACGGCACCGGGAACTCGTCGAGGATCAGCTGGGCCACGGCCTCCGCCAGCGCCTCGACGAGCTGATAACGGCTGTGCTCGACGAAGGCCGTCACGCGCTTGGCGATGTCTTTGTAGTTCAGCGTGTCGGCGATAACGTCGCTCTTCGCCGCGGGGCGGATATCGGTGCCGAGCTCCAGGTCGATCACCAACGTCTGCTTCATCTCCCGCTCCCAGCGATACACGCCGATGACGGCGTCGATACGAAGATCACGGAGGTAGATGATGTCCATCGGGGCTGCCCACTTAACCCGATGGCCCCTTGACCTGTCAAGCTCGCCCGATCTCCAATACCACCATGCTGCTGCGGGTCTTGTTGATCGGCTGCTCTTACCTCCTGGGCTCGCTTTCCTCGGCCATCATCGTGTGCCGGATGGGGGGCTACCCGGACCCCCGCAGCCTCGGGTCGCGCAATCCCGGCGCCACCAATGTGCTGCGCATCGCCGGCCGCGCCTCGGCGGCGCTCACCCTCGCCGGCGATGTCCTGAAGGGCCTCCTGCCGCTCGCCTTCGGCCACGGGTTGCACGTCGCCGACTCGACCCTGGCGGCGATGGGCGTGGCCGCCTTCCTCGGCCATCTCTATCCGGTGTTCTTCGGCTTTCGGGGCGGCAAGGGTGTGGCGACCTTCATCGGGGTCCTGTGTGGGCTCGCCTGGCAGGCCGGCTTGGCGTTCATGGGCCTGTGGCTCGCGGTCGCGGGCCTCTGGCGGTATTCGTCGCTGGCCGCCCTCGTGGCCGCCGTCCTGAGCCCGGTCGCCGTGGCCCTGGTGCACCCGAGCCCCTCTTACCTCGTGGCGGTGACGGCCATGGCCGCCGTGATCCTGTGGCGGCACCGTTCCAATATCCGAAATCTCTGGGCCGGCACCGAAAGGAAGATCGGGGCCCTGCGCGAGTAGCGGCCTAGCCGGACGTCAGGTCCTCGAGCGGCCAGCGTGGCCACACCTCGAAGGCGAGGGGGGCGCGCTCCCCTCGCGACAGGCGGCGGTAGCCCGCATAGGCCACCATGGCCCCGTTGTCCGTGCAGAGCTCCGGGCGCGGGTAGTGGACGCTCACGCCCAGCTCCTCGGCCAGCCCGGCGAGCCGGCCGCGCAACGCGCGGTTGGCGCTCACCCCGCCCGCGGCCACGAGCCGCTGGAGCCCCGTCTCGCGCAAGGCGCGGCGGCATTTGATATACAGGGTATCGACGACCGCTTCCAGGAAGGCGCGCGCGATGTCGGCGCGGGTGTCCGGATCGGAGCCTGCCTGGCGTAGTGTCATGAGGGTGTGGGTCTTGAGCCCGCTGAAGCTGAAATCGAGGCCGGGCCGGTCCGTCATAGGGCGCGGGAAACGGTAACGCTCGGCGCGCCCGGACTGTGCCAGCCGCTCCAGTGGCGGCCCGCCGGGATAGCCGAGGCCGAGCAGCTTGGCGGTCTTGTCGAAGGCCTCCCCGGCGGCGTCGTCCAGGGACTCGCCCAGTACCCGGTAGCACCCCAGATCGCTGACCGCCACCAGCTGGGTATGGCCCCCCGATACCAGGAGCGCCAGGAACGGAAACTCAGGTGCCGGGGTTTCGAGCATGGGGGCGAGGAGATGCGCCTCCATGTGATGCACGCCGATCGCCCCCACACCCCAACCCCACGCCAGGGCCCTGGCCACCGAGGCCCCGACCAACAACGCCCCGATGAGACCGGGGCCCGCGGTGTAGGCGACCGCATCGATGTCCGCGCCCGAGACCCCCGCCTGCCGCATGACCTCCCGCACCAGGGGGACCAGACGGCGCACGTGGTCGCGGGACGCCAGCTCCGGGACCACCCCGCCGTAGGCCTCGTGCAGCGCGGCCTGGCTGAATACGGTGTGGCCCAAGAGCCCGCGCGCCGAGTCGTAGACGGCCACGCCGGTCTCGTCGCACGAGGTCTCGATCCCGAGGACGCGCATCACCTACCCCTTTCGTCTCTGCGCTCGAATCGGATTATAATCCGTTCTTTTGTCCATCCGGTGGAGGAGTAGAGCATCGATGCCGTCGGTCAGAGTGCGGGACAACGAACCCTTCGACGTCGCCTTGCGGCGTTTCAAGCGGGCCTGCGAGAAAGCTGGCGTCCTCTCCGAGGTCCACCGCCGGGAGTTCTACGAAAAGCCCACGCAGATCCGCAAGCGCAAGGCGGCCGCGGCCGTGAAGCGCTGGCAGCGCAAGCTGGCCCGCAGCCAGGCCCGGTTCACCCCGGCCTTCGGTCAGAAGCGCAAGCCCCCGCGCCGCTTCATGCGCGGCGGCAGGCGGCCGGGCGCCGATGGACACGCTGAAGCGTCGGGTTGACGACGACACCAAGACCGCGCTGCGGGCGGGCGACAAGCGGCGGCTAGGAACCCTGCGTCTGATCCTCGCGGCCATCAAGCAGCGCGAGGTGGATGAACGCGTGAGCCTGGACGATGCGGGTGTCCTGCAGGTCCTCGACAAGATGGTCAAACAGCGCAAGGAGTCGCTCGCCATCTACATGCAGGCGAAACGCGCGGACCTGGCCGGACAGGAGGCCTTCGAGCTCGAGATCGTGCAGCGCTACCTGCCGGCGCCCCTCGATGCGGTGCGGATCGCGGCGCTGGTGGGGGAGGCCATCCAGGAGGTCGCGGCGCAGTCCCCGCGCGACGTCGGCAGGGTCATGGGGGTCCTGAAGCCACGGTTGCAGGGTCGGGCCGATTTGAGCGAGGTGAGCCGGCTCGTCAAAGAGCGGCTGGCGGGCTAGCCCCCCGAGGATACCCGCCCGCGGCTTTCGGGTAGCGGTGCATCTATCCATATTTACAACTCCTCTATACTCCCCCGGGAGGAGTCCAGATGGCGGCCGGGCGTATCCCCCAATCCTTCATCGACGAGTTGCTGGCGCGGGTGGACATCGTCGAGGTGATCGACGCCCACCTGCCGCTCAGGAAGGTCGGTCGCAGCTACCAGGCCCTGTGTCCCTTTCATCGTGAGAAGACCCCTTCCTTCAACGTCAATCCCGATAAGCAGTTCTATCACTGCTTCGGCTGCGGCGCCACCGGTTCCGCCATCCGTTTCCTGATGGAGCACGCCCGCCTCGGCTTCGTCGAGGCCGTGACCCAGCTCGCCGACCGGGTGGGCCTGGAGATCCCCACGGACAACGGCCCCGTGCGCCGGCAGGGGCACGCGGAGCTCTACACGGTCCTGGATCAAGCGGCGCAATGGTTCGCGGCGCAACTCAGGCAGCACCCCGCGGCGGGCACGGCCGTCGCCTATCTGAAGCAGCGCGGGCTGAGTGGCCGGATCGCGGCGGCCTATCGGATCGGCTACGCGCCACCCGGCTGGGATCACTTGCTGTGCGGCCTCGGCACCGATCCGGACCGCGTCGATGCCCTGGTGCGGGGCGGCATGCTCGCCCGCAAGGACGGCGGGGCCTGCTACGACCGCTTCCGCGATCGGGTCATGTTCCCCATCGAGGACCCGCGCGGCCGCGTCATCGGCTTCGGCGGCCGTGTGATCGGCGAGGGCTCCCCCAAGTACCTGAACTCCCCCGAGACCCCGATCTTCCACAAGGGCGGCGAGGTCTATGGACTGCCTCAGGCGCTACAGGATCACGACAAGCCCAAGCGCCTGTTCGTGGTCGAGGGCTATATGGACGTGCTGGCGCTCGCACAGCACGGCATCACGAACGCGGTGGCAACGCTCGGGACCGCGCTGACCCGCGAGCACCTCGGCCGCCTGTTCCGCGTGGTGCCCGATCTCTGCTTCTGTTTCGACGGCGACGAGGCCGGCCACCGGGCCGCCTGGCGGGCGCTCGAAACCGCCCTGGCCTACCTCTGCGAGGGACGCTCGGTCGGGTTTCTATTCGTGCCGAACGGCGAGGACCCCGACTCGCTGGTGCGCACCCAAGGGCCCGGCCTGTTCGAGCGATCGGAGGCCATCACACCCCTGTCCACCTTCCTTTTCGATACCCTCTTGACCCGTGCGAACCCGCGCAGCGTCGAGGGACAGGTGCGCCTCATGGAGATCGCCGCGCCGCTCGTCGCGACCGTGCCCCACGGCCCCCTGCGCGATCTCTTGACGCAGAACCTGTCCGATCTGGCACGCGTGGATGCGACTCGTTGGCTGGTGCCGGGCGCCCGTCGGCGCATCGCTGCGGCCCGGGGTGAGGTGAAACGCGGCGTGCCCTCGCTGGTGCGTAAAGCCATCGCGACCCTGTTGCATGAGCCCAGCCTGGCGCTCGCGGTGCCGGCGGACAAGGTCCAGGACCTGGCCGGGGTGCTCCGTCCGGGGGTCGATCTGCTGGTGGAGATCCTGGGCTTGGTGCATGCGAACCCCGGCATCGGTTGCGCGGCCCTCCTGGAACGGTACCGCGACAGCGAGCAGGGAACCTATCTGAGCAAGCTGGCGTCCCAAGAGGTCCTGGTCCCCGCGGAACGTCTGTCGAGCGAGCTCTTGGGCGCCCTCGAGCGGCTCCAGGAGCAGGCCGCCCACGCGCGCCGACATCAGGCCACCGTGCAGGAGCTGACACAGGGGGCAGGGGATCGGGCGCCAGGACTGGTGAGCATGGGCCAGATCAAATAGGATTACAATTTTGAGTGTCTCAGGCTCGGCCTGTCACGCCGGACCTGGCGGGGGTGGCGGCCCAAAACTATACTTCGGTTGATGGTCTTAACTACTTGATACTACTACTCAGATAAAATTTATGGCCACCATGGAAACCCTCGACGACATTGATAACGGCGACGAGCGCTCGCAGCTCAAGCGATTGATAGCGAAAGGTAAGGAACAGGGGTTCTTGACTTACCACGAGGTCAACGACCACCTTCCGGAGGGCATCGTCGATCCCGAGCAAATCGAAGATATTATCAGCATGATCAACGACATGGGGATCTCTGTCCACGAGACGGCCCCGGACATCGAGTCGCTGCTCTTGGGCGGAGAGGCGGTGATAGCGACCGACGAAGACGCCGTTGACGAGGCGGCCGCGGCGCTCGCGACCGTAGACGAGGAGCTCGGGCGCACCACCGACCCGGTGCGCATGTACATGCGTGAGATGGGGACGGTGGACCTCTTGACGCGCGAAGGTGAGATCGCCATCGCCAAGCGTATCGAGGAGGGTCTGAACCAGGTGCTCTCGGCGCTCGCCGACTTCCCGAGCGTCATCGATACGGTCCTCGGCGAGTTCGACCGGGTCGTGGCGGGGGAGATCAAGTTGAGCGAGGTCTTGAGCGGGTTCGCCGCCGGTGACGAGGGCAAGCCCGGCGAGCCCGGTCCGATCGAGCAGCGTGCGCGTGTCCGTCAGGCGGATGCGGAGGAGGAAGAGGAGGTCGACGGCCGCGCGGACACAGAGGACGCCGATCCCTTGAGCGGTCAGTTGAATCCCGACGATGTGCGCGAGAAGTTCGAGCACCTGCGCCGGTTGCACGCGAAGCTCGGCGCCACCATCAAACGCCATGGGCGCAGTGAGCCCCGGACGGTCAAGCTCCGTGAACAGTTGTGCGCCGTGTTCCTGGAATTTCGATTCCTTCCGAAACTGACCGAGCGGCTGAGCGGGCAGGTTCGGCAGGTGGTCGACCGGATCCGCAACCAGGAGCGCGCCATCCTGGATGTCTGCACGCAGCGCGTCGGGATCCCGCGCAAAGACGTGATCAGCGCGCTTCAAAACAACGAAACAAACCTCGAATGGGTCCGGTCCCTGGCGCGGTTTCACAGGCCCTGGGCCGCCGCCGTCGGGGAACATGAGCAGGATATCGCCCAGGCCCAGAAGCGGCTCTTCGCCATCGAGAAGGGCACGGGTATGACGATCTCCGAGATCAAAGAGATCAACCGGCGCATGTCGATCGGCGAGGCGAAGGCGCGGCGCGCGAAAAAGGAGATGGTCGAGGCGAACCTGCGCCTCGTCATTTCGATCGCCAAGAAATACACCAATCGCGGCCTGCTGTTTCTCGATCTGATCCAGGAAGGCAATATCGGGCTCATGAAGGCGGTCGATAAGTTCGAATATCGACGCGGCTACAAGTTTTCGACCTATGCGACGTGGTGGATCCGCCAGGCCATCACCCGTTCCATCGCCGATCAGGCCCGCACCATCCGGATCCCGGTCCATATGATCGAAACCATCAACAAGCTGAATCGCGTGTCGCGCCAGATCGTGCAGGAGCTGGGGCGGGAGCCCACGCCCGAGGAGCTGTCGAAACGCATGGACATGCCCGAGGACAAGATCCGCAAGGTGCTGAAGATCGCCAAGGAGCCGATCTCCATGGAGACCCCGATCGGCGACGATGAAGACTCTCACCTGGGCGACTTCATCGAGGATCAGGGTAGGTTGATGCCCGTAGATTCCGCGACCTTCGAGGGGCTATGCCGCACCACGCGTGAGGTGCTGGCCGGCCTGACGCCACGGGAGACCAAGGTCCTTCAGATGCGCTTCGGGATCGACATGAACACCGACCATACCCTCGAAGAGGTGGGGAAGCAGTTCGACGTCACGCGCGAACGCATCCGGCAGATCGAGGCGAAGGCGCTGCGCAAACTGCGGCACCCATCCCGGTCCGAGCAACTGCGCACGTTCCTGGATTAAGCACCGCCGGTCACTGGGGGCCTGTAGCTCAGTCGGTTAGAGCAGGGGACTCATAATCCCTTGGTCGTAGGTTCGAGTCCTACCGGGCCCACTATTAAAAACAATGGCTTGTGCGTCGTCGGCAGGCTCGAGCTCATCGACTGCTACCGTTTTGCTACCGCTCGCGCCGAAAACCAGGGCGCCGAGCCGATCGGCCACCTCGTCTCCCCCCTGCGGCATCAGGTGCCCGTATACGTCCATCGTGACGTTGTTGGACGAGTGCCCCATGAGCGCCGCGTAACGTCAAGTTGCACCCGGTTGCGACCACCAATTGCACGCACGAGACGGTGGCCACCTGGTGCGTGCCCAGCACGCGAATGCGTCGCGCCGGTTGAGTCGGCATTTGACATAACACGGCCCCTTCGAGCGGGGCCTCGACGTTGTCGACTGCAATGAGGGGATCACCGGCGAGCATCATGGCGTCCAGGCGCTTGCCCGCCTCGACGGCATCGCGGCCAAAGTCCATCACCGACGCGGGTCCGCCGCTCGCGAGTATGGCCGCCGCATCGACGAGCAGCGACTTGCCGCTGCCGGCCTCTGGAGAGTCCACGCAGTGCATTGGCGCAGCAGGAGCACTGGCCGAGCGATGGCAGTCAGGAGCAGCGAAAGGCCCACGGCGCGGGCCGCGTCATTCACCCATGGGTAGTGCCGCAGCAACTCCGCGAGCCGCGCACACGCCCCCACTGAGTCGTCCCGTGTGGCGCAACCGGGATCGGCCAGGACCCAGTGATTTCGATCAGTAGTCCCGTATCCCGGTCGTATCCGGGCGTCGATATCACTCTGCCTTCAGGTGTGATGACCGGGTGCGACACAACGCCACGCAATGCAGGCCAGTCAGCAAGGTCCGATTGCGTCGCGATGATCTCAGCAATGTCACGCGGCGGGTCAACTGGGCGCATCTCTTTATCTCGAGGAATCCATTTCAGCCACTCTGCCGCCGCTGCCAGATGGACACGCACCCAGATAGCATCAACCTGCCTGAGCACCACGGCCCCGGCCGGGCGTCGCACTCCGTCGCTCGTCGATGGGGCCTCGATCCGCACAGGTCGATAGAGCGCCCCCCCGCGGTCGTAGATCGGCGCCCCCGCGTTACGCAGCGCCGTGATGGCGTTGGCGACGATCCGGGTGAGATCGCCGGGCCCGGAGTATGATCTGCGTGGCCCGAGCGCCTGCGCCGGAAGCACCGGAGTCCCCCGTCTCTTCGTGTGCTTCCCACCGCGGGGCCGCAGACGCGCCGGAGCGGGCGGCATCCTCTGTGTAATCCTCGATCGGCGGGTCCTCGTAAGTTCTGGCGGGCCGATACCTCGCCATGCTGACCGCAATGCGCCGGACCTCATCCTCATCAAGCGCGGGGTCGTAGCGCGCGGCATTCTCGGCCAGCAGGGCGGCCTCGATTGCGGCCGGGGACATGCCACGACGGGCCATGGAGCCACCCAAAGACGCCAGGCGGCTATTGCGCGCACCTTCTGTGATCTTCGTCGAGTGGTGTGCCGCGCCGTTCCCCTTCGCGGCCGCTGGCTCCTTCACGATTGCCCAGGACGGCAGATCTAAGAGCGGGCACGTGAGCAGATCAGACTGGTCCTCCCATTCCCATCCCCCAGCGCCATTGATCGACGGGGGCGCGATCACATACCCCCCGTCCGCGCGGATATCGATCCCCTGGGATAGCTTCGAGGCCCTGCACCGCACTGGCACCCCGGGATGCCTGAAGTAATAGTGCCGTCCCCCGGATGGTGCGCGCGCGGACGGTCCGGCCAGGTCGTCGTACCGCGGACAGATGGCGTGGATGTCGCCGCCGTTGCGCGTGTCAACGTCTGCGACGACCAGGCCGCTTACCTCGCCAGTGGGGATCCCGATCGCCGCTTCTGGCCATGTCCGCCACCAGGCTTTTATCTGGTCTGCTGAGGAGGTGGCCACCTTGAACCCGGTTGCTGTGTATGGGCTCTTGTCCTCTGCCGACACGGAAAGACCGCATAACCGGCGGCCGCGTAAGCCAGTGCGGCATCGAGCACGGCGCTCAATGAACCACGGCCTCGCGATGCCTTCCCGCGGTGCTCGCGCTTCATCGCCGCGGCACCCTTTCGCCGCACGACGGACAGCTCGGCCTGATCGTCCAGTAGCCGGGTCCGAACTGACTCGTCGTCTAAAATTCAACGACCCGGAAGTCGAAAGGGGACCACCACTCCAGGCACAGGTGCCGCAGGAGGTCCTAGGTGCCGGACGTAGGGGGCCTGTCATCGCGCCTTCCGTAGCCGGCCTCGCCGAGCTTCGGCGACAAGCTCCCGGATGCGCCCCACGTCGTCGTCGCCAAACGCTCGCGTCCCGTCGGACAGCACGAGCGGTGTCAAAGGCCCCCGACTGACGTAGTTATTGACGGTGTTGACGTGACAGCCGGCGAGCCGCGCGATCGCGGTTGACGTAAGACGCTTGGTGATGTCCATAGCGCCAACCTACAGCATGCTCTATACTGGTCCTTAAATTCCCCCAAAGGTCAGGAGGTGGGCATGTCAAAGGGCCCCTGGAAGCGCGACCCGATATCAGGAATCCCGATTGAGCGACTTCCCGAGAAGTATTTGACTGATGCCGGGGAGTTCAACCGGTCGCTCTTCCCGGATTGCGATCAGTTCGACGAACGGTCCATCGCCACGATAGGCAGCTTCGGGCGGGTCGATCACTGGAAGGCCAGAGCGCTGGCGCCGTGCTCGTCGTACTTCCACCTGCACCAGCTCACGGACGACGACGGCCGGGTGATTGGCTATGCGACGCACACGCAATCGGCACAGTGGGGAGGGCTGGAATACAGGAAGGCCGCAAGGGATCGCAAACTCACGGGTAAGCGGCCAGCATGGGACGTGATGCCCGGATCGGGCCGTCTGGCCCAGCCCGTCGAGACGCTGGTGCGGACAGAGCAGCAGGAAAGCGGGACGGTCCAAGTGTGGCATCTATCCGGGTCCCGCGCTGGCATATGACAGCCCGGCACTGATTAGGAACAGGGGCAGGGACAGGCGCTCCGGGTGGCACTCCACGGCCCGACTGATCCGTCTTCTGGTTCGATTATTAGGTAAGGCGAGCCCCCGGACATTTATGAAACCAACGCAGTTACTCTTACGCTGCTACGCCCAGAAGGTCGGCGATCAGTGGCAAGCGCTTTGTCTGG
Source organism: Gammaproteobacteria bacterium (assembly GCA_050740755.1). GTDB lineage: Bacteria > Pseudomonadota > Gammaproteobacteria > JACCXJ01 > JACCXJ01 > JACCXJ01. The sequence continues at coordinate 23,292 of JBOIDT010000005.1, forward strand.
ACCTCTCCCTTGCCGCGCAGGGCGATACGTTCGCCGAAGTCAGAGACAAGCTCGACGCCATGGTCGCCGAGTACGTCTACGACGCGCTTGCAGGTGAAGATAGAGAGTACGGACCCCAGCTATTGACCAGGCGCGCGCCGCTGCGCGATTGGCTCAAGTATTACTGGTATTGCATGCTCATCAGCGCTGGCGCCCTCCATGTGGAAGCCCGGCGGCTGTTCAAGTCCCTCGTGCCCCTAGAGCCCTCCTCGCGCTACCGCCATGTGTAATGGCGAAACACCGGCCGCTGACCTGCAGGGAGGTCAAGATGATCCTCAAGAACCTCGGCTTTGCGCCAAGGCCACAGAAGGGCACCTCCCACGAGCAATGGGTCAAGGATGACGGCGGGAAGCGCCACAAGGTAACCGTGGATTGCCCAAAAGAACCCTTCACCCACGATCTGATCCGCTGGATGGCACGGCAGGCGGGCGTTTCAAGAGAAGCGTTCTATGCGGCCCTGGACCCATGACCCTGCTACCATTCTGCTACCACTCCGAGCCGATCTGAGCCGATCTGACAGCACCAAGCGCCCCGGCCATGTGCGCTAAGTGCTTGTCCTAGCTACTCTTGGGGCTCTTAGGTCTGGGCGGGGAAGTACTCATAATCCCTTGGTCGTAGGTTCGAGTCCTACCGGGCCCACCAATAAAACAACGGGTTACACGCATACTCGGCCTTTTAGCAAAACCAATGCGGGACTTTTGCGGGACTCTGTCCCGTGGGGTCGGCGTGCTGCTCACGGCGCTCATTATCCCACCGCTCCTCGCAGGTCGGCAACCGCCCATTTAGGCCTCCAAACTGAATCTTTTCCCACCGGAGGGCGGGACATGAGGTCGCTGGGTGCCGCTCTCGGGACCTTGGCCGAGGGCCGTAGGCGTTCCGCGTCGTCCTCTCCGCTGGACTCTACGAGCAGGTTCGCTATCCTTCGCCTACGTCATACGGACAAGGGGCGCACATGAACGTCCAGGGGTCTTGCGACGCTCAGTTTCAAGCGGTACGAGGCGAATTCGAGCGAAATTTCCAGGAGCGCGGGGAGGTCGTCGCCTCGGTCTGTGTCGTCCTGCGCGGGCAAATCGTGGTGAACCTGTGGGGCGGGATGGCGCGCGGCGAAACGGGTACGCCTTGGACGGAGCACACCGTGAGTCTTATCTTCTCGTCCACCAAAGGAGCGACGGCCCTCTGCGCGCACATCCTCGCTTCGCGCGGTCTCCTGGATCTCGATGCGCCGGTGGCCGAGTACTGGCGCGAGTTCGGTCAGGCATCCAAGAGCTCCATCACGGTAAAGATGCTCCTGAACCACCAGGCAGGCCTGCCGGCGCTGCGTGGCACGGTGCCACGAGGCGCTTTCTACGATTGGGACTGCATGGTCGCCACACTCGAGAAGGAGGAGCCGTTTTGGGAACCGGCTACCCGGACCGGATACCACGGATTCACGTTCGGATGGCTGGTGGGCGAGGTGGTTCGGCGTGTATCGGGAAAGTCATTGGGAACCTTCTTTCAGGACGAGGTCGCCAGACCGTTAGGGATCGATTTCTGGATCGGGCTACCGAGACACCTAGAGTCGCGTGTCGCACGCATGATCCCGGGCGCACTCGACACCACCACCCGATTTTTCGCGGCGCTCCAAGATCCCAGCTCCCTCCCATGCCTCATGTTTCTGAATACGGGTGGCTACATGGCGGAACCTGATTACGATTCGCCTGTCGCTCACACCGCCGAGATCGGAGGATCGGGCGGTATCACCAACGCACGTGGCCTCGCGTGCCTGTATGCCCCCCTCGCCACCGGCGGGAAGGGGCTTGCCACCCGAGATGCGATTGATCGGATGGCGGCCGTCTCCTCGGCGACGGGCCGCGACGCCGTCCTCCTCATGCCCACGCGGTTCTCGTTGGGGTTCATGAAGAGCATGGACAATCGTCGGCTGGCGCGCGGCCAGGACAACAGCGTCATTCTGTCGGAGGAGGCATTCGGGCATGCCGGATTCGGTGGCTCGATCGGATTTGCCGACCCGAAAGCAGAGATGTCGTTCGGATACACGATGAATAAGATGGGGGCGGGCGCCGGGCTGACTGAGCGCGGCCAGTGCCTGGTCGACGCCGCATACCGCTGTCTCGGCTATCGGTCCAGCGCTTCCGGCGCCTGGGCATGAAAGCCCTACATACTGCTTCCCCCTCCCTGCCTTCCCCTTCGTAAGGGGGAGGTTGGTGGGGGTCAGGAGGTCGCGTGCGTCAACGGGGCGGCTCCTCCAAGAGCCCGGCAGCCCGGGCGCTGTCCGCGAGGATCACGCCCGATGCGAGGGCGGCCCTGGGGACGGAACGGATCGCGCCCTTCCGGCTCACGGGGTCCCCTCATCCAAGGAAATCTCGTCGCCGAGCCCGGCACGAGTCGCCTCGAAAGCCGCCAGCGTCGCGACGTTCTGCAGCGCGTCGTTGCCGACGAACGGCCGGACCTGAAAGAGCCAGAGCTTCCCGTTTGCGAAGCCAAACTCGAGATCCCACGGCCGCTCGCCGCCATCGGGGGCCCGCGAGGGCGCGAGCCGGGCGCGGATCGCCGCCGCCGTCGTGGTGAGCTCGCGGAGCTCGGCGTCCTCCAGCACGAACTCGCGGCCCGTCGAGCGCAGGACGATCGTGCCGTCTCTCTGAAGCAGTCGGCGGTAGGGCGACTTGAACATCGTCAAGAGCTCGACTGCGCCCTCGGACCAGACCAGGGTCTCCGCGGGCGTACCGTCGACGGCGCCCCCGACACCCTCGGATGTCGCGATGAGCATCCCGCGGGGATCGCCGCCGTCGACATCCGCCGTCACCAGCACCCCCGACTTCTCGGACGGGACGCTCTCCAGAACGACGACCGACGGCAGCACCCACAGCGGCTCGTCGATCAGCGTCTGGCGCCACGAGAAGGAGCGATAGGTGAAAGGAGACGCCCAGACCTCCTTGAGGCCGGCGTCGACGTCGGCCAGGGTGCGGCGGTTGAAGAGGGTCAGATTCAGGCCGGCACCGTTGAAGTTGTCGAGGTCCTCGACGTTGGTGTCGCTGCGGATGAAGACGCCCACGGTCTGGCTGGGATCGTCGGGGGCCAGGAGTCCCAGGCGCCGCATCCCGTCGTGGATCGAGCGCCACAGGTCCTCCGCGAGCGGTTCGCGCTCGATCGAGTGGCGAATGACCGTCAGGCGCGGGCGGATCCACGCCGCCAAGGTCTGCTCGTCGGCACCCGACGGAATCATCTCGCCGAAGAAGGTCGCATACGTCCGCTCGACGAACGCGGGCAGCGGCTCGCCCGGACGCGCGATGCCGGCGCCCGTCAACTCGCTCGGCACGGCGACCCGCGCGCGGCGGTAGTGGGCATCATACGCACCGAAGGGCACGACGATGCCGCGCGCGACCTTGTCGGGAAAGAGATGCTTGAGCTCGCCGAGAAACGCCGCTTTCGGGCCGCAGCGTATCCCGGAGTCGCTCCGGCGCATGGTCTCGAGGTCGAGCGCACGTTGTGGCGTCAGGTCGAGGCGGGCCTTGTCGATGTGGAGCTTGGCACCGCCGCCCACAAGCGCGCCCTCGTTCGCGCGGCGCTCGTTGCGCGTGTACTCGGCGAGCACGGCGTGATCCTCCGCGGTCATCGCAGCCGCCTCCTTGAGCACCACCCGCCCACCGGGGGTCGAGATGAAGAACACATCGCGGCCGGCGTGTGCCGCGAAGCGCTGGTACACGTCGGGCGCCAGCACGACGTTGGGAATGCCGAGGGCGCGCGCGAGCAACTGCACGTGCGACACGACGTTGCCCTCGCCGCGGGTCAGGATCCCCGCGGCCGGCTCGAGATCGGCCGGCGTCTCCGGGAGCGCCACGATGTCGTCGCGCGAGTAGCCGCCCGCCCGCGGGGCGACGCGCAGCCGGCCGTGCGCCAGCCCGGGGTTGAGCGCCCGGACGCCCTGATCGAGCAGCGCCCCGAAGACCTCGTGGCGGATCGGATCGCCGCCAGCCGCCCAGATCTGGAGGCGCTGCAACGCGCGCCCGTACGCCAAGAGCGGCGAGCCGCGCAGCACGTCGTCTGGAAGGAGGGCGACGTCGGGCAGGAGATGATTCCAGGGCGCCCGCACCTCCTCGAAGGCGTACAGCGTGCTCGCCTGCGCCCACTCGATGGCACGCGCGGCCTCGCGGAGGCCGCGCTCGAGGTCGCCGCGCACCAAGGTCGGCGCGCCGAGGAGACGCGCGAAGGTGCGCCCGAGCGCGACCCGCTCGCGCTCCATCAGCAAGCCGGCGCCGTGCGCGGCCTCGGCCAGGGCGGCGAGGAGCCGCAGCAGCCGGCGCGCGCTCGGACCGCCGTCGGCGGGCTCGAGGAGCTGCGCCGTGCGACCTTGAAGGACCGCGGCGGCGGTGATCGCCAGGTCGATGAGCCTGCGGCGGTCGCCTACCGACACGGTCTTGGCCTCGACGGCGCGGCGCGCGCTTACCATCCCATCCGCCAGGGCCGTGACGGCCTCGAGGTCGGGGGTCTGCGGTTTCGGCAGGCGCGCAGCCAGGGCCTGCCGCGTCTGCGCATCCTCGATGGCGGGCAGCTGCGCCTGGAGCGCGGCCTCGTCGAGCGAGGTCAGCTTCTGGATCTCGACGATGAGCTCCTCGACCCGGGCGCGCGTGTCACCGCGCGCGAGCGGGTCGCGGTAGGCGGCGATCCTCGGAATCAAGGCCGCCGAGATCTGATTGTGAACGGCGTCGCGCAGCGGCTTGAAGCTCTCGCGTTGCCGGTGGATGGCGGACGCCAGGTTGCGCACCTTGACGACGTCGCCCTGATCGGCGCGAACGTGGAAGCGCCGCTGCAAGTCGTAGGCGAGCAGGTAGTGCCGCGGCTCCTTGAAGCTGTCGAGCGCCAGGTAGCGCTCGAAGAAGCGCGGCGCGTCCCGCGCCTCATACTCGGCGCCGGCAAGCCCGCCGTACGCGCGCATCTGCGCGAGCTTGTGATCGGGATGCGTCTCGACGAAGAACTTCTCGAGAAGGTAGCCGCGCACCAGGTCGTGGTGGTCGGGAAACGAGTCCCATTGCCAGAGATCGCGCGAGAACAGGTTGGCGATGTACATGCCCTCGTCGGCGAGCGCCTGGGCCCAGGGCTCGCGGAACGCCGCGCAGAACCGGGCGTTGCCGCCGCACGGACTAACGATACGCCCGTCGGGGAGCTGCACGGGTCGCTTCTCGCCGTCCTGGCAGACGCAATAGTTCTTGGTGTACGGCCCCTTCGTCTTGGCGAGGCAGAGCCGCCAGTTCTGGTCGAGCTTGGCGATCTGGGCATCCGTCAACGCGGGGCCGCGCGCGAGCGGCGCGGCGGCCACCATCGCCAGCAGGAGCCCGCCGAGCACGCGCTCGGTCAGCGGTCTTCGGTGCAATGTCTCCAGTCCTCCCCCGGGGCAGCGGCACGTCGCTCCGCGCGCCGAGCGCGGATATTGACACGGCTGCCGGCCGAGGGGAACCGCTCGCACCCGGCCGTGTCGGGGGCTGGACTGGCCGCTTTCCCGCACGCCGCATATCCTATGTCCCCGTGCGATTCCGTCTTCGGTGTGTACGTGCGGCGATCGGCGCGGCGGTGCTCGTGCCCGGGAGCGGCGCGGCGGCGCTCGCAGTCGAGGCGCCCGTCACGCCCGCGGGCGCGGAGGCCGAGGCCGCCGCCTGGCTGGCCACGATCGAGGCCGACCCGGAGCTGCAGGCCTTTGTCGACGGCACCGTCGCCGCGCTACGCAAGACCGACCCGGCGCTCCGCCGGCAAACCGTCCGCGTCGCCGTCATCGACCTCCCAAGCGCCGGCCGGGCGCGTCTCGCCCACTGGAACGGGACCTCCCCGGTGTACCCGGCGAGCGTCCCAAAGTTCGTCTACCTGATGGCGGCGTTCGCCTGGCGGGACCAGGGCCGACTCAAGATCGAGCCCACCTTCGACCGCGAGCTGCGCGAGATGGTCTACGCCAGCAGCAACCAGGCGACGCAGAAGGTGGTCGCCCGCCTCACCGGCACCCGCCCGGGACCCCGGCTCGGGCCTGCCGAGTATCGCGCCTTCCGCGATAGGCGTCTCGCCGTCAAGCGCTGGCTCGCGGGCCTCGGCATCACCGATCTTCACACCGTGCACCCGACCTACGACGGAGGCGACATCTCCCCGCGCGAGGTACAGTTCCTGAGCGATCCCGCCCTGCCGGGAGGCCTGCCCGCGCGCGGCGGCGCGTTCCGCAACCGCCAAGCTATGACCGCCGTGGGATCGGCGCGCTTGCTGGCGCTCCTTGCCACCGACCGCGCCCTCGCCCCGGCGACCGGCGAGGAGGTGCGCCGGCGCATGCAACGCGACGTGGGGAAGCAGCCCTACCTGCGCCACCGCATTGCGGGCGGCGCGGCCCGCTCCCCGGGTTTCGAGGTCTACTCGAAGACCGGTACCTGGGGCCCGATCCACGCCGATGCCGGCATCGTCCGCCACCGCTCGGGACATCCGGTCGTCCTGGCCGCGTTCCTTGAGGGCACCCCGCGCTATCGCGGCTCGTTTATCGCCGACTTCACCGACCGGGTGGTGCGCCACCTCGTCCCGAGCGAGTAGCCCTGCGTCGCGGCGTGTCATGCTATTGCGAATTCGTCATTCCAGCGCAAGCTGGAATCCAGGCTTTTTACTCTGCTTCTGGATGCCGGCTTTCGCTGGCACGACGATTGTCTAACTTTTAACTGAAACGCACTACTACAATCCCGAGGGCTCGACACGATGGGAGGACGACACGTCATGACGCGAACGCTAGCGATGCTCACCGGCTTGGTGGCCCTGGCTCTCGGACTGGCCGGACCCGAAGCCGCCGCGCTCAGTCGCGAGCGCTGGACCGATCCCACGCCCTACGGGGTGTTCTTCAACGAGTACGACGCGAACTTCTACACCGGCTTCGCGCCGCGCGTGCAGGATAAGCGGCGCATCACCATGCACGTCGCCCGCGGCAACCAGCTGCGCGTGCGCATGGTCCTTCCCGACGCCGCGCTCGACAGCTATCTGAGCGACCAGGTCGCCAGGCACGATCTCTACCGGGAACTCATCGAAAAGGGCATCATCGTGCTCACCGCGAACAAGGCGTGGGAGGACTATCAAGAGCGCTTCGAGGCCGAGGGGTTCCGCGGTCTCGCCGCCAAGAAGACGTCGCTCTCACCGGAAGAGTGGCGCGCGCTCAACGTGCGGACCATCGACAAGCTGCACCCGGAGCGGCTGTACCGCATCCAGAAGGATTTCGGGCAGCTCGCCACGGCATGGGCGGCGCTCCTGAAGTCGAGCCCCGCGCCCACCGACCTCGAGGCCAGGCTCGAGCTCGTGAATGCGCTCTTCCCGCACCGGACCTTCGCCTACCGGCTGAGCGACGCCGAGGACGCCGCCTTGACCGAGCTGATCGCGCTCGCCAAGGCCGACGACCGGGCCGTTTTCGGCCCCAAGGCCGCGGCCTTCTTCACGAGCATTACCGACGGCGTGTACGACCTGCACGACGGCAAGATCGACTACTACGAGTACACCGCCATCTACCCGGCGGGGAGCCACGACGCGACCACCACGCACGACGGGCGCGCCATCCCGGTCATCTCGACGCCGGGGGTCTGGCCGCTAATCCCGCGCGCCTACGGCCAGGGCATGACGGGCATGGTCGACTACATCTCGTCGCGCGGCTACTACGGCATGCTCCCGATGCTCCCGTACGAGCACGGCGGCGGGATCTTGTACAACTCCATCCACAACACCGGCATCAGCAACTGGATCCAGGGGCATCCGCTGCTGCCGAAGGCGTGGGCCTCGTACAGCGCGGGCAGCCGCAGCGGGAGGCCCTACAACCGCGTCGCGATCACGAGCCGCGGCCCGGTCTCCCACGGCTGCACGCGGCTGAACACCGGCCATCTCGCGGAGCTACGCGAGATGCTGCCGTCGACCTCCGCGGAGATGGAGGGCATCGTCACCTACCGCAACCCGTCGCACTGCTACGACGTCTTCGACCGCAAGGGCGATGGCAAGCTCGAGATCATGGGCACGCAGTACTACCTTGCCTTCCGCCACAACAAGTCGCGGGTCGCCACCCAGATCTGGGCGCAAAACACCCGCAAAGACTTCTACGAGTGGCTCTACGGCAACGAGATGAGCTACGGCCCCATCGGCCAGGTCACCTTCGATCGGGTCTGCGAGGGCAAGTTCGTCGGCAAGCAGGCGCGCGAGGGGAAGACCTACCAGGGGCTCACGCTCTACGAGGCGCCGTATGTCCCGGATGCGATCCAGTTCTACAAGATCAAGGGCGTCAGCACGACGAGCACGCAGGGCTACAACTTCAACCGCGAGCTGCGCCGCGTGGGCTACGGCTACACGGTGAATCGCAAGACGCTGCTGCTCGACTAGGAGGCTCTTCGGACGGGCGCGGGCCGTCCGCGGCGCACGCGGCGTAGTGGCCAAACACCGTCGACCAGAAGTTGTGCTGGTTGGGCACGCTGTCGATCGTGGCGACAACCTCGGCACCCTCGTCGATGAGACGGTTTCAGAGGAGATTCAATAAGGCCGCTGCCAGCCCGGCATTCAGGAGAACCACACTACGGTTCTGTACCTCGGCTCTGTCCGTTGGCTTCGACCAACTTACTACGTCCCCCGGCGACCGCGTTTCGTCGGGAAGCCCCCGCTATACATCTCTTCGTTGTCAAGTTAACAGCTCGCGGTCGAAGGCCCAGTTCGAGAAGTACCGCCACCTCCTGCGCGATGAAGAGGAGGGCGTCGAGAAAGTCATCCGAGCACTCTGCCATCTCAGAGACGCCCATCCGCGCAAGAGAAAGGTCTCCACCGAGCTTGCTTACTTTCGCCGCTACCGTCACCGCATGCGCTATGCAAAAGCGCAAGCGCAGAACCTCCCCATCGGTTCAGGGGTCGTGGAAGCCGCCTGCAAGACGCTCGCGACAGAGCGGATGAAGCGCTCGGGGATGCGTTGGCGCCATACCGGGGGCCAAGCCATCTTGACGCTGCGCGCCCTCCACCAAAGCGAGCGCTTCGAGCGTGGCTGGAAGTTGCTGTCCAGCACCTACAAGCGGATTGTCGAAATCCCTGAAAACGTCGTGTTGTTCCGCAAAAGGACGGCGCATTGAGGTCTCTCAGTATTTAGATTTAGACCTGCACCCTTGTGGTAGTGTGCGCTAAACAGGATTCACAAAAAAATCGCCACCTTTACATCTCCAAAACATAATCTACTTTGTGTTTAAGATGGATAATATCTGCCGGGATCGCGACCGTCATGGCCATCGCGAGCCAGACGAGGACGAGCGAGACGATCAGCTTGCGCCGATTAGGGGCCCAAAGAAAGCCCGGCAGCCGCCGAAAGGTTCCCATCCTTTGACTATACAAAGTGAAGTAAGCCATACTTGGGCCGTGGCCCCTAATGCCGGTCTCTGCGACAGTTGCAGCCACCAGCTCCTCGTTCGCAATACGCGGGGCTCGAGCTTTTCGCTCTGCGAGCGCTCGCGCACCGACCCGGCCTTTCCCCGCTACCCGCGGCTGCCGGTGACGAGCTGCGCCGGGTACGAGCCATCGAGTGGCGACTCCCGCGAGGGTGCGTCATGACGCGCGCCCTCCGCGGCACCCGGACCCGGATCGCCCTTGCGGCACTGATCGCGATCGGCGGCGCGGCGGGCGTCATGTTCCTGTCGGGCGGCGCCTCCGCCGACGCTCGCGTCACGAGCACCGATCGCTGGCTGCCGCTGGCGCCGAGCCCGCTCCAGCGCACCGAGGTCGGCGCGGCCCGAATCGGGCGCTACATCTACGTGCTCGGTGGCTTCGTGCCGACTCCGTCGGGCGCGACAACGAGGGAGGTCACCCGCTACGACATCGACGCCAACGAGTGGACGCAGGTCCGCTCGATGCCGGTCGGCGTCAATCACCCCGCCGTCGCCGCCTACAAGGGCAGCCTCTACGTGCACGGCGGATACACCGGCGTCGTGACCCAGCCCATCGACCGTCTCTTTCGCTACACACCCGCCACCGATACCTGGGTGGAACTCAAGAATTCCGGCCGGCCGCGCGCTGCGCATGCCCTCGTCCCGATCGGGGGCAAGCTCTACGCGCCGGGCGGCGCCGACGGGCAGCGCGCTTTCCGCTTTCTCCAGCTCTACGACCCGGCCCGCGACCGTTGGCGCTCCGGCCCCGCAATGCGCGTCGCGCGCGAGCACATCGGGGCTGCCGCGGTGGGCGGCAAGCTGTACGTGATCGCCGGGCGGGACGGCGGAATCAATCTCGACGTCGTCGAGCGCTACGACCCCGATACGCGCCGCTGGAAGAGGCTGCGGCCCGTCCAGGTCCCGCGCAGCGGCTTCCAGGCGGCGGTCGTCGGAGGCCGCATCGTCGCCGCCGGCGGCGAGCAGCTGGCCGAGGGTGACAGCACGATCGGAGAGGTCGAGATCCTGAACCCGAAGACGGGTCGCTGGCGCAGACTCCCTTCGATGCTGACTCCCCGCCACGGGCTCGGGGTCGTCTCCCGCGGTCGTCGTGTCTTCGCAATCGAGGGCGGCCCGATGCCCGGCCTCGCTTTCTCGAGCGCTCTTGAGTTCCTCGATCTCGGCCTGAGAGCGGCGACCAAGCGGCGGTCGATCCTATCGTGTCCCGGACCCGAGTAACCGAGTAGCATTATTCCTTTTTGTGGGTTCGATTCGGTACCCTCCGACCTCGGTACTTATCTCCTGGTTCGCCATATGCCGGTACAATATCAGCCCACATCCACCACCATTCGAGGTGCAAGTCATGCTCCCACTTCCAGGCCCGGCTCCTGGCCGCCTCTTTTTCATCGCCGTGAGCCTGTTGCTCGCGCTCGCTCTGGGGGGCTGCGCTGGAATGCTTAACCGCGACCCGGTACGCATAAATGTGGTAGGCATCGAACCGCTTGCAGGTCAAGGCCTGGAAATGCGCTTCACCGTGAAGCTGCGGTTGCAGAACCCCAACGAGACGGCGATCGAGTACGACGGCGTGGCACTCGCGTTGGAGTTGAACGGAAAGCCGTTCGCCAGCGGCGTGAGCAACCAAAAAGGTAGCGTGCCACCTTTCGGTGAAACCGTATTCAGCGTTCCCGTGACTGTCTCGGCGTTTGCCGCCGTCCGACAAGCGCTGGACCTGGTCGACGGCGCGAAACTCGACCACTTGCCGTACGTTCTGCGCGGTAAGCTCGCCGGAGCGTTGTTCGGCGGAATGAACTTCACCGACAAGGGGGTGCTGAGCCTTCCGAACGCAGGCAAGACTGGCGAGTGAGAACACGGTCACGCTTCTCCTCTAAACGGCGTGGCCATCGCCATGCTCCGCTAGACAGGAGCCGCCGCAGCGGACGACCATCGGTGGCCTCATTAAAGATCGGTCTTGAACCCCGCCACCATGCCGATAGAGGGCGCATTTGCAGTCGTACTTCTCGAACAGCTTGCAGAGATCAATCAGATACCCCCACCGCCTCCCGAGCTGTTGTGATTGATTTCAAGCCCAATGCCGTGCGACCTCAACGATGTCCGGCCAGAGCTCATCCGCACCGGTGCCTCGGGCGGCCAGTGCCTGGTCGACGCCGCATACCACTGTCTCGGCTATCGGTCCAGCGCTTCCGGCGCCTGGGCATGAAAGCTCTAAGTGCATCTGTCATTTAATTCTTGGAGGGCGGGGCAGTCTCCTCGCCACGTTATCTTATGAGGTCATAGACATGAAACCCAACTATTCTTCGCTGAATGCAATCCTATTCTGTTTTCTCGCAAGCACTATCCTACCGAGCGCGTGGGCTGCAGACTTGCCGGTTAATTGGACGGGGTTGCCCAAGCCCTTTCATACACCTTCGGCCCACAATCGCCCGCGTGTGGTCACCAAGCCCGAAGGGGCTAAATTGCAGGTCCCTGCCGGGTTCACGGTAGAGGAATATCTTTCGGGTTTCTCTGGACCCCGATTCATGTTGCTGGGCCCAGGTAACGAGGTCGTGGTCTCCGACATGGATGGCGGCACCGTCTATGTCTTGAAAGACAAGAATAAGCAGGTGCTGATGAAGGATCTCGATCAACCTTATGGACTTGCCCTTCATAAGGACTGGCTATACATAGCGGAGGCAACCGCCGTCAAACGTTACCGCTATGATCCCCAAGCACTTAGGATGGTGGGGAAAGGTAAAGAGGTCATTTCCTTGCACAAATTCCGCGAGGGCCATGCAACCCGCACGCTTTTGTTTGATTCTAAGGGGGAAAAGCTTTACTTAAGCGTTGGATCAGGATCCAATGTAGACAGCGGGGAGCCTCCCATGCGGGCTGCGATCAGTCGCTTTGATCCGAACGGCAGTGGCCATGAGATCTACGCCAATGGCGTTCGCAATGCGGTCGGGATGCGCTGGTATCCCGGCACGGAGACACTCTGGGTCACCGTGCAAGAACGCGATGGACTCGGTGATGATCTGGTGCCGGATTATCTGACCCGCATCCATCCCGGGGGCTTTTACGGCTGGCCTTACGCCTATATCGGTCCCAACCGCGACCCCCGCCGTAAAGACGCCCCCGACGGGATAGTAAGCAAGACTCTCTACCCTGATGTGTTGCTCGGCGCCCATGTAAGCGCCATGGATCTCTTATTTTACACGGGCGCACAGTTTCCAGAAAGATACCGGGGAGGATGTTTTATCGCCATGCACGGGTCCTGGAATCGCTCAAAACGGGTCGGCCATAAAGTCGCCTTTATACCCTTTAAAGAAGGTAAGCCGGTCTCCGGACCTGAGGATTTCCTCACGGGTTGGATGCTCGATCCAGAAAAGCCCGAGGTCTGGGGAAGGCCGGTGGGTCTGCTCCAACTTGCCGATGGGTCGCTCTTGGTCTCGGACGATGGTGGTGGGAAGATCTGGCGGGTGCTTTATAAAGGATAAATCCATTTCCCGGACAGGGTAGCGCCCTCCTACGCGAGGTGCTACCAGGCACCGAGGGGGCGCTGGGAGCCCAGTGCTTGTCTCGCCCTGAGCTCGAGTTTTGTCGGGACGCTGTCCGCCTGTGTATCTGCGACCTGCTCGATTTCTCCGGCGATGGCACGAGTTGGATCGAATCCAGCCTGACCGGTCAAGTCCTTGATAACCGCTGTAGCGCGCCGCGCAGCCAAAGCTTCAAGGTCGCCCGTTGCCAACGGAGCCTTTTCTATCAGATGCTGGAATAAGTTTTGGTAAAAATCGACGTCCTCGCTAGCCCGGCCCATCAGTGACAAGATCGCGCTGACGCGATTTGGCTTCTTGCCCTCAGATTTTTCGTAGCTCGCCTCAAACTCCTCGATGGCACCTTCGCCGTCGCGTTCGTCGGACAACGCCTCCAGCGCGCGTTGTGTCTCGGCGTTGGCGACGGCCACCGGACCCGGGTCCTCGCCCGGCTGCAAGGCGACGTCCAGCTCTTGCGCCAAGGCGCGCCGCACCTGCATTGACCGGAGCGCTTCGCCATCGGCCGCGGGGTCATACGCCCCGTGTACCGTTAGCGCGATCATTGGCCGCTTAGTCAATGCCTCCGCTACTTTTGCGAGCTTTTCGCGCTCAGGTGGCGGGATCTTATCGACACCCGGCCGGAACAGGATCGCGTCAATGCCTTCCTCCTCCCCACCGACGATGGCGCCGAGCGCCTTGAAAGGCGCGGTGACGGCACTGGTGATGAGGTTGACGATCGCCTGCCAGACCAGATGCCCGACGCGGAATTCAGGATGGTCCACGTCGCCTTCGATGGGCACGGACGCGTTGATCTTGCCCTCGCTATCGGTGAGCAGCGCGATCGCCAGGTCGAGGGGTAAGTCTACCGCTTTCTGACTTTCGACCCGCTCACCCAAGGTAAATTGATCGACGATGACGGTGTTGTTGCTCTTCAACCTGCGATCCTCAAGCTTGTATTGCAGATCCAGATTGAGCTTCCCGGATTTGATCCGACGCCCGGCAAACGTGCCGCTGTAGGGCGAAAGAGGTGGCATCGCAACGTTGCGGAATACCACTTTGACATCGCTAAACGTCTCAAGCTGTAATGGGCTTAATGACCCCTCCACGTTAACCTGGCCGTATTCGTCCACACGGCCCTCAAGCGTGAGCCTGGTTCGGTTGGTAGGAGCCGACGAGATGCCGGTCACCGCGCCGGATAGCTCGTGGATGCGGGCGGCGAAGGGAAGGACCAGACTGAAGTCGGCGAAATCGACGTTCGCCCGCTCGATCCGGACACGCTCCACGGTCACTGGAAATGGATTGGCGGGATCGCTCTTCTGCTTTTCCGCCTTGGCCGGCCGCCCGGAAGATGGTGCGCCCCGCTGTTGGAAGGCAGCGGCGAGGTTCACCGTTTGATCTTTGAAGATCACGATCTTCGTGACCGGTTCGACGAGTCGCACTTCCTTGATGGAGATCTTGTCGGGGCCGAGGCCGAAGTCGATTCCATCGGCAGACAGCGCCTTCCAGGACAGGAAGGGCTTGGCGCTCGTGGAGTCGTTTAGAAGCAGTCTATCGAGGCTAAACGCACCGGCCGCCTTGAGTGATGGACCGGTTTTGGCCTGGCTATAATCGACCCGCAAATCGGCAGAGACAGCGGCGCTCTCGAGTGTAAGCGCCGCGACCTGTGCAACTAGCGACTTCAGCGGCGTCAGATTCATCCCTTCGATCTTGACCTGCGCTTCGGCGCGATCAGCCTTTTGCGACAGTTGTCCCGTCGTGCTCAACGCCCCGCCTTGTTTGATCTTGAGCTGCACATCGAACGCGATGGGTGTCTGCCCGTCGTTGGTGATGTCTTTGAGTGCGACTTTCATGTCCTCTATGTCGTACGCAACCTCGGGTGATATGCTTTGGTCGGCAAGCGCCATGTGAAAGCCCCGGAGGTCGAACGCCTTGAGCGCGAAGCGCCACGGGTTGCCTTCCTCCTCGTTCTCCGTTTCGGTGACTTCGATCTCCGGGCGGACATTTTCCTGGTCCCGAGGCTTGAATAATTCAAGCCAACGGATTGTTTGATTCGCATCTCGGTCTATCTTGGCGCGACCCTTCTGGAGTGCCACTTGTTGGATGGTGACCTCCTGTTTCTCGAGATCCATCTGCCCACCCTCGACCCTAATGGAATCCAAGGTCGCGAGCGCATCGCTCTTCTCTCGCTCAGCGATGGCAATGCGCTCAAGACTGACGGTCAAATCCCGGATCCGCGCCTTTGGTGCAGCGGCGTCGCTCTCCAGTTCCGCGCCAAGCCCCAGCTTGAAAGCCCCAACGGAGACCACGGAGGGTACAGCGTGACTCGCATCGGCATAAGTGATCCCGATGTCCGCTGCCTTGAATGCTTCGAGTGTAACCCGCCAAGGCGCTTCGGGCGCACCGGCCGAAGTCCCGGCCGCAGGCGGAGCGGGCCGCGGCGCATCGGTGGCAGCTCCGGTCTTCACCAACGTGTCCCAATTGGCGATGCCCTTCTCGTCGACGGACACGGCGATGTGGCCGTTGAGCACGTTGAATGTCGGCACGGTCAGCTCCCGGCTCGCGAGGTTAAAGCGAGCCCCCGCGACCTCGATAGTGTTAAGGACGAGGATCGGCCTTAAAGCAGAGGGGGTAGACAGCCGCAATCCCTTCAATTTGACGCTCACATCGTTGACGCTCAGGTCGGCCTTGCCTTGCTCATATCGGAAGCGGTAACGGGCTGTTGCGCCCACGTCCCCTAACGGTTCAGCCAGGTCCAACTGGTCACGGATGAAGTTCCAAGGCGTCGCTAGCTTGAAGCCCTCGAGTCGCACTTCACCTTCCGATAGAATCGGGTTCAACGAGACGTGGCCCTTCCATTCCAATACCCCGCCGTTCGCCAGTCTTGCGCTGACTACGTGAGACCCGCGATGCTCAGGAAGCGTCGAGATTGCGTCGAACTCCACGTCGATGGGACTGACCGTTTCCGCGACCGGAGTAGATTTGGAGCGATCCGTGAAGTTCACCGAGCCACCCGTGAGCGCCATGTGCTTGAGCAAGAGCCGCGGCGGGTTCTCGGCGGGCGGGGATGCCTCGTTGGATTCCGGCAACGCAGCGGCGATCTTGGCCAGGTTCAGCCGGCCTTCCGGATCGATCACCAAATCGGCAGACCAACCCTCAAGCCGTATATCCGCAAACGTCCATGCCCAGCGGAACAGGCTTTCCAGATCGAAATCGACGAACAGGCGCTGAACAGCAAATATCGCCTCCCCGGTCGCGCCTTTGAAGGAAAAGCCCTTCGCCTCGAGCTCAAAGAGGAAAGGGTTAAACCGTACTTCGGCGACAGCGGCCTGACAGCGGAGCTGCTCATCAGCCAGCTTCGGAACATAATGCCGCACCAGACAGGGGATGAGCAGAAACCCGGCGAGAGCGTATACGGCCAGCGCCGCGGCTATACCAAGCACCCAGGGATTCCTGACACACTGAACGAGTCGTTTCATTTTGTTTCGATCCTCATGCCCATGCTTGGATAGGGGAGCAGCGTGAGCATACTCGGTGTTCGCACTCACCTTGCCATCCCCGGAAGCTGCCCTTCCGGTGTTCGCGGCGCCTTCGTGGTCACCTGAGGCAAAACGAAGATCCCACGCCAGCCCCTGTCTTATCCTTCACGAACGCGCTTTTCACGATTGCCGCCAACCCATCGAAGCTGCGCAAAGTCGTTACCGCATGGTCCGCCGGTACTTTGAGATCCGACCGCGGCGCGACATCATCGAAGCGCAGGGACTCCCGTCGCTTCCTCCCAAGCGCTGCCGAGGCGAGCATAAAGGATAGGAGATTCAACGACGGCTTGCAATCGAGAATGCTTGGTCGGACGGGGTGGGCGGTGATTTGGCGGTCTGAAAGGGTCCGGCGCCGAGGGCGCTAGTCGGGGCGGCCCGGTGGTCGGCGGGGGCTCAAGGGTGAGTCTTGGGGGTGGTGTCCGGTGCCTAGACGCGAGTGCGAGGGCGTGATCCCGCCCAAGCAGTACGGCCAGTTGCGCGGGTATCCTACGCGCGCCGGGATGGTGCCCGGGGTGGTGGGCAAGGCCGTCGAGCTCGACTTCAGCTCCATCGGAATTACCGCACAGCGAGATGAACTATGCTATCATCCGCGACTACGCACATAAGCTCGTTCGCGCCAATATTCCGCATGCCAGGAATACGAGAAGAGAGCACTGAGCCTCGGGGCCCGGAGGCGGACACGCCTGCCGCATCCCGGCGTGAGATCGTCGCTTGGGCGATGTACGACTTCGCGAACTCCAGTTATACGACGGTCGTGCTCACCGCGATCTTCAGTGCCTATTTCGTGGGCACGGTGGCCGGCAGGGAAATGGGCTACGCGCCGGGAACCGGTACGCTCCTTTGGACCATCGCGATGGGTGTTTCCAACCTCTTGGTTCTCTTGAGCGCTCCGCTGCTCGGGGCGACAGCGGATTTCAAAGCGTCCAAGAAACGCTTCCTGGCCTGGAGTACGGTTGGCTGCGTGTTGTTCACGGCGATGCTCGGACTCGTCGGCAAGGGGGAGGTGGGGCTTGGCATGTCTCTCGTGATCCTTTCAAGCTTCATGTTTGCTACGGGGGAGAACCTGATCGCGTCGTTTCTGCCCGAAGTCGCGCGGCCCGAGGAGATGGGCAAGATTTCAGGTTACGGTTGGGCGCTCGGGTACCTCGGCGGACTCTTGGTGCTCGGGCTTTGCCTCGCTTATATTTCATGGGCCGAGGCGCAGCATCACACGATGACGCAGTATGTCCCGGTGACGATGTGGATCACCGCCGGGGTGTTCGCCGCCGCCGCGACCCCGACGTTTCTCTGGTTACGCGAGCGAGCGCGGCCTCGGATGCTCCCTTCCGGTGAAAGCTATGCTCGCATCGGCTTCGAGCGCGTCCGGCACACGCTCAGGCAAGCCCGCCACTTCCGGGATCTTTTTCGCTTTCTTGTGACGCTCGCCGTGTACTATTGCGGCGTCAATACCGTCGTGGTACTGGCCGCGATCTACGCGCAAGAAGTCATGGGCTTTGGCGTGCAAGAGACCCTCTGGATGGTCCTCGTCGTCAACTTCACGGCGGCGGCGGGCGCGCTCGGCTTCGGGTTCCTCCAGGATCGGTTCGGATCGGTGCCTACCCTGGCCGCGACGTTATTGGTATGGATCGCCGCCCTAGTGCTCGCTTATTCCATTGAGGACCGCATGGGGTTCTGGGTCGTGGCCAATCTCATCGGCATCGCGCTGGGATCGAGTCAGTCGGCCGGGCGGGCGCTCATCGGGCAGTTCTCCCCTCCCGAACGGTCTGCAGAGTTTTTTGGTTTGTGGGGGCTTGCCGGCAAGCTCGCCGCCATCATCGGCCCCATGAGCTATGGCGTGATCACGCAGGCGTCTAACGGGGATCACCGGCTTGCGCTGCTCGCAACGGCGGGTTTTTTTATCGCTGGCCTGGCCCTCCTGGCCACCGTCGACGAGCGCCGCGGGCGAGAGGCGGCGCGCGTTCCATATGCCCATCCATAACGCAGATCACCGCGGTCTTCGAGGAGATCGCCGATCGGCTGGAGATCGAAGGCGCAAAGCCGTTTCGCATTCGCGCCTACCGCAATGCCGGGAGCTGCCAGGCTTTGGCGTGAAGACCGAAGCCGTGATTCTGCGGATCAGCCCCGCCTAGAGCTTCTCTTTGAGCCGGTAGGAGTTGCCTCGATGCTGCCGGAGCCAGGCGTACTGGAAGCGGATCCGCGCGGGATAGCCGGCCTGCGCCTCGGCGGCATCGACGAGGGCCTCGAGCGCCTCGATCTCGTGGGCGAGACGGGCGAGCTGCTCGCGCTCGCCGGCCTGGTCGGCGTGGGCGGCGGTTGCAGGATCCCCGATTTTGGGCCCGGCAATACGTCGCCGGTGGGTAATGTCCGCCCTCGATGTCGGCCAGGCCCGTGACCAGGCTAGCCATCCAGAAAACAGACCGGAAGCTTACTTAGTCTTGTATATCATGGTGATGCAAGCATTTCTTAAGAAGATATGAGGGCATCCCTGAGCCGGTCGCGACAACCCACTCAGATACCCGTTGATGACAATGCGGTCACAACAGTGGTATATAAAAGGGACCCCAACGCATCACCGTGCGTGGAGAGCCGGCATCGGTGGTGAAGCGCTTTACCGTAGCGTATTGTACGATCTGCCTCATAATCCCTTGGTCGTAGGTTCTAGTCCCACCGGGCCCACCAGTAAGACAAGAGGTTACGCGCATCCTCGGCCTCGTGGGCAGGACCGATGCGGGACGCTGTGCCGCATTCTCCAATGGCCGTATCGATAGAGCATATTCGGTATAGCCATGCGACATGTCGCTCCGGATACTCCGCGAAAAGCCCAGATCGCATCGACGATGACAAGGTTCATCGATATCTTTGTCCGGCTCGTGGGCGTGGTGCTCGTGCTCGTAGGGATGTGGATAGGGATCAAGGTCGTCTTGGAAGCCTGGGACCTCTATCGCGACCCGGGCCGTATCGAGTACTTCGCAAAAGCCGTTGCATCCGGCTCGAATCTCGATCGATTGCTTGCGCCGCCCCCCGAAGCTTCGGGCGGGGCGGGGTCAAGGGAACCGACGGCCAGAGGTGAGCACTCGGCCTCGGAAGATCTACGGCTGTCTTATTTCCTCGCGTGGGGAATTGCCCTCTTGCTGTTGCTGCTGGTCGGTCGGTTGGCGATGACGGCGGTCAAGACAGGCGCAGAGCTCGCACTCCACGAGGTGGGCAGTCGAATGTTCACGCGGACCCTCGCCAAAGAACTGCGCCGATCCCACGATCCGGTCGGTGCATCGGTTCCGCTGCGATCCGGCACGGCTTCCGAGGGGAGGCGCTCCGTTTGACAACAAAGTCTGATTCGTTGGGCGACGCGCTCGCGCTATTCCAGCCGCTACCGGGGGAGTTCGATCCGGTGCCGCCGAGGCCACTACCGTAGACGCTAGACGCGTGGGCGAGCGGCACATCACCCTCGTCGGCGCGGGGCTTGCGGGCTCGCTCCTCGCCATCTATCTGGCGCGGCGCGGCCATCGCGTCACGGTGTACGAATGGCGCCCCGATCTGCGCTCGGTCGAGGTCCCGGCGGGCCGCTCCATCAACCTCGCGCTCGCCAACCGCGGCATCGCGGCGCTGGCCGCACTGGGTCTCATGGACGACGTCGAGAAGCTCCTCATCCCCATGCGCGGGCGCATGCTGCACGACGAGCACGGGCGCCTGGAGCTGCAAGCCTACGGGCAGCGGCCGCACGAGGTGATCCATTCGGTCTCGCGCCTCCTGCTCACGGCCGTGCTCCTCGACGCGGCCGAGGCGACCGGGCGGGTCCGGATCCGTTTCGGCAGGCGCTGCGAGGCAGTCGATCTCGCCACAGAAACGCTCACGCTTTGCGATGGATCGGGCGGCCGGGAGGACATTCACTTCGAGGTAGTGATCGGCTGCGACGGGGTCAATTCCTCGGTCCGTGAGGCCATCCTCGAGGCCACCTCCGGCGCGTGCGGCGAGGAGCCGCTCGCCCACGGCTACAAGGAATTGAGCATTCCCCCGGCCGCGGGCGGCGGGTTCCGCATGGAACCGCATGCGCTCCACATCTGGCCGCGCGGGGGGTACATGCTCATCGCCCTGCCGAACCTGGATGGGGGCTTTACCGTCACCCTGTTCCTGCCGCACGAGGGCGAGGACAGCTTCGCCGCCCTGAGCGACGAGGCGCGGCTCACCGCCTTTTTTGAAGCGCGTTTCCCCGATGTCTCCGCCCTAATGCCGCATCTCGCTGCCGAGTTCTTCCGGCACCCGACCGGCAGGCTCGGCACCCTCCGCACGCGGCCCTGGCGGGTCGGCGATCGGGCCCTCATCCTCGGCGATGCCGCCCATGCCGTCGTGCCCTTCCATGGCCAGGGGATGAACTGCGCGTTCGAAGACTGTAGTGCCCTGGACGCCTGCCTGGAGAGATGGGCGGACGATTGGGCGCGAGCGTTCGCCGAATTCGAGGCCCTGCGCAAGCCCAACGCCGAAGCCATCGCCGACCTCTCGATCGAGAACTACCTCGAGATGCGCAGCACGGTGCGCGATCCGAAATACCAGTGGAAGAAGGCCCTGGGGTTCCGGCTCGAAGACCGCCATCCCGAACGCTTCATCCCGCGCTATTCGATGGTCATGTTCCACCGCATCCCCTACGCCGAGGCGAAGCGCCGGGGTGTCATCCAAGACCAGATCCTGGAGGTGCTGACGGCGGGCGTCCATGATCTTGAGGATGTGGATTACGCTTACGCAGACCGGCTCATCGCCGAGCGGCTGGACGAGATCGGCGAGTGCTGAACGAGCGCCACCGGGCGCGATCTGGACTCCCCGTGCCCCAGGCTGTCACGGCAAACATCGGCACCGGTCGGGGCCGCCCGCCGTCCGTCCCGCTGCCGATCCCCTGGATGCTACGATAACGCCCCGCATGTCCATCCCGTCTGTGTTACGGAACCTGCCAATGCCCGGGGGGCGGGTTAGGTCATGGGCCTGAAGGAGGGGCTCCGGCGCACGCGCGCCCGCTTCGGCGCCGGGCTCGCGCGTCTCTTCGGTACGGCCGGCGGGGAGGGCGCGGTCGAGGACATCGAGGACCTCTTGCTTGGGGCCGATGCCGGGGTCGAGGCGACCGAACGCATCGTCGCGAACCTGCGGGATCGGCTGAGACGCCGGGAGTTGAACGACCCGGAGCGCCTCTACGACGCCCTCCGTGCCGAGTTGATCTCGATCCTCGAGCCGGTCTCGACGCCGCTGGTGATCCCGAGGGGCCGCGATACGCCGTTCGTGATCCTGGTTGTCGGTGTCAACGGGACCGGTAAGACGACCACCATCGGCAAACTCTGCGCCCATCTGCGTGCCCAGGGCCGGTCGGTGGCCGTCGCGGCCGGCGATACCTTCCGGGCCGCCGCCCTGGCCCAATTGGCAGCCTGGGGCGAGCGCGCCGGGGTGCCGGTCACGGCCGGGGCCGAAGGGGGCGATCCGGCGGCGGTGGCCTTCGAGGCCCTGGAGAAGGCCCGGGCACGGGGCACCGAGGTCTTGATCGTGGACACCGCGGGCCGCCTGCACACCCAGGCCCACCTCATGGACCAGCTCAGGAAGGTGTGCCGGGTGATCCGCAGGCTCGATCCGAGCGCCCCCCACGAGGCGATGCTGGTCCTGGACGCCACCACCGGCCAGAATGCCCTGTCGCAGGCGACCGAGTTCCATCAGATCGTCGCGCTCACCGGGATCACCCTGACCAAGATGGACGGCACGGCCAAGGGCGGGATGGTGTTCGCGCTGGCCGAGCGGCTCGGCACCCCGATCCGCTTCATCGGGGTCGGCGAGGGACTCGAGGACTTGCAGAGATTCGATGCCGCCGGGTTCGTCGATGCCCTGCTCGCGGACGCGCCTGAGGCTCAATTGAACCCTGAGGCTCCACAGGACTCGTAGGATTAGCACTCGTAGTGGAAGAGTGCTAACATGCCGATCATCTGTCTTTGGGGGAATCAGCGATGATGAACGAATTGCGACTGGCGTTGCCCATCGGTTCTCTGGATGCCTACATCGAGGCGGTGCACCGCATCCCCATGCTCGCGGTCGAGGAGGAACGCGAGCTGGCGGAGCGCTATCGCCGTCATGGGGACCTGGATGCGGCCCGCCGCCTGGTGCTCGCGCACCTGCGCTTCGTGGTGCGGGTGGCGCGGGGCTACAACGGTTACGGTCTTGCCCAGGCCGATCTGATCCAGGAGGGCACGGTGGGCCTCATGAAGGCCGTCAAGCGCTTCGACCCCGACGTCGGCGTGCGGCTGGTGTCCTTTGCCGTCCATTGGATCCGCGCCGAGATCCACGAGTTCATTTTACGCAACTGGCGCATCGTCAAGGTCGCCACCACCAAGGCCCAGCGCAAGCTGTTCTTCAACCTGCGCTCTGCCAAGAAGCGTCTCGGCTGGCTCTCCGGCGAGGAGGTCAAGGGGGTGGCGCAAGATCTCGGTGTCAGCCCGAGCGCCGTCACCGAGATGGAAAAGCGCTTGAACGCCCACGACACCTCCTTCGATCCGCTGGGCGACGAAAGCGGCGCGCCGGCCCCCGCCCAGTACCTGGTGGACCTGCGTTACGAGCCCGAAGCCGCGGTGGCGGCGGCCGAGGACCTGGCGCGGGATCGCGAGGGGGTCGTGCGCAACGCCCTCGCCGGCCTGGACGGGCGCAGCCGCGAGATCGTCGAGAAGCGCTGGCTGGCAGAGCGGAAATCGACCCTGCACGAGCTGGCGGCCCAGTTCGGCGTGTCGGCGGAACGCATACGCCAGATCGAGCAGAATGCCTTCAAGAAGCTGCGCTCGGCGCTCGCGGGCTTTCCCGGGCTCTTGCCCGCCGTTTGAGGGCGGATCATCCCCGCCGCGAACGCCCGTTGCGCGGCGGGTGTAGGCCGGTAGCCGGCCGCTAGTCTCCAATGTCCGAGGTGGACGGCGTGCCACCACCCTTCCCCCTGCCTCCCGCCGGCTCTGCCGATAGCGCTCTGTGGTCGGAGCTCGCGGCACGGATCGAGGGCGAGGTCCTGGCGGACCCCCTCACTCGCATGCTCTATGCGACGGATGCCTCGCCGTACGAAAAGCTGCCGCTGGGGGTCGTGCGGCCCCGCCATCGGGAGGACTGCATCGCCATCGTCCTGCACGCCGCCCGCCACCGCATCCCGCTTATCCCGCGCGCCGCCGGGACCAGCCTGGCGGGACAGTGCGTGGGCGAGGGGCTTGTGGTCGATGTCTCGCGCCACATGACGGGGATAGTCGATATCGACATGGCGGCGGACCGCGCACGGGTGCAGCCGGGGGTGATCCTCGAGGACCTCAACGATGCGCTGGGGAACGATGCCCTGCACGGGTTGCAGTTCGCCCCCGACACCTCGACCGCCAACCGTTGCATGATCGCGGGGATGATCGGCAACAACGCCTGCGGCGCGTATTCGATCCGCCACGGCACGACGCGCGACCATGTGATCGAGATCGAGGCCGTGCTCGCGGACGGGACGCTGGCGAGCTTCGGTCCGCTCGACGGCCCGGCGCTGGAAGCCAAGCGGCGTTTGCCCACGCTCGAAGGCCGGATCTATCGCGAGGTGCTCGAGGTCATCGATGCCCACCGCGAGTTGATATTACAACGCTACCCGCGCCCCGGGGTCGTGCGGCGCAATACCGGCTACGCCCTGGACGTCTTGGCGCGTGGCCGGCCGTGGGTCGCGGACGGGCCGCCCTTCAACCTCGCGCGCCTCCTGTGCGGCAGCGAGGGGACCTTGGCACTCGTGACGGAAGCGACGCTCCGGCTGGTGCCGCGCGCGTCGGGGCGGCTCCTCCTCTGCGCCCACTTCGACACGCTCATGGACGCCATGCGCGGGACGCTCGTCGCGGTCCGACACGCGCCGGCCGCGGTCGAGCTGATCGACCGGCGCATCCTGGAAGAGACCCGCCACCACCTCGAACAACGCGACAACCGGTTCTGGATCGAGGGCGATCCCGAGGCGGTCTTGGTGGTCGAGTTTCAGGGCGAGGGCCGCGAAGACCTCGAGGCGCGCGCCTTGGCCCTCATCGAAGACTACCGAGACGAAGGTCTCGGCTATGCGTTTCCGATCGTGCAGCCGCCGCTAGCCGGTCGGGTCTGGGATCTGCGCAAGGCCGGACTCGGTTTATTGATGAATAGGCCCGGCCCCCGAAAGGCCGTCACCGTGATCGAAGACACGGCCGTGGCCCTCGCCGATCTGCCCGAGTATGTGACGCGCATCCAGGCGCTCATGGAGAAGCACGGGACCCGCTGCGTATATTATGGTCATGCCTCCGTCGGGCTCTTGCATTTCCGGCCGGAGCTCGATCTCAAAGACGCCGGGGACCGCGAGCGGTTTCGATCGATTGCCCGCGAGGTCGCCGATCTGGTGGCCGAATATGGCGGTTCGCTCTCCGGGGAGCACGGCGACGGGCGGCTGCGCGCGCCGTTCGTCGAGCGCATGCTGGGTTCCGAGGTCCACGCACTGCTCCGCCGCGTCAAATCGGCGTTCGATCCCGAGGGGATCTTGAACCCCCAAAAGGTCCTCGATGCACCCCCCCTTGATCGTGACCTGCGCGTCGTGATCCGGAGAGACCCGGTGCCCACCTATTTCGACTGGCACGAGGACGGCGGCCTCTTGGGGGCCGCCGAGCGCTGCAACGGCTCGGGGGCGTGCCGCAAGCGCGCGGGGCGTGGCACCATGTGCCCGTCCTACATGGCCACCCTGGAAGAACGGCACGGTACGCGCGGCCGGGCCAATGTCTTCCGCCAGCTCCTGACGCAAGCGGACGGCCGTGTGGGCCTGTCGGACGAGCGCCTGCGGGTGGTCCTGGACCTGTGCCTCCTGTGCAAGGGCTGCAAGTCCGAATGCCCGGCATCGGTGGACATGGCGCGCATGAAGTCGGAGTTCCTGCAGCACTACCACGATCGGCACGGCCTGCCGCTGCGCGCGCGCGTGCTCGGGGAGTTCGGGCGCATCCAGCGCCTGGCGGCGTGTGTTCCGGGCCTGGCGGGTCTTCTGATGAACGACCCGCGGATCAAGCGGCTCCTGGGGTTCAGCGCGGCGCGGAGGCTGCCGGTGCCGGCGCGCGAGACCCTGAGCCGTTGGTTTTC
>JBOIDT010000006.1:0-35279 GCA_050740755.1 Gammaproteobacteria bacterium
TCTCATCACCGTACTTCCCGACACCGATCTTGTTCACCTTGCCGTGGGCGATGAGGAAGATCTGATCGGCGGGCTGGCCTCGCTCCACGATCACGTCGCCGGGCGCGAACTCCTGCTGGACGAACCGGTCGGCCAACCCCCTCAGCACCTCGCCGTCGTCGAACCCGGTACTTCCCAGGGCGCCGGTGACCCAAGCTGGATCACGGTCAGGCGTTCATCTTAGGGGATCAGTGCGGGCCGGGCGGCCCTGCCGCCGCGCCGCTACCGTTCCCGGCGTCGAGATAGAGCGGGTGGCGCAGACGCATCCGTGATAACCCGCGATAACGTCGCACCAGACCCCGAACCGACACCCGCCGCCCGCGCAGCCGGCACAGGTCCCGGCCCTTGAAATAGCCGAGGTCTTCCTGTCCGATCTTGACCCCCAGGACCCCATCGAGCCGCAGCCACACTCCCGTCCTCCGGCAGCGCGCCGAGGTAACGGTGCCGGTCACCACGCGGTAGCCCTGTGCCGCCCGGCCGAGGCGTTTCGCGGCGATCGGGTGGAAACCCGCCTGCGACCAGATCCCGCGCCGCGCCGCCCGGGCCTCCGTCTCCGCGGCTGCATAACAGTCCAGGTACTCGCCGTTCGGCGGGAGGAACAGGCTCGTGGCCAGCCCGCGCCGTAGCAACAATGCCTGAACGTTGTCGCCATTCGCGAGGAACAGATGGGCGAGACCCCGGCCATAGCGGTCATGGGGCGACTCCCCGTACTGAACCCCCACGACCCGGCCCGAGGACAGATCGACCAAGGCCGCCCGCGCCTCCCGTGCATAAGGCTCAGGGCCGCGGCCGTCATGACGCATCTCCGGGGCATCGATGCCGATCAACCGCATTCGCCGTCCACCCCGGAGCACCAGCGTGTCGCCATCGATCACGCGCTGCACAGCCGTCTGCCGCGCGGGCGCCGAGGCGGCACAGACGGCCGCCCAGGACGGGGACCCGAGGCTGCCCAGGAAGAGGAAAGGAGGACAAAGACCCGCTGTCGCAATCCCTTCAGAAAAAGCCGTAGGGCCGCCCGGTCGCGACGTGGCGGCTAGCGTAGCCCGTACTTGCGGCGGAACTTGTCCACCCTTCCTGCGGTATCGACGAGCTTCTGCTTGCCGGTATAGAAGGGGTGGCAGGAGGAGCACACGTCGATGTGGAGGTCCCGGCCGAGGGTGGAGCCGGTCTTGAACACATTCCCGCAGCTGCAGGTCACGGTGATCTCACCGTACTTGGGGTGGATATTGGTCTTCATCTCGGATAGCACTGGATGCCGTAGGCGCGGGCCCTTCCTATCGTTTTTGGATCTCTAATTCTAACGAGACACTGCCGAGTCACGCAAGCTCGACCCCGGGGCTCGACCCCGGGGCGGCACCCCCTTCCCATTGAGCGGGTCCCACGCGAACTCGGCCACCACGGGCGTGTGGTCGGAGGGTTTCGGATGGCGGCGCGGGGCCTTGTCGATGCGGCAACCCGCACAGCGGGCGGCGAGCGAGGGGCTCGCCAGGATGAGGTCGATGCGCAACCCGTGATTGCGACGAAAGGCGAGCGCCCGGTAATCCCACCACGAAAACGACCGTGGCTCCTGCTCGAAGAGACGAAAGGTGTCTGCGAGACCCGCCTCCACGAGCCGCCGAAACGCGGCGCGTTCGGCGGGGCTCACCAGGACCTGGCCTTCCCAGAGCACCGGGTCGTGTACGTCCCGGTCTTCCGGGGCGATGTTGAAATCGCCGAGCACGATGAGCGGCGCACCCGCCGCGAGGCACGACCTCACATACGCTTCGAACCGGGCCAGCCACTCGAGCTTGTAGCGGTACTTGTCGGAACCGACCTCGCTGCCGTTCGGGACATAGACATTCACCACGAAGAGCGCCCCGTAGCGCGCCGCCAATAGACGGCGTTGCGGATCTGCCGAGCCGGGCAGGTGCGTGGCGATGTCCTCACCGGGTAGCTTCGAGAGGAGCGCGACACCGTTGTAGGTCTTCTCACCCACGAACGCCGCCAGATAGCCGATCTCGGCGAACGGCGCCGCGGGAAACCCGTTGTCCACGATCTTGGTCTCCTGGACGGCGAGCACATCCGGCTGTTCTTCGGCGAGCCAGCCAAGCACCTGATCCAACCGCACGCGAATGGAGTTCACGTTCCAGGTCGCGATCTTGAACATGGCGTATGGGGCGTCGTGCAGGCTCGAACCGAGTTGGGACTCGCTTGTAGCCCTCTAGCAGACCTTATCACAGGCCCCGCCGGAAAGCCTTCGCAATGGCGGTGTCTCCCCGCGTGACAGTCCCGTGGCCATGCCTTGCGGTGGGCCGGATAATTCCCTACTCTTCGCGCCGCGCACCCAGAGTGATGATCGATGAACGACAGCCAGCCCATCGCGCGCTTTGTGCGCCACCACTTCCGCCACTTCAATGGGGCGGCGCTCGTGGACGCCGCGAGCGCCTACGTCGCGCACCTCGAGCGCGGCGGCGAGATGCTCTTGACGCTCGCCGGGGCCATGAGCACGGCCGAGATCGGGCTGTCGCTGGCGGAGATGATCCGTGCCGGCAAGGTCCATGGGATCTGCTGCACCGGCGCCAATCTCGAGGAGGACGTGTTCAACCTCGTCGCCCACGAGCACTACGTTCGCATCCCGCATTACCGCGACCTCACCCCCGCCGACGAGGACGCCCTGCTCGCGCGCCACTTGAATCGCGTCACCGACACCTGCATCCCCGAGCATGAGGCCATCCGCCGTATCGAAGCCGCGGTGCTCGAGGAGTGGACCAGTGCCGACCAGAGAGGCGAGCATTACTTTCCCCACGAGTTCATGTACCGGATCCTGCGAAACGGCAGCCTCGATCGCTATTATCAGATCGACCCGCGCGATAGCTGGCTCATGGCCGCCGCCGAGCACGATCTGCCCCTCTTCGTCCCCGGCTGGGAGGACTCGACCTTAGGCAACATCTACGCGGCCCATTGCATCGATGGCGACCTCCGAAACGTCCACACCGTGCGCACCGGCATCGAGTATATGATCCTGCTCGCGGACTGGTACCGCTCGAAGAGCATCCGGAAGTCGATCGGTTTCTTCCAGATCGGCGGTGGGATCGCGGGCGATTTCCCGATCTGCGTGGTGCCGATGCTGGAGCAGGACCTGCGGCACAGCGACATCCCGCGCTGGGGGTACTTCTGCCAGATCAGCGACTCGACGACCAGCTATGGCTCTTATTCCGGGGCCGTGCCCAACGAGAAGATCACCTGGGGCAAGCTCGCCATCGACACCCCGAAGTTCATCATCGAGTCGGATGCGACGATCGTGGCGCCGCTCGTCTTCGCCTGCGTCTTGGCGGCGGAACCGGAGGCGCGGCCGTGACGCGGCCAGAGGCCCGCCCAGAGGCCGGCGAGGGCGAGCAGGACACCGTGGGGCTCCCGGGTCGCGACGTCGTGAAGCCGGCCGCCGAGCCCGGCCATCCGCCGGTGCCGGAGGACGACTGGACCATCGACGATGCAGAGGCCCTTTATCGCGTCGATGCCTGGGGCGAATCGTTCTTTTTCGTCAACGAACGAGGCCATATCGCGGTGCGGCCGTTCCTGCAGCAGTCGCTCTCGGTGGACATCGACGACGTGGTCTCGGACCTGCGCCGCCGCGGCGTCGGCTTCCCGACCCTGATCCGGTTTCAAGATGTCCTGCAAACCCGTGTGGTGCGGCTCAACAAGGCCTTTATCAGGGCCATCCGCGAATCGGGTTACCGCAACCGTTACCAGGGCGTCTATCCGATCAAGGTCAACCAGCTCCATGAGGTCGTAGAGGAGGTGCTGGAGGCCGGCCGGCCGTTCGGCATGGGGCTCGAGTGCGGGTCCAAGGCCGAGCTGGTCGCGGCCCTGCCCCACCTGGAGCAGGACGGCGCCTTGCTCATCTGCAACGGTTGCAAGGACGCGATCATGCTGCGGCTGATCCTGGCGGGCCAGCAGATCGGGCAGCAGGTGATCCCGGTGCTGGAGAAGTTCGATGAGTTCGATCAATTGCTGGCAGTAGCCCGCGAGCTCGGCGTGCGCCCGCGCTTCGGCGTGCGCGTGCGCCTCGGCACCAGCGGCACCGGCAAATGGGCGGAGTCGGGCGGAGACCAGTCCAAGTTCGGGATCTCGATCCCCGAGCTCCTGAGCTTGATCCAGGGCCTCAAGGAAAAGAACCTGGCGGACGCCCTGGTGCTCTTGCACTTCCACCTCGGGAGCCAGATCGCCGACATCCAGATCCTGAAACAGGCCGTCAAGGAGATCACGCAGATCTACGCTCAGCTCCTGAAACGCAACGTGCCCTTGCAGTATCTCGACGTCGGCGGCGGGCTCGGGGTCAATTACGGCACCGGGTACTCGACCGAGAACGAGGGGATCAACTACACCCTCCAGGAATATGCCAACGCCGTGGTCTATTCGGTCAAGGAGGTGTGCGAAGACGAAGGGGTCGTCCATCCGATCATCGTGTCGGAGAGCGGGCGCGCCATCACCGCCCACCACTCCGTGCTCATCGTCGAGGCGCTCGGCACCTACCGCAAGGACCTGATCGCCGACGACTACGCGCCGGCCGAGGATGCCAACACCACGGTGCGCGAGCTCTACGAAGTCCTCACGCGCGTGCGCGCGCCCGGCCGGCGCGCCGGCAAACGCCCGCTGTCGGAGCTCTGCGAGGCCTATCACGATGCCGTCGAGAAACGCCAGGAGGCCGACACCCTGTTCACCCTGGGCTACCTGCCGATCGAGGAGAAGGCGCTCGCCGAGCGGCTCTACTGGTCGGCGTGCAAGGCCATCCTGGCGCAGGTGCAGGGCCTCGAGCCGGAGGCGGTGCCCGCCGAGCTCAGGGCGCTCAACGACCACCTGGTGGACCAGTATCTCTGCGCCTTCTCGGTGTTCCAGTCGATCCTGGACCACTGGTCCATCGGACAGGGCTTTCCGATCATGCCGGTGCGCCACCTCGATCGGCGCCCCAACCGCCGGGCGGTGATCGTCGATCTCACCTGCGACTCGGACGGCAAGGTCTCCCATTACGTGTGCGCGAACGCCGACAAGCGTTTTCTCGAGGTCTACGAGCCCGAAGGCAACGCGCCCTACTACTTCGCATTCTTCTTGATGGGCGCCTACCAGGACATCATGGGCGACTCGCACAACCTCTTCGGCCGGGTCGCCGAGGCCCATGTCTATGCCGATGCCGAGGAGCCGGACGGGTATTACATCGAGAAGATCCTCCCGGGGACCTCGGTGCAGGAGATGCTGGCGCTGGTGCAGTACTTCCCCAACGATCTGCACCGGCGGATGAACAACCTGATCCGTCAGAAGATCGAGAAAGGCATCATCCGTCCCAAGGCCGGCGTCGATCTGCTCGATCAATACATGGGCTGTTTCTCTCAGACCACCTACTACAAACCCAACGATCCCTCCGGCGTCGATCCCTCCGCACCGTGAGCCCCCCCTTGTTATCGTCTAGGGTGCTGAAGCTCGGGCTCATCCAGATGAGCTCTGCGGATGACCCGGACGCCAACCTCGACCGTGCCCTGGCCTTAGCGCGTGAGGCCGCGGCGCGCGGCGCCCAGGTGATCTGTCTGCCCGAGCTGTTCCGCTCCCGCTACTTCTGCCAGACCGAGGAGCACCGGTACTTCGAGCTGGCCGAGCCGATACCGGGACCCTCCACCGAGGCCTTCACGGCGCTCGCGGCCGACACCGGCGTCACGATGATCGTGAGCCTCTTCGAGCGTCGTGCGGCCGGGCTCTATCACAACACCGCCGTGGTGATCGAGGGTGCCGCCGGTTGCCTGGGTCGCTATCGCAAGATGCACATCCCCGACGATCCGAGTTATTTCGAGAAGTTCTATTTCACCCCGGGCGATCTCGGGTTCCGTGCGTTTCCGACCGCACGCGGCGTTTTGGGCGTCCTCATCTGCTGGGATCAGTGGTACCCCGAGGCGGCGCGCCTCACTGCCTTGCAGGGCGCCGAGGTGCTGTTCTATCCCACCGCGATCGGCTGGCACCCCGAGGAGAAAGGGCAGTACGGTCAGGCGCAGCACGAGGCCTGGGAGCTGTCGCAACGCGCCCATGCCGTGGCCAACGGCTGCTTCGTGGTGGCCGTCAATCGCACCGGTTTCGAGCCCGCACCCGGCGCCAGGGGGGAGGGCATCGAGTTCTGGGGACAGAGCTTCGTGGCCGGGCCCGACGGGGCGATCGTCGATCGCGCGGACGCTACCGAAGAGGGTGTGCGCGTGGTAGCCATCGATCTGGCGCGCTGCGAGGAGCTCCGTACCCACTGGCCGTTCCTGCGCGATCGCCGCATCGATGCCTACGGCGAGATCACGCGCCGCCACCTGGCCGCGCCCTAGCCCCAACTGTTCCCAGGGCCAGGGTGGTCCTGTTCCGCGTGCGGCGCGCGGTGCAGTGGTGGGACCTCTAAAGTCGACGTTACCCAGGGTCGATGAGGGCCGTGCGCAACAGGCCCCCCTGCCGGAGGGGTTTCCATGGCCTGCCAAGGGCGTGGGGACCGGTGGCGAGACAGGCTCAACTTCAAGATTGGATTCCGAGGGCGAACGCGGCCCTCACCTTCGATAAGCAGATCCCGGTCGGTGATCTGATCCCGGGTATGTTCGTTTCGGCACTCGACAGGCCCTGGACCGACACGCCGTTCCTGCTCCAGGGCTTTCTCATCCGCTCCGACGCGGAGATCGCGGCCCTCACGCGCAGCTGCAAATTCGTCTTCGTGGACCCCGAGCGCTGTGTCGGGGCGGCCCGCGACCGCTTCAGGCGTCCTCTCGTGGTGGCGCTGCCGGCGAAGAGGAACCTATGGCAGAAGCTCTTGGATCTGCTCCCGAACGGCGCCTCGGATCAGCAGCGAGCCAGAGGCACGGAACTCGACGAGTGCGAGGTCCTCGACGCCCTGGCGGTGTTCCGGGACACAGGCAAAGGGATAACCCCCACCCGGGCCCTGGTCCGCGCCAGACAGACCTTCGATCGTTCCAAGGACGCGCTCGCCGCCATCCTCGGGGACATCCAGATGAACCGCGCGCCCGACATCAAGTATGCCGAGGACGCCGTGGGCCAGATCATCGACAGCGCCACCACCAGCCCCGAAGCGCTATTGTGGCTGGCGCAGCTCAAGCAGCGGGACGACTGCGCCTATCACCATGCCATCCGGGTGGCCATCTATATGGTCGCCATGGGCCACCATGTCGGACTGCCCAAGGAACAGCTCCACATCCTCGGGCTCGCCGGGCTCCTGCAGGACGTCGGCAAGATCAAGCTGCCGCCGGCCTTGACCGACAAGACCACCGATCTGAGCCCCGAGGACCTTGCGCTGGTCGAGAAACACGTGGACCACAGCATGGCGATCCTGAGGGTGACCCGCGACATCCCGCCCGAGGTCCTGGAGGTCGTCGCCCAGCACCACGAGCGACACGACGGGAGCGGATACCTGCGCGGCCTCGTGGCCAACCAGATCTGCCCGTTCGCGCGCATCGCCGGGATCGCCGACACCTTCGAAGCGATCACCACGCCAAGGCCCCACGGCCCGCCGATGTCCACCAACGAGGCGATGCAGTGTCTATACGGTTGGAAGGGCAAGACCTTTCATGAAGGGGTGGTCGATCAGTTCATCCAGTCCATCGGCCTGTTCCCGGTGGGGACACTGGTCGAGTTGAACAGCGGGGAGGTCGGGATCGTCATCGCTCAGAACCGCATCCGGCGCCTCAAACCCCGGCTCATGCTCTTGCTCGATGGCCAGAAAACGCCCATGACGGCCCCGCTGATCTTGGATCTGATCGCCGATCCCATGGGTCCAGGCGGCATCCCCTACAGGGTCATCAAGGACCTACCCGCCGGCAGCCACGGGATCGACGCCAAAGAGTTCTACCTCTGATCCACAGGCGCGAGGCGAAACGGCATTCGGCGACCAGACCCATGTCGGCACTCGACCCTGATCGGCCCTCGGCCACCGTGTTTGCGCAGGACACCGATATCGGCCAGTTTCGTGCCCAAGGGCTCGGTCCGGACGATATTGCACGCCTGGATGAGATCCAGCGACGCCTTGCACAGAGCGGGTATGCGTGCCTCAGCCCCCTCCAGGCCGACTGGCGCACGGCGCGCTGGCTCGATGTCGGGCTTGCGAGCCGGGTCTGGGACCATATGCGCCGGCTTGCCGCACCGGAGCACCTGGAGACCGCGCAGGATCACTACGCGCAGCTCTGGCAGGATGCCTACAGGGCCGGGGCACCGTGCGATTGGCCGGTCGAGGTGATACACGCCTATGCGGATGCCGTCACCCAGTGGCTGGTCCGGCTCACCAGCCCCGGAAGCGACCCTTGGGTGGGGGTACGGACCCTGCACCGCGTGGTGGGGTATCACAGCAGGATCATCAGCGTCGCCCTGAGGCGTTACGAAAATGCACGCGGCACCGAGTACCTGTTGCTCGACCCCTTGACCGGTCTCCCGAACCGGGTCGCGTTCATCGAGGACCTGAAGCGCTGGACCTCCCGAGGGGGTCTCGAGGTGGCGGTGATCGCGATGGACCTCCAGGACGTCGTCGGCCCCGCCAGCGATCGCGATGATCAGTGGCACAGCCTGCTGGTGCGTCAGATCGCACAACGCTGCCGCGACGTCCTTCGCGACCAGGACCTCGTGGCACGCATCGGCTGGAACGAGTTCGCCTTCATCCTGCCGGCCATCAAGGGTGAAGGCCATGCACTCCTCGCCTGCGAGCGGATCTCGCGTACGTTGCGGGAATCGTTTCGGGTGGATGGCCTGCGCACCCTGGTGCGCCCTACCCTGGGGGTCGGTCTTTTTCCACGGCATGCACAGGAGGCCGAACCCTTGTTGCGGATGGCGGAGTTGGCGCGTACCGAGGCCGCAGACCACAAGCGACCGATCGTCGTTTACTCCGAGTCGCTCGGCCACACCTTGCGTGAACGCCGGGCAGTCGAGCGCGAGTTCGAGACCGCGCTGCAGGACAACGCCGTGCTGGTCTATTTCCAGCCGCAGGTCGCGCTGGCCACCGGACGCGTCACGGCCGCCGAGGCGCTGGTGCGCTGGCGCAATCGCCGGGGCGAGCTGGTCCCACCGGGCGATATCCTCGCAGCCTGCGAGAACGTGGGACTCAACTGGTCGCTCACGACCTTTATGATCAACACCGCGCTGCGACACTGCGCGGACTGGGCTCGTCAGGGTTGGGACCTGGCCGTGAGCGTCAACCTGACCGCCTCCGATCTCGCCGAGCCGGAGCTGCCGGACTTCGTCAGCCAGGCGCTCGGGCTCTGGGGTGTACCGGCCCACAAGCTCACGCTCGAGATCACCGAGGACTCCTTGATCCGGGACATCGACCAGACCATGACCACGCTGGCCGATGTCAAGGCACTCGCGGTCGGCCTCTCGATCGACGACTTCGGCACCGGGTATTCCTCGCTCGCCTACCTCAAACGCCTACCCATCGACGAGCTCAAGGTCGATCGCGGGTTCGTGAGCAATATGCTCGGCAACCGGCACGACCGCATGATCGTCAAGGCGGTCATCGATCTCGCCCACCATTTCGACCTCCGCGTGGTGGCCGAGGGCGCCGAAGATCGCGATACGGTCGCGGCCATCGAGGCCTACGGCGGCGATCTCGTGCAGGGCTATCACATCAGCCGTCCCCTCCCGGCCCAGGAGTTCGACGAGTGGTACCGCAGGCAAGCTGGCGTGGCACCACGGCTGACGGCCATCGACCGCTGAGCGCGGACAGCGCGCCTCGATCGACCCTGGTGCTTGACACGCCCGGGGCGATCTCATTCACAATGGCTTAGCTCACAAGACTCGAGGTCCCTCCTTTCTTGCCCGATGTCCCCATCGGCGCCCTGTTCGCCTCCCTCGCCGTCCTGATCGTGGTGTCGGCCCTGTGCTCGGGGGCCGAGACGGCGATGATGGCCTTGAACCGCTACCGGCTCCGCTACCTGGCGGACCAGGGTCGCGCCGGGGCCAGGCGCGCCCAGATCCTGCTCGAACGCCCCGACCGTTTCATCGGACTCATCCTGCTCATCAACAGCTTCGCCAACATCTCGGCCTCGTCCGTCGCCACGGTCATCGCCCTGGAGGTGATGGGCGAGCCGGGCATCGCCATCGCGGTCGGCGTGCTCACCTTGGTCATCCTGATCTTCGCCGAGGTCGCGCCCAAGACCCTGGCGGCGCTAGAGCCCGAGCGCGTCGCCTTCCCGGCGGCCTATGTGATCGGGCCGTTGCTCAAGCTCTTCTATCCCATCGTGTGGGTCGTCAACCTCCTCGCCAAGGGCGTGCTGCGAGCGCTCGGGGTCCGGCTCGATGAGATGGAGGAGATGCCCCTGAGCCGCGAGGAACTGCGTACGGTGGTGAGAGAGACCGGCGCCATCATCTCCAAACGCCACCAGCAGATCCTGTGTGCGATCCTGGACCTGGAAAAGGCGACGGTCGAGGACGTGATGGTCCCGCGCCACGAGATCATGGGCATCAACCTGGACGACGATCCCCTGGCGATCGTGGAACAGCTGCAGAGCTCACGCCGCACCCGGCTGCCGGTCTACCGCGGTGGCCTGGACCAGGTGGTCGGCATCCTGCACGCCCGCCAGATCCCGCGCGTCATCGGCATGGATCAGGAGCTCGACAAGGAGACCCTCGAAAAGCACCTCGCCGAGCCCTACTTCATCCCCGAGGGCACGGGCCTGCACAAGCAACTGGCCCATTTCCAGCGCCACAAGCGCCGCATGGGGCTGGTGGTCGACGAGTACGGCGGCATCCAGGGGCTCTTGACCTTGGAAGACATCCTGGAGGAGATCGTCGGCGAGTTTACGACCGACCCCCAGACGCTGGGCCGCGAGGTCTCGCCGAGCGCCGACGGGAGCTATCTGGTCGATGCCACCGCGAGCGTCCGCGACCTCAACCGCAGTCTGCACTGGACGCTCCCGACCGGTGGCCCGAAGACCTTGAACGGCCTGATCCTGGAGGCCCTGGAGAGCATGCCCGAGCGCGGAACGGCCCTGCGCATCGCCGATTACACCATCGAGATCGTCCAGACCAGTGGCCGCTCGGTGCGCACCGCACGCATCATCCCGCCCCCGCCCGCGGCCCCTTAACCGCTCGCGGCGAGTGCCTCGGCGACCCGCTCGATGGCCGTGACCTCCAGCCCCTTGACGTCCCCCCGCGGGGCGTTGGCGCGCGGGATGAGCGCCCGAGCGAAACCATGCTTCACCGCCTCGCGCAGGCGCTCTGGACCGTGCGGCACGGGACGCACCTCGCCCGAAAGGCCTATCTCCCCGAATACCACGGTCCCTTCGGGGAGCGGCCGGTTGCGGAGGCTGGACACCACCGCCAGGGCCACCGCGAGATCGGCGCCGGTCTCGTTCACCCGCACACCGCCCACGATGTTGACGAAGACGTCCTGGTCGTAGCTCACCACCCCCGCATGGCGGTGCAGGACCGCCAGCAACATGGCCAGGCGATTCGGATCGAGCCCTACCGCGACTCTTCTCGGGTTGGCCAGATGGGACTCGTCGAGGAGCGCCTGCACCTCGATGAGCAAAGGCCGGGTGCCCTCGCGCGTCACCATGACCGCGCTGCCGGGCACGCCCTGGGCGTGGCGTTGCAGAAAGATCGACGACGGATTGGGCACCTCGCGCAGACCGGACTCGGTCATGACGAAGACCCCGAGCTCGTGCACCGCCCCGTAGCGGTTCTTGACGGCGCGCACGATCCGATAGCGGCTGCCCTCGTCGCCCTCGAAATAGAGCACCGTGTCCACCATGTGCTCGAGCACCCGCGGCCCGGCCAAGACACCTTCCTTGGTCACATGCCCGACCAGGAACACGGTGGTACCGGTGCGCTTGGCGTAGCGTACGAGCCGCGAGGCGGACTCGCGGAGCTGGCTCACCGTGCCGGGGGCGCCGGCCAGCGACTCGCTATAGAGGGTCTGGATCGAGTCGATCACCAGGACCCGCGGCGCCTCGTTCTCGGCCGCCGCCAAGACCCGCTCGACCCGGGTCTCGGTCAAGAGCCGCAGGTCCCGGCCGACCTTGCCGAGGCGATGGGCTCGGAGCGCCACCTGCTGGGCCGACTCTTCTCCACTCACGTACAAACCCCGCGTCTCGCCCCCGGCCGCCAGCGATTGCAACAAGAGCGTGGACTTGCCTATCCCCGGGTCGCCCCCGAGTAGCACCACCGCACCTTTGACCAGACCCCCGCCCAGCACCCGGTCGAGCTCGCGTGTCCCGCTCGAGGTGCGCACCTCATCCCGGACCTCGACCTCGGCGAGCCCGACGACCGGTGCCGCCTCGCCGCTGTAGCCGAGCCCGCGCGGTCTTCCATCCACCCGGAGGGGCGCCGCGCTCTCGGTGAGCGTGTTCCAGGCGCCGCAGTCCCCGCACTGCCCCGCCCACTTGGGCGCTGGCGCCCCGCACGCCTGGCACTGAAAGGACGGCCTGGCCTGCCCCGTCATTAGAGACCTACCATATTACTGTGCTCATCTGGATAGATACCCCGGCTAGGCGGGCACGAGAAGCGTTGGTCATCGTCCTCGCCGGTCCAGGCGCCTACGCACGCTAGCACGGAGCACCCCGCATCGCCAGCACACGCAGATGGTGCGGGGAAGCCAGGCCCAGGGACGGGCCTGCTGAGCGCTGCCCTGGACGCATCGCGGCGTACCCCTTGGTGTAGGCGTTCGGTTCATTGCACCGGCGATTGCCCGCGTGTGCGCGCATGGGTCCCGTGCCGGGCGAACCCGCAGCCCCCGAGCGGATGCAGCGGGCACTGCGCCAGCGTTGCTTCGCGCCTCCCTTGCCTGGTAACGTACTCATCGCTGGTAAGCCCCCTCGTAAATCGAAGCTGCACCGGCACCCGGCCCGCGACGGCGACCGACCGCGCGGGCCTTCCCGTTGGTGTGAACGCTAACGCGGTACAGAGCACTTCGCGGTGGACGAACGTGAAACGACCCGCCGGTCCCCTATCCGATGCGCAAGGAATTTCACCAGCCATGCGTGGTCGAGCGTATCAAAGAGGCGATTGATGACCGTGGCCAGAATATGTCGGACACCGAGGGTGTGACGGTTTCGCGAGAGGCCCCCGAGCCGGTCGGGGCTTATCCGCACGCGCGGCGCGCGGGCGGGCTCTTGTTCCTGTCCGGGATCGGGCCGCGGCGGCGGGGCAGCCGGGAAATCCCGGGCGTCACGCTCGATGCCGCGGGCCGGGTCGTCGCCCACGATATCGAGCTACAGTGTCGGGCCGTCTTCGAGAACGTGCGGCTGGTGCTCGAAGAGGCGGGGTCCGGCTGGGACAGGCTCGTCGACGTCACCGTGTTCCTGACCGACATCGAACGCGACTTCGCGGTCTATAATCGTGTGTACGCGGAGCTGTTCGGCGAAATACGCCCGTGCCGCACGACGGTCGAGGTCAACCGATTGCCGACGCCGATCGCCATCGAGCTGAAGTGCATCGCCACGATTGCTTAGGGCGATGAGGGACAACGCCATGCAGACACCCACCCCCCCCATCGATTTCAAACGCTGGATCGACACGCATCGCGCGGTGTTGCGGCCGCCGGTCTGCAACAAGCAGGTCTTTCCGGAAGGGGAGTTCATCGTGATGGTGGTCGGCGGCCCCAACCACCGCAAGGATTATCATGTCGATGCGGGCCCGGAATTCTTTTACCAGATCGAGGGCGATATGCTGCTCAAGACCATGCAGGACGGACGGGTCGCCGATGTCCCGATCCGGGCGGGCGAGGTGTTTCTGCTCCCGCCTCTGGTCCCGCACTCGCCGCAGCGGTATGCGGATACGATCGGGCTCGTCATCGAACGCAAGCGCCTTCCCCATGAGCGGGACGGCTTCCAGTGGTACTGTGACGGCTGCCACCACCTGCTCTACGAGGAATTTATCGAGCTTCGCGACATCGAGAAGGACCTGCCGCCGGTGTTCGCGCGTTTCTTCGCGAGCCCCGACACCGTATGCCGCCGTTGCGGGACGGTGATGCCGGCGCCGGCGGGTGGTGGATGACAGTGTTTGATGGCGAAGCGGGCGATGCGGAAGATCGATATCCATACCCATATCCTGCCCCCGGCCTGGCCCGATCTCCGGGCGCGCTATGGCTACGGGGGATTCGTCCAGCTCGAACAATACGGACCGGGTTGCGGTCGCCTGCGGAAGGATGGGGTGGTGTTCCGGGAGGTCCAGGCGAATTGCTGGGACCCCGGGTTGCGCCTGAAAGACTGCGATCGCGACGGCGTGGACGTGCAGGTGCTGTCCACGCTGCCGGTCATGTTCAGCTACTGGGCGCGGGCCGAGCATGCGCTGGACCTCGCGCGATTCTTGAACGATCACATCGGCGGGCTCTGCGAGGCCCATCCCGGGCGTTTCGTGGGGCTCGGGACCGTGCCCTTGCAGGCGCCCGATCTGGCCATCCAGGAGCTCGACCGCTG
The DNA here is from genome assembly GCA_050740755.1 of Gammaproteobacteria bacterium. Taxonomy (GTDB): domain Bacteria; phylum Pseudomonadota; class Gammaproteobacteria; order JACCXJ01; family JACCXJ01; genus JACCXJ01. The sequence continues at coordinate 14,445 of JBOIDT010000006.1, forward strand.
TGTGCGGGACATCGGTCTCGCCGGCGTGCAGATCGGCACGCACGTGAACGACTGGAACCTCGATACCCCGGAGCTCTACCCGTTCTTCGAGGCGGCCGAGGCGCTCGGGGCCGCGCTCTTCGTCCACCCCTGGGACATGCTGGGCCAGGAGCGCATGTCGAAGTACTGGCTGCCGTGGCTCCTTGGCATGCCCACCGAGACCGCGCTCGCCATCTGCTCGCTGGTGTTTTCGGGCGTGATCGAACGCCTGCCGAGGCTCAGGATCGCCTTCGCTCACGGCGGCGGTGCCTTCCCGGCCCTCATCGGGCGCATCGAACATGGCTTCCGGGTGCGCCCGGACCTGTGCGCCGTGGACTGCCGGGTGACTCCCCGCGAGTCGCTCGCGCGTCTCTACCTGGATGCGCTCGTGCACGAACCGCGCATGCTGCGCTATCTATTGGACCTCATGGGCCCCGAGCGCATCGCGCTGGGCTCGGATTACCCGTTCCCGCTCGGGGAACCACATCCGGGCCGGCTCATCGAGTCGGCCGGGCTCGACGAACCGACCGTGGCACGCCTCCTTCACGGCACCGCGCTGGAGTGGCTCGGCCTCCCGCATACGGCATTCGCGTGATGGAAATGCGGGTTGTGATCGCCGGCCGCGATTACCGGGTGCGGCTGGATGCCGCCCGCTCGCTCGCCATCCCGCTCGATTTCGGCGGCCCCCAGCCGAGCTTTTTCGGCGCGCCGCGCGCCTCGGCCACGCCGCTCAGGCTCCCGGATTTCGTCGGCGCCACAGAGGAGGGCGGGAGTTGCAATGTCGCCGAATTGCGCTTGATTCCCCACTGCAACGGCACTCATATCGAAACCGTGGGACACATCGTGAACGATCCGGTGCCGCTCGCCCGGGTCCTGGGCGCGAGCCTCTTCTCGGGGCGGCTCGTCACCACCGCCCCGAGCCTCGCCCGCGAAAGCGCGGAGGGCTACGGCCCGACACTGGAAACCGGAGATCGGCTGGTCACGCGCTCGGCGCTCGAAGCGGCCCTGCACGCGGTGTCCCGCGAGGAATCGAAGGCCTTGATCGTCCGCACCCTGCCGAACGATGCATCCAAAACCGGCCGTGTCTATGACGACACCGACCCGCCGCCGTTCTTCTCGACCGAAGCGATGGGCTATCTCATCGAGATCGGCGTCGAGCATCTCCTGGTCGATTTTCCGTCCCTCGACCGCATGCGCGACCAGGGAACGTTGAGCAACCACCGCCTGTTCTGGAACGTGCCGCCATCGTGCCGCACCCTGTGCGGAGAAACAGGGTCCCGAAAGACCGTGACCGAGATGATCTTCGTGCCCGATGGCATCCCGGACGGGCTCTATCTCCTCGACATCGCGGTCCCGGCGTTCCTGTCCGACGCGGCACCGTGCCGTCCCGTGATCTATCCGCTCGTGCCGCTGGCCCAGGTGGGCTGAAGCAGGTGATCGCTTCGGGTGCAAGACCCCGCAGACCGTCATCCCTAGCCCGGGCCGCGCGGCCTCGCGGTGAGATGCCCACGTGTGGGGCATCCCGAGGAGTGATATAGGAGCAAGGTCTCGAGTACTTGCGGCCGGCCGAACAGATAGCCCTGCGCCTCGTCGCAGCCGTGATCGTCGAGGAAATCGCGTTGCTCTGGGCTCTCCACGCCCTCGGCCACCACCTTGAGCTTGAGCTGCCTCGCCAGCGCCAGGATCGCTTGGACGATGGCGACGTCATCGCCGTCTCGCGGGATGTCGTGAACGAAGGATCGATCGATCTTCAACCGGTGCAAGGGAAAGCGCTTGAGGTAGGCCAGGCTCGAATAGCCGGTGCCGAAGTCGTCCACCGTCAGGACCACACCCATCTCGTGCAGGGCGCGCAGCACCGCGATGGTGCGATCGGGGTCCGCCATGATGCTCGATTCCGTGATCTCGAGATCGAGACGCCCGGGATCGAGCCCGGTCTCGACCAGGATCGCCTGGACGGTGGCCGCCAGATCGGGTTGTCGCAACTGCCGCATGGATACGTTCACGGCCACGCGTACGTTGGCGAGGCCGCCGGCCGCCTCGCCCTCGACCTCGCGGCAGGCGGTGCGCAGCACCCACTCGCCGATCGGCCCGATGAGGCCGGTCTCCTCGGCGATCGGGATGAACTGCACGGGCGCCACCATGCCGTGCTCGGGATGATGCCAGCGGATCAGGGCCTCGATCCCGCAGAGCGTACCGGTACGGAGGTCGATCTGGGGCTGGTAGTGCAGCAATAGCTGGCCGCGCTCGATGGCCCGGCGCAGGCAGCTCTCGATGCGCAGACGGTCGCGGGCCTTTGCGTCCCTGCGGTGATCGAAGAACTGGTATTGATTGCGGCCGCGGGCCTTGGCCTCGTAGAGGGCGGTGTCGGCATATTTCAGGAGCGTCTCGGGGTCTCCCCCATCCCTCGGGAACAGGCTCACCCCGACGCTCGCGGAGACGTGCAGCTCGTGGCCCAGGACCTCGAACGGCGTCGCGATCTCGGCGATGGCCTTGGCGGCCACCTGCGCGGCGTCGCCCTCAGTGTGGATGCGGGGCAGGAGCACGACGAATTCATCGGCCCCCAGGCGCGCGACGGTGTCGCCCTCGCGCAAGAGGCCCCGCAGGCGTCCCCCCACCCCTCGCAGTAATTCGTCGCCCACCGGATGGCCGAGGGTGTCGTTGATGACCTTGAAGCGATCGAGGTCGAGGAACAGGAGCGCGACCGGATGGTCTTCCCGGCGCCCCTGGGCCAGGGCCTGTTCCAGCCGGTCGCAGAGAAGCGCGCGGTTTGGCAGGGCAGTGAGGGCGTCGTGATAGGCGTAATGCTTGAGCCGCGCCTCGCTGTCGCGAAGCCCCGCGTGGGCGCGCCCCAGGGCCTCTTGAGCCTCCTTGGCCGCGGTGATGTCCACGAGCACGCAACGGGCCGTGGCGGGCCGGCCGTCCTCGCTCGATACGGTCGCGTATTCCCGGATCCACAGCACCGTACCGGTGGCGGTCATGAAGCGATACTCGAATACGTGATCGCGACCGGCTTCGATCTCGCGGGCACAAAATTCCGACGCCCAATCGCGGTCCTCGGGGTGGAGGTGGGCCGACCAGAACTCAAGACCCCGACCGTCCGGACCGAGCCAGGACTCTTCCGGATAGCCGAAGAGTCGCTCGGCCTGGCCGTTGATGAACGTGATACTACGCGCCCGTAGATCGGTCTCGATGACCACGACCCCGAGCGAATTCACGAGCGCCGAGAACCATACCCGCGAGTCGCGGAGTGCATCCTCGGATGACCTGCGTTCGGTGATGTCCACACAGCCACCGACATAGCCCGCAAAGGCCCCGTCACGCACGTAGCGCGGGCCGCCACGATCGAGCAGCCAGCGGTACTGTCCGTCCCAGCGCCGCATGCGGTACCCGATGGTGAAGGGCGATCGAGTCTCGAAGGCGGCGGTATAGCTCGCGAGGCAGGCCGCGCGGTCGTCGGGATGGACCGATTCGATCCAGTCGCAAACGAGCTCTTCGCTCAGGATGCGGCCGGTGAAGTCGAGCCAGGCCTCGTTGAAGTCCCGGCAGCGCCGGTCGGCCCCGGCGATCCAGATCATGATCGGGACGCTGTCCGCAACGCTCCAGTGGTGTTCCTTGGCGAGCGGTAACGAAGTCGCGGTCCGGTCATGTATTCCGGATACGAAGCCCCGTGCCCGGGCGCCGATCGCGGGCCCGGCACGCACGCCTTCGTCCACCTTAGGTGCCGGCCGATCGTCTGGCGCGAAATGCCTGCCGATGGCGGGCCTGGCCACTCGATGATTGACGAAGAGATGATAAGCCGCTCCGATCACGCTCGCGACCACCAGGAGGGCACCGCCCGTCGAGAGGCCCAGGAGCATGGCCCGGTCGGGGGGCCGCAAATCGCGATCCGCGAGCATGAGACACATGGCCGTCGCGATGCCGCCGGCCAGCGACGCTAAGATCGCGAGTACGACAGGGACCGCAAAGCGTGAGGGGTACCCGGAAGACGAGCGCACCGCACGCTCGCTCATGATGACATTTCGATCATCACGACCCGGACGCGCGACCTAGGTTCGATCGGGCTCGGCCGCGCGAGTGCGTTATCGATGGTGCGCGTGCCGTGCCGGAGGGGGGGCCGCATACCGGCGCTGATTTATTGCCCCGCATCATTTGTTCCCGATTGTGCGCCTCGCCGACCCGTTTGGTCAATTGAGTACGTGCGAGCGGGCGAGCGGGCGGCCCGCGGCCTCCGGCGGGGTGGACCACCGCGGCGTGGAGGCGGATGATCGCCGGGGTGCCCCCGAAAGTAGTCTTGGGAAGTGGCGGAATCGAACCCGCGGGCCTCGAGTACGCCCGGGCCCAGGACCGCGCCGATCCGCTGGCGCGCTTCCGTGATGAGTTCCATATCCCGAGGCGGGTGGATGGCGGGGAGGAGGTCTATCTCTGCGGGCACTCCCTCGGGCTCATGCCCAGGCGAGCGGAAAACTATGTCCTCGAGGAGCTGGCGCACTGGAAGCGCTTGGGCGTGCGCGCGCATTTCGAGTCCCAACGCCCCTGGATGCCCTACCACGAGCTCTTGACCGAGCCGAGCGCGTATCTCGTCGGCGCCGAGTCGCACGAGGTGGCGGTGATGGGCTCGCTCACCGCCAATCTTCACCTCATGATGGTGAGCTTCTACCGACCCACGGTGGAGAGGCACAAGGTCCTGATCGAGGACCGGGCCTTTCCCTCCGATCGTTACGCCGTCGAGTCCCAGATCCGCTTCCATGGCTTGGACCCGGGGTCCTCGTTGCTCGTGGTCCGGCCGAGGACCGGTGAGGCTTGCCTGCGGCGGGAAGACCTTGCGGAGACCATCGAGCGCGAGGGCGATGCCATCGCGCTCATCCTGCTGCCGGGTGTCCAGTATTACACCGGCGAGGTGCTCGACCTGGATGAGATCACGCGGCTCGGCCACGCCCGGGGGTGCGTGGTCGGCTTCGATCTGGCCCATGCCGCCGGAAACCTCCCGCTCGCCCTCCACGACTCGGGCTGCGACTTCGCGTGCTGGTGCTGTTACAAGTATCTCAACGGCGGTCCGGGCGCGGTCGGCGGCCTGTTCGTGCATGATCGCCATGCGCGGCGCACCGATCTCCCGCGCCTCGCCGGCTGGTGGGGCCATGACAAGGACTCGCGCTTCGACATGGGTCCCGAGTTTCGAGCCATTCCGGGCGCCGAGGGTTGGCAGCAGAGCAACCCGCCGATTCTGGCACTCGCCGCGGTCCGCGCCGCGTTGGAGGTTTTCGGCGAAGCAGGTGGGATGGGAGCGCTCAGGGCCAAGTCCGAGCGGCTCACGGGTTTCCTGGAATCCCTCCTACGCCACGAGCTCCCCGGGCACCTCGAGGTCCTGACACCGAGCGATCCCGCCCGGCGCGGCTGCCAGCTCTCGCTGCGCATCAAGACCGCCGATGGCAGGGGGCTCTGCGAACGCATCGCGGCCGCCGGTATCACCTGCGACTGGCGCGAGCCCGATGTGATGCGCGTCGCCCCGGTGCCGCTCTACAACCGCTTCGAGGACGTCTATCGCTTCGTCGAGGCACTCAAGGCGGGCCTCTAATGTGCCCACGACTCCGCGCCAGATCCCCTCCGTCGGGACGCAATATGCAGCCATCACCATCGAGTCACCCCCCGCCAACCCGACGTGCTGCCGGAGTGCGTCGCAGTGCTAGGTGACCGGCAGGTACGGGCCGGACTGCAGAGCGGCGGTAAATTTCCCATCAGTAACGCGTTGACTCGCTCAGAGCGGACTGACCCCGAGGAGCTTGCCGAGGGCGGCGTGGCGCATGCGATCGCATACGCGCTCAACCAGCGAGCAGGAGGCGTATTCCGCGTCAGAGTAGAAGTGGTGTTCGAGTCCCTCGCGCAACTGCGCCGGAAAGCTCTCGCTCCCCTTGTGGCGGTCGTGCGTGAAGACGATGAGCTTGTGCTTCAACGGGCTGCGAGCGAAGTACGCGATCTCCGCAGCTGGGCCCGCGGACATATCGAGGACCACGCAAGCATCCGAAAGCGCCAGCTGATATTCCTCCTGCTCCCCGATCCCGATGTCGTCGGCCCCTGGGACGAGTTGTTTCAGCTCCTCGCTAAAGCGCACCTCACTCTTGGAGAAGTGCTCCTCCAGAGCCTGCCGAATCTTTCGCCGCTTCTCATGGTGCTCGCCGCCGCCAACTCCAGGGCCCCATACAAGGACGGCGAGTTCCTGTTCGCGCAGCCGCTTCTCCAGCTCTTCTTGCTTCTTCGCGAATGCTCCGGGCATCACGCGGCAGCCAAGTCTACGCCGGTGGTTTGCTGCAGCCGTGTCACCATCTCCGTCCCACGTTCGGTGCGCAGGAAGCGCCCGTTCTCGGCATCGACTGCGCCACCACGATGGAGACGTGCCAGCGCCACAGCAACCGCATCGACGCTCTCTACGACGAGAGTAGCCAGGTCGCTTGCGGTTCTTAGCGTGAAATAATACAGATCCGAGACGACAAAAACCCTCGCAGCCAAAGCCACGATTTTTGAATTATTTCATAATCAGGGGCGCTGCGTCAATCGAATCATGAAAGTTAGTTCAGCAAGTCCGGTGAGCAGCCGGGCGCCAAGCCAGCTCTCGTCCACCATGGCACCCAGAAGCGCGCGGTTCGTCGCAGCGGCGTTCGTGATGCGCGCGCTTTCGAGGCTGCGCACCCGTTCACGCAGTTCGCTCAGCCGACGCTCGTATAGATCGATGAGTGGTGACCGTGGCGGCTTCCCCGGGGATCGGCGACGGACCTCGTCCCCGCGCGATTCCAAATAGCCCCCGACCTCGATGTCTCGCATGGGCCAGCTCACCATCTCACGCGAAGCGCTGACCATGCTGGACACGTCCTGGTCCGTTACGCGCCGTGCGATATCCCTATGCAACGCGCCTACGAACCGGCTCCCCGGCACAGCGGGAAGCTCGCTGGAGGAAGTAGTCGGTGCCAGAGAGCCAAGTGTTCCGCCCACGAAACCAGAACTTACTCGTGTTGGGCTCTGAAGGAGCGCTTGCCTGCGGAGTGGACCAAGCTCCTCCCCCTGTCGGCCGATTTGCTGAAGCCGCTCCAAGTTACGATGCGATTCGGCTTCCAGCATCTGCTTGTTCCTCACGTACACGCAACCCCAGCGCGTCCGCTGCGGCCCTAAAGAAAGCGAGGGCCTGGTCGCACGCTGCCGGCTCGTTCAAACTACCAGGGTGTACGCTCACGACTTGGAGGAAGGCGGCGTCTTCGACCACGAGGGAGCGTTCCAGACTGGCGAACCCGGCGGCTGACTCCGACGCCACCCCCCTGTGTCGCACACGGAACGTGACGGCTGATGGAGCTAGCGCGACCTTGTCCGCTCTCTTCGTCGGAACATGCCGAGCGAGTTGGTCGTCCACGGTACCCATACCCAACCGCGCGTGCACTCTCATGTTGAACGAGTGTCCCTCGATCTTCGCTTGGCTCATCCCGCGAACCACACCAACGGCCACCTCGATCAGACGGAAGAGGGTCTCGACACCCACTTCGCTGGGTCTGCCTTGGACCTCGACCCGATCGAAACGATATCGCACGAGGGTCCGCCAGTCGGACAGATAGCAGGACAGCGCTTGTTCCGCCGGCTGTTGTCCCTCCACCCGCATGTCATCAAGTCGCAGGCCCAGGGGTTCGAGTGCGTTGTAGACTGGGCCGAACGACTTCCCGCCCAGAAGCATGTCGAACGTTGGGGGCGCGAGGGTCGCCTCGTAGCGCAAATCCGAACGCATGACGTCGAGAAACACCAGGTCCGGGCTGGTCGCGGGCGTCTTTGCACTTCTCACCATACAGGCAATGTTCGATGATCCGGCGCTGGCCTGCAAGCTCGCCTCTCTTTTTCACCATTACGGTGCCAGGCTCAATCCGCACATCGTGCGCGGGCCGACCAACCCCTGCGGTGCTCCAACCGCGCTGCGTGCTTCTGGTGAGTCCGCCCGACGGTGATGGCCGAACCCCCTCGAGGCTCATGCGGGCCGCTGCTCGGTCCGCAAATGAGGTGGACCCGAGCGCCTGTCTCGTCCTCCTACGTGGCGAGCTCCCCGGGCACCTCGAGGTCCTGACACCGAGCGATCCCGCCAGGCGCGGCTGCCAGCTCTCGCTGCGCATCAAGACCGCCGATGGCAGGGGGCTCTGCGAACGCATCGCGGCCGCCGGTATCACCTGCGACTGGCGCGAGCCCGATGTGATGCGCGTCGCCCTGGTGCGGCTCTACAACCGCTTCGAGGACGTCCATCGCTTCGTCGAGGCACTCAAGGCTAGCCTCTAGTATCACCCCCAAGGTGTACGAGGACCTCGAAGCCCTGGGCCAGGCAGAAGTGTGCAGGATCCTGAAGGTGATCTCCGACCGTATCCAGAATGGCGAGCCGGACAAGCTCGGCAAAGCACTGCGCGGTGCACTCACCGGTTGCCGGCGGATCCGCACCGGCGACACCCGCATCGTTTATCGGGTAAACCTGGAACTCATCGAAGTGCTGATCTTGGCGGTCGGGATGCGGCGAGAGCAAGCCGTCTACGAGGCAGCACAGGGACGGGTGTAGCACGATGTATCGTCGGGCGGCGGAACGGAGCAGCATCACCGGAGGTCCGCGGTGTTCCAGGCCGTGTCACATCCGAAAACCGGTCTTGTGCGTATAGGAGAAGGCGCTCTTCAGCGAGTACGCTTTGTGGTAGTCTTCGCTCCCGCGCCGGTCGGCCCGTTCCGTGGTGGGCGCGCCGTTCGGAGGGGTCGGGCGTGCGGTCCATGGACCGCTGTCCGGCAGAGACTAACCGAGGTGTGTTATTCCACGCACGATCACGAATCGCTGTTGCGCTTTTTCTGATGCCCTCACCCTGACCCTCTCCCGGAGGGTCCCGGAGGGGCTAAGGGGGCCCTCTCCCGCGGGAGAGGGGACCAAGGGGGCGACTGGTGACCGTGGCCGGTATCGAAGCAACGATAATAGAGGAGTACGACCATGAGTGCTTGCACCAGCCCTTTATTGAAATCAAGGTTATTGAAATCAGCGCTCGCCGCGGCCATGGCGGGCGTCACCTTCCTAGCGGGCCTGCCGCCCACCATGGCCGCCGACCATGGCGACGCGCCCTTCGTGTCGGGATCGGTGCCCAATGCCGACATCGGCGACGCCTTCCTGTTTCTCGATCCCAACGACAATAGCAGGCTCGTCATCGCCATGACCCTGCAAGGGTTTATCCCCGCCGGGGAGGCCGTCAATTTCTCCGTGTTCGACCCCCTGCTGAGATATCGATTCGAGCTCGAAACCACGGGCGATGCGAGGCCTGACCGGTTTTTTACCGTGAGATTCTCTCGGAAGATCACCTCGGGCGCGACGCCTCAAACGGCCACCATCCGACTGCCCAACGGTCGGAGGTTCCGGGCGCCCACGACCCCCTCGAATCTGATGAGCGGCATCTCCCCGACCCCGGTCGTGACCACCCGAGGCCGCATTGACTTTTTTGCGGGCGAGGTGGATGACACCTTCACCTTCGACATCCCGGGCTTTGCCCGTTTCGTCGCCTCGGTATTGGGTGGGAACGTCGATCCGACCCTGTTGCAGCGCGGCCGGGATACCTTTGCCGGCTACAACAACCTCGCGATCGCCCTGCGGTTCCCGGTGTCGCTGCTCGGTAACGTAGCGGGTAACATCGTCGGTCTCAACGTGACGACCAGGGGGCGAGGCGGTGGTAGGAGGATCGCTCAGTTGGACCGCGCGGGCAACCCGGCGGTCAATGTGGCGCTGATCCCGTTCCCGCGCAAGGACGAACATAACCGAGCCAACACCCAGGACGATGCCAATGGCCGCTTTGCGGATTCCATCATCGCGACACTCACGGCATTGGGGACCAACCAAGCCAATATCGACCTGCTCGCGAGCCTGGCCGTGACCAACGGCGATTTTCTGCGTGTGAACCTCGGGACGGCGAACACCGGTTCCGGCGGGGGCAATAACGCCGCGGCGGCGTTCCCGAACGGGCGCCGATTGGGGGATGACGTGATCGACACCGTCCTTGCGGTGGTCACCAACGGCGCCATCACCACCGGGACCAGCACCGGACCCAACGAACAACCCTTGCGCGATGTGTTCCCGTTCTTCCCGCCGACGCATCAACCGTTCACGCCCGGCCCGGTGGGCGAGGACGATCGGACCCGCAATTAGGGCCTCTGGGCCGCGCCGCCCGGCGGCGCGGCCCTCCTTCTCGATGGGAAAAGAGCGGCGCAGACGGCGATACCGCTGACATGCCGAGCCTCTGGAGGAGGTCGATCGGGAAGGGCCTCGGCATCCTCCTCGCCTTGATCGGCTTCACCGGGCCCCTGGGTGCGACCCCTTTCATTCCCGAGCGCGACGGGGAGGTCCTGGAACGGCTGCCCACGAGCCTAGGGGGTGACTCCGGCGAGTTGCGTGGGCTGCGTGACCGACTCGGGCGCGCGCCGACCGATCTGACGCTTGCCGTCTCGGTCGCCGGTCGCTACGTGGAATTGGGTCAGGTCCGGGCGGACCCGCGCTACTACGGCTATGCCCAGGCCGCCCTGAGTCCGTGGTGGGGGCTTGCGGACCCGCCCCCGGAGGTCCTCTTCCTGCGGGCCGCGATCCGCCAGAGCCGACATGAATTCGATGCCGCTCTGCAGGACCTGTCCCGACTGCTGGAGAAGGATCCGCGCGATCCCCAAGCCTGGCTCATGCAGGCCGTCATTTTCATCGTGCGCGCCGACCACCAGGCCGCCCGGCAGGCCTGCGAGGCACTCGCGCGACTGCACAGGGCCTTCCTCGCCTTCAGCTGCATGGGCAGCGTGGCGAGCCTCTCCGGTCAGGCCCGGGGTGGCTATGATCTCCTCGTTCTGGCGAAGGCGCAGTCACAAGGGGCCACCGAGCCTGAGCGGGTGCGGATCGAGACGCTGCTCGGCAAGACCGCCGAACGTCTGGGAGACTGGGGGCGCGCCGAGGGCCATTTCCAGGAGGCGCAGAGGCTAGGCCCCCACGATGCCTATCTCCTGGGGGCCTACGCGGATTTTCTCCTCGACCAGGGGCGCGCCGGAGAGGTGGCCTCGCTCCTGCGCGAAGAGACGCGGGTCGACGGTCTGCTCCTGCGTCTGACCCTGGCCGAGCACGAGATCGGCGCGCCGGCGAAGGAGGCGCACATCGACGACTTGCGGGCGCGCTTTGCGGCGAGCCGGCAGCGCGGCGATACCCTGCACCAGGGCGAGGAGGCCCGGTTCCTCCTGCACCTCGTCGACCAACCAGAGGAGGCACTCACGCTCGCAAGTGCGAACTGGGCCGCGCAGCGGGAGCCACGGGATGCGCGCATCCTGCTCGAGGCGGCCCTCGCCTCGGGGCGGCCCGAGGCGGCGCGACCGGTCCTGGAGATGATGGAGCGGACCCGGCTCCAGGACCTCCCGTTGCGCCGGCTCGTGAACGAGCTCCGGGCCAAGAGGTAAACCATGCCTTTTCTGGTCCTCGTGATCGCGTGGTTCTGGAGCACGCCCGCCGCGGCCCACAAGCCGAGCGACAGTTACCTCAGTTTCACGGTGCGCGACCGGGTCGTGTCCGGGCAATGGGACATCGCGCTGCGCGACCTCGACTATGCGATCGGGCTGGATGCGGATGGCGATGGAGCCATCACCTGGGGTGAGCTCAAGGGGCGCCATGAGGCCATCGCGACCTATGCGCTGGGACATCTTCGGGTGTCGTCGGGCGGCCGGCCCTGTGCCGCACAGCTGGAGGAGCAACTCGTGGATCGCCATACGGACGGCAGCTACGCGGTGTTACGGTTCTCGGCGCGCTGCGCGGTACGAACGCCGCGGCTGGTCCTGCACTACGACCTGTTCTTCGATCTGGACGCGCAGCACCGGGGGCTGTGGCGCGCGGAACACGAGGGACAGACCCAGATCGGGATCTTTTCGACCGATTATCGCGAGCACACGCTGGCGCTCGACGCCCCCTCTCGCCTCGCGGAGTTCCTGGACTATGGCCGAGAGGGGGTGTGGCACATCTGGATCGGCTACGACCACATCCTGTTTCTTCTAAGCCTCCTGCTCCCCGCCGTCTTGTGGCGCAGCGGCGGACACTGGCTCCCCGTGCCGGGATTCCGCCCGGCGCTCACCGAGGTCGTCAAGGTGGTGACGGCCTTCACCCTCGCGCACTCGGTGACCCTGAGCCTCGCCGTGCTCGAGGTGATCGCCCTCCCGGCCCGTTTGGTCGAGTCGGCCATCGCCGCCTCGGTCCTCCTGGCCGCGCTCAACAACCTCTATCCGCTGGTGACGTCACGACGCTGGCTGGTGGCCTTCGGGTTCGGGCTCGTGCATGGTCTCGGGTTCGCGAGCGTGCTCCTCGACCTCGGGTTGCCCACGGGTTCACTGGCCTTGGCGCTCGTGGCGTTCAACCTCGGGGTGGAGGGCGGCCAGCTCGCGATCGTCGCGACCTTCCTCCCGCTGGCCTACGGCGCGCGCCGCACGGCTTCGTACGCGCGCCTGGTGTTCCAAGGCGGCTCGCTCGCCATCCTGGTGCTGGCCGCCCTGTGGCTGGTGGAGCGGGGTCTGGACCTCAAGCTCCTTTAGCGGACGCAAAGCCCGAGGCGGTCGGGATCCTGAAGCGCGTCCGCGCCGATCACCGCGACCCGACCGGCACGAAGGGACGGCGCGCATGGCCGGTGTAGAGTTGGCGCGGCCGGCTGATCTTCTGGGTCGGGTCCTCGATCATCTCCTTCCACTGCGCTATCCAACCGACGGTGCGGGCGACCGCGAACAGCACCGTGAACATGCCGATCGGCAGTCCCATGGCCCTCAAGATGATCCCGGAATAGAAATCCACGTTGGGGAACAGTTTGCGCTCGATGAAATACTCGTCCTCCAGCGCGATGCGTTCCAGTTCCAGCGCGATCTCGAGGAGCGGCTCGTGGGCCACGCCCAGCTCTTCCAGGACCTCATGGCAGGACGCGCGCAAAACCGCGGCGCGCGGGTCGTAGTTCTTGTAGACGCGGTGGCCGAAGCCCATGAGCTTGAACGAGTCGGCCTTGTCCTTGGCGCGTTTGATGAACTCTGGGATGCGCGCCTTGGTGCCGATCTCCGCCAGCATCTTGAGCACCGCCTCATTGGCCCCACCGTGCGCCGGCCCCCACAGTGAGGCGATCCCGGCGGCGATGCAGGCGAACGGGTTGGCCCCGCTCGATCCGGCGGTCCGGACCGTCGAGGTCGAGGCGTTCTGTTCGTGGTCGGCGTGCAGGATGAAGATGCGCTCCATGGCCCGCGCCTGCGCGGGGCTCGGATGGTAGGTCTCGCACGGCACCGCGAACATCATGTGCAGGAAGTTCTCGACAAAACCCAGGTCATTGCGCGGATACACGAAGGGCTGGCCGACCGAATACTTGTAGGCCATGGCGGCGATGGTCGGCACCTTGGCAATGAGCCGGTGCGAGGCGATCTGGCGTTGCTCGGGATCCTCGACATCGGTGCTGTCGTGATAAAAGGCGCTCATGGCGCCGACCACCCCGCAGATCACGGCCATGGGATGCGCATCGCGGCGAAATCCCCGATAAAAGGTGAGGATCTGCTCGTGCAGCATGGTGTGATGGGTGATGGTGCGCTCGAACTGGGCCTTCTCCACGGCGTTCGGCAGCTCCCCGTAGAGCAGGAGGTAACACACCTCCAGGAACCCGGTCTGCTCCGCCAACTCCTCGATGGGATAGCCGCGATAGAACAGCTCGCCCTTGTCGCCGTCGATGTAGGTGATCTTGGACTCGCAGCTCGCGGTGGAGGTGAAACCGGGGTCGAAGGTGAAATACCCGGTCTCTTGATAGAGTTTACGGATGTCGATGACGTTCGGGCCCAGGCTGCCCTGGTAGAGCGGTAGCTGGACGGGCCGTTCTCGGGCCTCTTCGCTGAGGCTCACGGCCCCGGCGGTCTTGGGGGATGATTCATTGGCCATGGGGTACCTCTTCTTGAAAAGGGATGTTGCGACGCACCAGGTTTCCGTAGTATATAGCGCGGCAACGGGAAGCGGGTAAGCCCGGGAGAGCGGGCCGTCCCAAGGCCCGCGGCGTGGACGCGCCGAGCGTGATCCGAGGCGTCGTTTGTCCACCAAGCTCGTTCCCTGGCGCGGCGCCTTACCCCCACCCTGACCCCTTCCCCCGCTGCGCGGCTACCCGCTGGACAGGTGCGGGCCTCCTACAGAATATGGGGTTGCGATCTTCAGGTAAACGCAATATATTGTGTTTTCGCCGTCGACGGGGTGGGGCCAGACGCCTCGATCCCGGTACCTTGGTCTCCCTCCGGCGGGGGAGGGGCAGGTCGGCAGGCGCTGGCTGTCCGGCGACGGCGCAATGCCCGACCAGACGCGGTTCCTGGGGGAGGAGTGATGAGAAAGACCTCGATGAAGCTCGTTTCGAACGACGCCCTGGAGGTAACGTATCAGCCGGCGTCGCTGGACGTGTGGGACAAGAAGTACCGCCTGAAGAAGAAGGACGGCACGCCCCTCGATGTGACCATCGATGACACCTACCAGCGCGTCGCCCGCTCGCTGGCCGCGGTCGAGGCCACGGAGGCCCTGCGCGAGCACTGGTACGGGGAGTTCCTGTGGGCACTTCGTCATGGAGCGATCCCGGCCGGGCGCATCGTCTCGAATGCCGGGGCCAGGGAATACAAGCCCGCCACCTCGACCATCAACTGCACCGTGTCGGGGACCATCCGTGATTCCATGAACGACATCCTCGGCAAGGTCCACGAGGCCGGGCTGACGCTCAAGGCCGGCTGCGGGATCGGCTACGACTTCTCGACCCTGCGCCCCAAGGGGGCCTATGTCTCGGGGGCCGGGGCCTACACCTCGGGGCCTATGTCCTTCATGGACATCTACGACAAGATGTGCTTCACGGTGTCCTCGGCCGGCGGGCGGCGCGGGGCGCAGATGGGCACCTTCGATGTCGGGCACCCCGACGTCAAGGACTTCATCCGCGCGAAACGCGAGGACGGGCGGCTGCGCCAGTTCAACCTGTCGCTGCTGGTCACCGACGAGTTCATGCGCGCCGTCAAGGACGACGGGCTGTGGCCGCTCGCCTTCCCCCTGACCCCGGCAGAGACCGACGGCGGCATCGACCTCTACGATCCGGCGGCCATCGTGTGGCGGGAGTGGCCGACCCACGAGGGCTACCTCGCCAACGCCCGAGGCCGGGTCGCCTGCAAGGTCTACAAGACCCTGCGCGCACGGCAGCTGTGGGACATGATCATGGCCTCGACCTATGACTATGCCGAGCCCGGATTCATCTTGATCGACCGGGTCAACGAGTGGAACAACAACTGGTTTTGCGAGGACATCCGGGCGACCAACCCGTGCGGCGAGCAGCCCTTGCCCCCCTACGGCTCCTGCCTCCTCGGCTCGGTCAATCTCACCCGCTTCGTGCGCGATCCCTTCGGCGAGCACGCCCGTTTCGATTGGGAAAATTTTCGCAAGGTCGTCCAGGTGTTCACCCGCATGCTCGACAACGTGGTCGAGGTCCATGGGCTCCCGCTCGCCGCGCATGGCGAGGAGATCCGCCGCAAGCGCCGCCATGGGATGGGTTATCTGGGCCTCGGCTCGACGCTCACCATGCTGGGCCTGCGGTATGGCGGACCGGAATCGGTGGCCTACACCGAGCGCGTCACCCGCGAGCTGGCCCTCGCCGGTTGGGAGACGGCGCTGGCACTGGCGCGCGAAAAAGGACCGGCACCCCTCATGGAAGAGGACTTCACCGTCACCGCCGAGATGCTCGAGCGGCGGCCGGAGATGGCGCGCGACGGCTATCGGGCGGGCGATGTGGTCAAGGGCAAGGTCCTGCACGCCCGCTACAGCCGCTACATGCAGCGCATCGCGGAGGCGGCGCCGGAACTGGTGGAAGCGCTCGCCGGGATCGGCGCGCGTTTCACGCACCATAGCTCCATCGCGCCGACCGGCACCATCTCGCTGTCGCTCGCGAACAATGCCAGCAACGGCATCGAGCCGAGCTTCGCCCACCATTATTCCCGTAACCTGATCCGCGAGGGCAAGAAGACCAAGGAGAAGGTCGAGGTCTATTCCTACGAGTTGCTGGCCTATCGGGCGCTCTGCGATCCCGAGGCGGTGCCCGACGCATCCAGCGAAGAAGGACGGCTGCCCGGGTATTTCGTGACGGCCGAGGACATCACGCCCACGGCGCACGTGGACATCCAGGCGGCGGCGCAAAAATGGATCGACTCCTCGATCTCGAAGACCGCGAACGTCCCCACCGACTTCCCGTTCGAGGACTTCAAAGACATCTACCGTTATGCCCACGAGCAGGGGCTCAAGGGTTGTACGACCTTCCGGTTCAATCCCGAGGCCTTCCAGGGCGTGCTGGTGAAGGAGCAGGACCTCGCGAACACGACCTACCGCTTCGTGCTGGAGGACGGCGAGGTGGTCGAGGCCCGGGGCAACGAAGAGATCGAATACGACGACGAGGTGCATACCGCGGCCAATCTCTTCGACGCGCTCAAGGAAGGTTACTACGGCAGGTTCTAGAGGAGGGGGCCATGGCAAAGAATATCCAGAAGCGCATCGTCAAGTACAGCGTCGTGAAACATGATTGCCCGGCCGGCGAGGCCGTCGCGCTGCGCGCGGGCGCCGACGTCGTGCAGATGCACGAGAAGCTCGAGCGGCCGGAGAGGTTGCAGGGCTCGACCTACAAGCTCAAGACGCCGCTCTCGGACCATGCCCTGTATGTCACCATCAACGACATCGTGTTGAACGAAGGCACCGAGCACGAGCTCAGACGGCCCTTCGAGATCTTCATCAACTCGAAGAACATGGATCATTTCCAGTGGATCGTGGCACTGACGCGGATCATGTCGGCGGTGTTTCGCAAGGGCGGTGATGTGACCTTCCTGGTCGAGGAGCTGCGCTCGGTGTTCGATCCCAAGGGAGGGTATTTCAAGAAAGGCGGGCGCTTCATGCCCTCGCTGGTCGGCGAGATCGGTGATGTGCTCGAGAGCCACCTGCGCATGATCGGCCTCATCAAGGATGAGCCCCTGGATGCGCAACGGAGGCGCATGGTCGATGAAAAGCGCGCCGAGTACGCGGGCAGGAACGGCGCGGTCGCGACCGACGAGTTCCCGGGCGGCGCCGTTCTGTGCCCGAAGTGCCATACGAAGGCGATGATCCTGATGGACGGCTGTCTCACCTGCTTGAACTGTGGTGAGTCCAAGTGCGGGTGAGCGATCAGGCGGCGTCACGAATGGGCCCGCGGCGGCAATTGCGCCTGTCCGGCCGGCGCACAGTGAACCGCTTGCGCCGGATCGCCATCGCCCTGATAGCGTTACCGGCACAGGCCGCCCTGGGGCCCATGGTCATGGCGGGGACGGCCGCTCAGGGTGATGGCGGCGCGCTGCCGCCCGCCCATGTGGCAGAGCGCTCCAGCGTTGCGGGGTCAGGCAAGAACTGCTGCGGTCGCGTCAATACGGTGGAGCTTGAGAACACCTATTGGAAGCTCACCCGCCTGAGTGGGCGAGCGGTGGTGGTCGGCGAAGGGCAGGGCGAACCCCACTTGGTCCTGCGGCCCGCGAGGCAAGAGGCCAACGGCTCGGGTGGGTGCAACCGGCTGTTCGGCGGCTATCGGCTCGAAGGCGGGCGGATCAACTTCTCGGGGATAGCGACGACGCGGATGTCCTGCCCGGAGGGTATGGAGATCGAGGGTGAGTTTCTTCGCGTGCTCGAGGAGGTCGCGACGTGGAAGATCTCAGGGCCGGAGCTCGATCTCTTCGACGGGGGTGGCGAGCCGGTGGCCCACTTCGAGGCGGGACAGCGGAGGTAGACGTCCGGCCACCGACTACGACCGCGAGGCGTGGCTAAAAGCCACAGCGGGCCAGCAGATCGCGGCCTTTCCGCGTGATGAACCCCTCGTCGCTGACGAGGCCGAGCTGCACGCAGAGGCGCAACACGGGCCTGGCGCCGGTCCGTGGCACATAGACCGTCCCGTCACCGTAACGGTGTTGCAATACCCTGGCAAGCTCCAGATCGTTGGGCATATCGCCCCATGTGGCCGTGTTCATAGTCGTTTCACCGATTGTCTTACCCTACCTGGGATACCCGAGCGATGTATGCCGGGCTTCTGTCCTTGGATTTCCCGGAAACGCCGATCGGGTTCAATGCCTGCCCCGGTGCCCCGGTCCTATGCCTGCCACTCTAAGCGACCGAGTGGCTCGTGGTCTGTGAACTATGTCACTGCGATCACGGTCATCCGCTGCCGGGAAACGCCCGGGGACCCGCTGGGGCGTCGCATCGCGGTAATGCAAGAACGCTGCCTGTCGGCCGCGGTTGCCACGCCAGGTGCCTGGCGTCCGCGGTGCCGGATCGGCAGGCCCGGCGATGCCTCGCGGCGGCGTGCCCGCGCACCGGTCCGCCGGGTTCGCCTATGGCTATCGATCAATCCGATAGCGGCGAGGTCGATGCCGGAACACCGGCGCGATCTTCCGCCTATAATGGCGGTCGGTCTGTGAGGAGAAATGGCCTATGAGCCTGGGCGGCGAGCCGTGCCTCCGCTTCCCTTGTCGCTTCCCGATCAAGGCCATGGGCCGGGCAGAGGAGGGCTTCGATCTCATGATCTTCGGGATCGTGCGCCGGCATTCGCCCGGGCTCGGTGAAGCGGCAGTCAAGAGCCGGCTATCGACCGGCGGGCGCTATATGGCGGTGACCGTGACCATCGAGGCGATGAGCCAGGTGCAGCTCGACGCCATCTACCGGGAGCTCAGCAGTCACGAGCGCGTCCTGATGGCGCTTTAGGGAAATGCGGGCGCAACGGGTGACGCCGCCGGGCCACTTGGAGGCCACATCGGATCCAGACGAGGTGCGGGTGCGCGACCTCGGGACCGTGGCCTATGCCGAGGCCTTTGAGGCCATGCGCCGGTTCACGGCGGCACGCGGGCCGACCACCGTGGACGAGGTCTGGCTCCTCGATCACCCCCCGGTCTATACCCTGGGCCTGAACGGCAAACCGATCCATGTACTCGATCCCGGGACGATTCCCGTGGTCCGGAGCGACCGCGGGGGCGAGGTCACCTACCATGGGCCGGGGCAGCTCGTGGTCTACGTGCTGGTCGATCTCGCACGCCGTGGCCTGGGTCTCCGGCGGCTGGTCCATGTCTTGGAGCAAGCGGTCATCGACCTCTGTGCCGGCTTTGGGGTGGAGGCCGGGCGGCGGGCCGGTGCGCCGGGGGTGTATGCCGGGGATGGCAAGCTCGCCGCTCTCGGTTTGCGCGTGCGGCGCGCTTGCAGTTATCACGGGCTCGCGCTCAATGTAGATATGGACCTGACACCCTACGCCGGCATCGATCCCTGTGGCTATGCCGGGCTGTGCGTGACCCGGCTTCGCGACCTGGGCGTAGCCGCGGGGATCGGGGAAATCAAATCTCGCATCCTACCTCACCTGCTCCATCACCTCGGATACGCGCACCCGGAAGCCCGAGCGGCCCGCCATGCCGCCTGAAACCACCGGACGGCCGCACCTGGACCGCGGTCGCGCGAAAACGGCGCCGCAGAAGCTCCCGCCGAGCCTCGGCGTCTTACCGAGGAAGCCGCCTTGGATCCGGGCCAAGGCCCCGACCGATCCCAAGGTCCTGGCGCTCAAGGCGCTGTTGCGTAACAAGCGCCTGCACACGGTGTGTGAGGAGGCCGCCTGCCCGAACCTCGGGGAATGCTTTTCGCACGGCACCGCGACCTTCATGATCCTGGGTGATCTGTGCACGCGCCGCTGTCCGTTCTGCGACGTGGCCCATGGCCGGCCGGCGCCGCCCGACCCCGAAGAGCCTGGCCATCTCGCCGAGGCCGTGGCGGACATGGGGCTTTCCTACGCGGTCATCACCTCGGTCGATCGCGACGATCTGCCGGACGGCGGCGCCGCCCACTTTGCCGCTTGCATCCGGGCGCTGCGCGCGCGCCTGCCCGGCCTCAAGGTCGAGGTGCTGGTACCGGATTTCCGCAAACGCGTGGGGCCCGCCCTGGAACGGCTCCGGGAGGCGCCGCCCGATGTCTTCAACCACAACCTCGAGACGGTCCCGCGGCTCTACCGCCGGGTGCGGCCGGGGGCGGATTACCGCGGTTCGCTCCTGCTCCTCAGGCGGTTCAAGGCCGAGCACCCGGAGGTCCCGACCAAATCCGGGCTCATGCTGGGGCTCGGTGAGGGTCTCGACGAGGTCCGCGAGGTCCTGCACGACCTCCGCGAGCATGCCTGCGAGATGCTGACCGTCGGCCAGTATCTACAGCCGAGCCGCTATCACCTGCCGGTCGAGCGCTTCGTCACGCCGGCCGAGTTCCGAGAGCTGGGCGACTACGCCCGGGGCCTGGGTTTCCGGCGTGTCGCGAGCGGTCCGCTGGTGCGGTCGTCCTATCATGCCGATCTGCAGGCGCGCGGCGAGCCGGTCGAATGAGGCCGGCTGGCCTCGGCCGCCGTCCCGGGTCACGCCGAACTCGATCGGGATCCGGGCGTAGAACGGCGCGGCCCGCTCATCGGGGGACATCTGCCGGAATTCAAGCAACGTCGTCGGGAAGCGCTTAGCCACGCCCGAACACTATCGGGTGAAAGTCCCTGCCGGGAGAAGAGGTCGTAAGGCATCTTCACAAGGGTTAGCCACCCACCCGTATCGAGCCTTGGGTCTAGGGCGGAAGAATACTATGGTCTGGCGTCACAATGCCTAACTCAGCCACTGACCCTCCCTCTCGCGTTCTATTCATCAATACCGGACATGCTCTTCAGCCAGACACCCTTGCCCTGTAATCTCACGGGGGGCACGGAACGGGCGGGGACCGCCAGAATAAGTATTTAG